>JAFAYE010000001.1:310277-620555 GCA_019240525.1 Candidatus Eremiobacterota bacterium
ACGACTTCGGGCTTTTGCACGAGTTTTCGCGCGAGAAATCCCAGCAGTTCGGTGGCACGGCGATGCCCGGCCCACGGGTCGTTCGACGGTGCGCTCGGCCGGCGCGCAGGCCGCGGCGGACGTGCCCCGGACTCGCGTCGCGGCACGAACTCTTTTCGCGGCACTGGATCGGTTCGAGGCGCGGGCTCCTTGCGGGATAATGGTTTACGTTCGGGCTCGTCGACGACCGTTTCGCTAAAGAGTCCAAACTCGTCGTCGAACGCGCTCACGATGCGTTACTCTGGGCGCTGCGCGGCTTGCGTTTCGTCGTTGGAATGGGACCACGCTCGACGATGCCTTTTTCGGCGAAGAGCCGCCGCACCGTGTCGGATGGTTGCGCGCCTTTGGCCAGCCACTGCCGCGCCTTTTCCTCGTCGACGACAACGGTTCGTGGCTCCGTGCGCGGATTGTAGTGCCCTAAGATTTCGATGAATCGCCCGTCGCGCGGCGCGCGCGCGTCACAAACGACGAATCGATACGTGGGCTGTTTCTTTGCGCCGCTGCGGCGCAGTCGGATGCGTACCATTCTTTCTTATCTACCCCGCCTCGTTCGGCTCAACTGCTTGGTCATATGTTTGGCTTGATCGAACTGCTTCACGAGCCGGTTAACGTCGGAAACCTGAGTGCCGGAGCCGCGAGCGATTCGTTTACGGCGCGAGCCGTCCAAAACTTCCGGACTGCGGCGTTCGCCGCGAGTCATCGAACAGATAATTGCCTCGATTTTGCTTAGCTCTCGTTCGGGAATCTCAAAGTTCTTTGGCAGTGCTTTGGAGAGGCCCGGAATCATTTTCATGACGTCGTTGAACGAACCGAGCTTGCGCACTTGACGCATTTGCTCGAGAAAATCGTCAAGCGTGAAGGTCTGCTTGAGCAGCTTCTGCTCGAGCTTGCGCGCTTGTTCTTCGGAATAGAGGCTTTGCGTCTTTTCGATGAGCGTCAACGCGTCGCCCATGCCAAGGATGCGCGAGGCCAGCCGTTCGGGATAGAACGGCTCGAGCGCCGCGAGCTTCTCGCCCATGCCGACGAACTTAATCGGCGCGCCCGTCACATTGTGGATCGACAGCGCCGCGCCGCCGCGCGTATCGCCGTCGAGCTTCGTGAGCACGACGCCCGTGATGCCGAGGCGTTCGTGAAAGCCCTTGGCAACGTTCGTCGCTTCTTGTCCGGTCATCGCGTCGGCGACGAGCAAAATTTCGGACGGATTGGCGACCCGCTTGATCTGCGCGAGTTCCTCCATCAGCGGCTCGTCGATCTGCAAACGCCCCGCTGTGTCGACGATCGCCGTCGAAAGCCCCAAGCGCTTCGCTTCCGCGACGCCCTCGCGCGCGATCGCGACCGGATCGGCGGTACCCCGCTCGTAGACCGGAAGCCCGATCTGCTTGCCCAATGTCTTGAGCTGGTCGATCGCCGCGGGACGGTAGATATCGGCTGCAATCAAAAGCGAACGGCGCCCTTGCTCCTTCAAGCGCAAGGCGAGCTTTGCGGCTTGCGTCGTTTTTCCGGATCCTTGCAAACCTACCAGCATGATGACCGACGGCGGCGCATCGGAAAATTGCAGGCGCGCTTTGCCCGAGCCGGTGGGAGGCCCCAGTAGCTCGACGAGCTCGTCGTAGACGACCTTGAGAATCGTCTGCGCCGGCGTCAGGGATTCGAGCACGTTGGCGCCGACCGCACGCTCTTTGATGCGCGCAACGAATGCCTTGGCGGCCGCGAGCGAAACGTCGGCCGCGAGCAAGGCGACGCGCACTTCGCGCAACGCCTCGTTAACCTCGGCTTCGCTGATCCTTCCGCGTCCGCTCAGGCGCTCGAAGATCGCGCTCAGACGCTCTTGGAGTTGATCGAACAATCGCGGTTAGGTGGTCGAAGAGCCGGCGGTCGTTTCGTCGATGCGTTTGACCGCATCGCCGACCGTCTTGATCTTCTCCGCTTCCTCGTCGGGTATATCGATGTTGAACTCGGTCTCGAACGCCATCACCAGTTCGACCTGGTCGAGCGAATCGGCACCGAGATCGTCGGTGATCGATGCTTCGGGCGTCACTTCGGACTCGTCGACACCGAGCTGCTCGACGATGATCTTCTTCACTTTATCGAAGGTGGTGGCCATGGCGTCTCCTTTCAAAATCGTTCACATCAAAACCCCTCTCACATGAGGATGCCGCCATCGACGACGAGCGTTTGTCCGGTCATGTATCCCGCGTCGTCGGAGCACAGGAACGCTACGACGGTGCTGACGTCTTCCGGCTTCCCGGCTCGTCCGAGAGCGGCTTGCTTGATCAAAAATTCCCTAGCTGCACCGGGGATCTTCTCAGTCATTGCGGTCTCGATGAGACCCGGCGCGACGGCGTTGACTCTTATATTCCTCGAACCCAACTCCTTTGCGACCGATTTGCAGAGCCCAATGAGACCCGCCTTTGAGGCTGCATATGCGGCTTGGCCCGCATTACCCGTCATGCCGACAATGCTGGTCATCAGGACGATCGAGCCCGCTCGCTGCTTCATCATCGGCTTTGCAACGGCGGAGCAAAGATAGAATGCCGACTTGAGGTTGACGTCGAGCATGCGATCGATGGTCTCCGACTTGAGTCGCAACAGCAGGGCGTCGGCACTCTGTCCCGCGTTAGCAACGGCGAAATCGATCCGTCCGAAGCGCGCGACGACGTCGCCGACGACACGTTCGATCGCGGCCTGGTCGGCCACGTCGGCCGAGAAGATTTCCGCCGCGGCTCCGGGACGCGCCTTGGCGCAACATTCCGCGCTCTCTCGCAACGCATCGAGGTCGCGGCCGATCAGCGCGACATCGGCGCCGCGGCGGGCAAGCTCAATTGCGATCGCACGACCAATCCCGCGACTGGCACCGGTAATCATCGCTGTTTTGCCGGCGAAGCTCATACGTTCGCTTGCGCCGCAGTTTCGCCGGCGCTCCGCAGCTGCCGCGCGGCGGCGAAGTCGCTCACGACCATCGTCCGTGGCGCCGACGGCATGCGTTTCATCAACGCGCTCAATACGCCACTGGCGCCGAACTCAACCACGATGTCCCGCTCGTAGCGCAGCAACTCCTCCGCGGTGTCGTGCCAGCGCACCTCGTCGACGACGGAGCGGATCAGGCTTCGTTTGATCGAGTCGACGTCGCGATACACTCGCCCATCGACATTCGAGATCACGTCAATGCCCGGAAGATCGAAGTGTGCGCTCTCGACCGCGGCTCGCAGCGGCTCGATCGCGGGCTGCATGAGCTCGCTATGCCAAGCGCCCGACACGTTGAGCGGCACGACGCGCTTCGCTCCCGCCTCGAGCATTGCTTCACCCGCGGCTTGCACCGCATCGAGCTGGCCGCTAATCACGATTTGGGTCGGCGAATTAAAGTTCGCGAGGTTCACGCGGGCGTGGCCGCGGACGTGCTCGAGCACCTCGCGGACCTTGGCGGCTTCAAGGCCAAGAATCGCCGACATTCCGCCTCGTGTTTGCTGCGCCGCCGCCTGCATCGCCCTTCCACGTGCACTGACGATACGCAACGCATCGTCAAACGTCAACGCGCGCGCAATCGTCAGGCTGCATAACTCTGCAAACGAATGACCCGCAGTAACGACCGTTTCCCCCGCGTCGCCGGCGGCGGCAAAGAGCGCGAGATTCGTGGTGAAAATCGCCGGCTGACTGTACTCGGTCTCCCGCAGTTTTTCTTCGGGACCCACGCGTTGCAGCGCGAGGAGATCGTACCCCAACAACTCTGAAGCGCGTTCGAAGATCGCGCGCGCAGCCACCGACTCTGCGGCCACGTCGCAGCCCATTCCGACGCTCTGCGATCCCTGCCCGGGAAAAATGGCGGCGATTCGCATCAAGCCCACCGCCACGCAACGGCGCCCCACGAGAGCCCACCGCCGAACGCAACGAAGACTATCAGATCGTCGCGCTTGACCAACCCGGCGCGCACCGCTTCGGAGAGCGCGAGTGGAATCGACGCCGCCGAAGTATTTCCGTACTCTTCGATGTTGATAACGACTTTGTCGTCGGGTAACTCCAAGTAACGCGCGGTCGCGTCGATGATGCGCCGGTTCGCCTGATGCGGGACGAGGTACGTAACGTCGGCCTTTCCGAGACCGGCCTTCTTGAGCACCGATTCGGTGGCCTCGACCATTTTCTGCACGGCCAGCTTGAACGTTTCGCGCCCTTGCATGTGAATAAGATGGACTTTCGCGTCGAGCGCATCGTGATCGAGCGGCTTACGCGCTCCGCTGCCCTGCGCGTAGAGGAGTTCGGGACGACTGCCGTCGGCGCTCAAATCGGAGGCGAGAAAGCTATCGGCTTCGCTGCGCTCGAGAATTACCGCACCCGCGCCGTCGCCGAAGAGAATGGCGGTCGAGCGATCGTTCTTATCGAGAATTTTCGATAACGACTCCGCGCCGATCAGCATGATCCGCTCGTAGATGCCCGCGCGTATCAATCCCGATGCTATGGTGAGCCCATAGATGAAGCCGCTGCAGGCAATGGCAACATCGAACGCCGCCTTTTCTCGGGCACCCAGTTTCGTTGCGACCAGGCACGCGGTCGCCGGAAAATAATAATCGGGTGTCACCGTCGCGACGATGAAGCAGTCGATCTCCTGCGCGCGAATTCCGGCGTGCATAAGCGCGGCGCTCGCCGCGGCCGTCGCCAAATCACTGGTCGCCTCGTCTTCGGAGGCCCAATGACGGCGCTTCATGCCGGTGCGGGTCGCGATCCAGTCGTCAGACGTGTCTAGCCAGGCTTCGAGATCGTGATTGGTGACGACACGCGCGGGCGCATAGTGGCCCACCCCGGCAATCCTGACCCCGCAGGAGGGCACGCGCGAACTAACCGGCCGACTCTTCAGGCATCTTGAGAACTTGACGGCCCTTGTACGTGCCGCAATGCGGGCATGCGAAGTGCGGCCGCTTGGGCTGATGGCACTGCGAGCACAAGACCGTCGTCACGTCGCCGAGTTTCCAGTTCGCCGCGCGACGACTGCGCGTTTTACTGCGCGGCGTCTTCCATTTTAAGTTCGCCACTTTACTCTCCGTTGGAAAAAGAAGGTGAGGGCTGGCACGAGCATTCGCCCGCATTTCGGTTCGCCCCGCAGGAAGGGCAGAGACCGCGACATTCGGGCCCGCACCGCAGACCCAGTGGCAGGGCGCTCAACAAGCTCTGCTGCGCCAAATCGGCGATGTCGAGCCGCTCTCCGGTCAGAACGTTGCTCTCACCGAACGGATCGACGTCGCGGCCGCGCGCCGGATCGAGTCGCTCCTCGACCTCGACATGGATTCGAATGTCGACGTCTTCCAGGCATGCGTCGCACTGCCCGTGGACCCTGGCATCGACGCTTCCTTCCACGGCCAACATCCGGTCGGCCTGATGGAGTTGGAGTTCGACCCGGACCGGCTCCGGGAAGACGACCCCTTCAAATGGCTCAATTGGGACGTCGTCGGCAACGACCATTTGCTGACGGCTGCCGGCCAGCAGACCACTGATGTCGACTTTGTGTGAACGGTCCATAGAAGTACGTCGCCCAGCAAGAAACCCCGCCAAACCAGGCGGGGCCGCCACGGACTTTGCCATTCTAGAACCCGCGTTCCGCCTTGTCAAACGGCCGCCCCGGGGGATAGAGGGCTGCCATGAGCATCGACCCAATCGCTTCCAAACTCGCCGGCGAAGGCGTCAGCTTTGCCTCTCAGATTGCCGGCGCCGCCCGCAAGTACGGCCTCGACCCCGATCTGCTGGCGGCCGTGGCGGCGCAAGAGACCGGCGGCCCCGGAAGCAATGCCGGCCGCAACGTCATTGGCGACGGCGGCCACGGCCGCGGGATCTTTCAAATCGATGACCGCTGGCACGTCTTCGCATCCACCCCAGCGGCCATGGACCCGGCCAAGAACTCCGACTACGCCGCCGGGATGATTTCGGGACTGCTCAAAGAGTACGGCGGCAACGTTCACGCGGCGCTCTCGGCATACAATGCGGGCTCGCCGACGGCCGAAGGCACGAAAACCCGATGGTCCGACGGCAGCGATCTTGCGTATGCCGATTCGGTCATGCGCCACTATCGCTGCCTGACCGGGGAGGCGCCGGAATCGCCGGCCACGTCAGCGATCGCCGAGTCGAATGCGACCGTCGCATCGGTCGGCACGCTCGCTGCTCAAGCCCAACAGGCGCCATTGCTCTCGCCGCCGATGCCGGGGATTTCGATGCCTCAAGCGCACGCCGCCCATTCCTACCACCGTCAAGCAACGGATTATCTCGCGTTGCTCGACGACGACGCCGACGAGACGAACTCGTAGAACAGGAGAAACGGACATGTCATCTTTCCCTATCGAAGGAACCATCACGGGCACACCCTTTACCGATCCAACGAGCGGAACCGTGCGCGGTTCGCGCCTTCCGGACAGCGGTACGGTGCACGGCTCGGATAACGGCAGAGTGCACGGCTCGGAGAGCGGGAGAGTGCACGGCTCGAGCAGCGGCACCCTTGCGGGCGAGACCGCCGAATCGCCGCAGAGCGAAGCGATCGCGGAACTGAGCACGCTCATCTCGTCGTTGAGTTCCCTCGCGACGCAAGCCCAGGGCCTTCCGCTCAGCCCGCCTAGTCTGCCGGGCCTGCCGCAGAGCGGTTATCAACCTCAAAGCACCGATTACACGCAGTTCGCCGGTGACGCCGAGTAACTAAAGCTTCAAAGGAGCGATGACATGGCATTCTTGCTTCCAGTCCTCGAAGGGCTCGGCAGCGGCCTCGTCGGCAATGCGATCGGCGGTGCGCTTGGAAACGGCGTCGCCGGCAATGCCCAGAACGCTGCAATGAACGCACTCAACACCCAAGACGAAACCTTCCAGCTCGGAATGTACGGCTCGGAGATTCAGAATCAAGAGCAGCTTCAGGTGCAATCCGAAGTCTTCGATCAGATGATGGACGAGCGCAGCGAAAACATGCGTGAAGTCGATACGCTGCGCAACGTGGACATGGCACAGCGCAAGATGGACGACTCGATCACGAAGAAGTTCATCCAATCGATCACTGAATGATGATGAGCGCGTTGCCGGCTCTTCGCAACGAACGCACGGCCGCGGGGCGCGGCACCCTCACCGCGCCCCGCTCGGACGCCGTTTCAGGCGCCGATTCCGACTCGAGTGCCGAGCAGCAAGCACAGATCGCGGCCCAGCACCAAGCGTTCGACTACGAGGCGGCCGAACGGGCCGAGATCCTGCGCGAGCACGAAGTGCTCCAAGCGCTGCTCATGGCGCATCTCAAAAACGAAGACGAAATCACGAAGAAGTGGATCTCGCTGATCTAGCGGCGCCCTAGAGGAAGCCCCGTGCGAGCGTCCTATATTGCTAGCTCGCGTCGGGCCGTTAGCTCAGCTGGTTAGAGCGCATGCTTGATAAGCATGAGGTCCCTGGTTCGATCCCAGGACGGCCCATTACTGAAACGCCATGCTCTCTGTGGCGCAGCTCTACCGTCCTGAAACTCAGATATCTTCGGCGGGTAACGTCACATGGATGGAGCTCATCGCGCTTGCTGTCGGCGCCGCTATCGTATTGTTGACCATCGTGTTAACCGCCGTTCGTTATAGCGAGCTCCCTAGCCGCGTCCCTCTGCACTTCGGTATTACCGGGATGGCCGACAGCTATGGCCCTCGTCCGTTCATATGGCTCACGGTCGGACTCCAGTTTCTATTAGCGGGTATCTATACGGCGGTGTACGCGACCACGCGCGAGCCCCGTATGATCATTGTGGCTGTCGCGGTCCTGGCGGTGCTTCTCTGGGCTCAAATTCAAATCGTCTCTGCGGCGGTTACCCGGAGGAACCGAGTCCCGGTCGCCCTTTTCTGGGGAGTTTTCGTAGGCGTGATAGTCGCAACGATCGTCGTCATCCAGTATATTCGATAGGCCCGTGGACGGCGCGAGTGAGAGGCCTCGTTACTTTCGAATAGAAAGCCGCGCTGCGGTTCCCGGCCTCAGCGGGCGTCGTGCAATACGATTCCGAGCGTAAAACGCTCGCCCCAGTTCACGGTCGCGACGCCGTGGCGGAAGATCGCCTTATACCATCCCTTTGCTCCCGTCATCGGCGCGGCGCTCGTGGGCAAGATCAACAAATCGCCCTGCCCCGGCGTCAACACGTGAACGCGCGTTTGCGCACGAGGTTTCTGCTCGGCTAAAACGACCTCGCCACCGCCGAACTCCTCGCCCGGCCGGCTGAGATAGAACGTCGCCTGCAGCGGAAACGCCACGGGACCGTAGAGATCTTGATGGAGCCGATTGTAGTCGCCGCGCTTGTATCGCAAGAGCAATGCGGTTGGAAGCGTCTGCTCGCTCTCGAGGCACTCGTGCAAAAACGCCTCGTACGTCGGTGGAAACCGGTGCAAACGACCGAGGCGATGCATCCATTCGTTCGCGACGGGCACCAACTGCTCGTACAAGGCATCGCGTAAGGCGCCGATTCGTGCCGGTAATGGCCGCGCGAAGTACTTGTATTCGCCTTTGCCGAATGCGTGCCGCTCCATAACGACGCGGCTGCGGAACAACGCGTCGTCGGCATAAAGCTCTCGCCATGCAACGGCTTCGCCCGGCTCGACCGCATTTGGAACCAAAGCGAAGCCGTTTTGCAGTAGTTCGGCCTCGGCGTTCGCGCCGAGCAGATGTTGCCCAATCACGGACGGGTCTGCGCTCGACCTTCGCGTTCCATATCGATCAGAACGCGTTTGCGATGCAACCCCCAGCGGTAACCGCCCAAACTTCCGTCTCCCCGAACGATCCGATGACACGGGATTGCCAACGCGACGGCGTTCATGCCGCATGCCCGCGCCACGGCGCGCGCGGCGTCGGGTTCGCCGATTCCGTCTGCAACCTCCTTATACGATTGAAGATCGCCGTATGGAATGCCCTGCAGATATTTCCAGACGCGTAGCTGAAACGCGGTCGCTCGAATGTCGAGCGGCAGGTCCAAGTGCGGCTGCTCTCCCGCGAGATACCGATTGATTGCGTCAATCCACACATCGAACGGCGGCCGCGGCAGTGGCGCAGGCACGACCGTTGCGTTGGGGTACTCCTTACGTAGTTGCAATGCGAGCGGCTCGGGCGAGTCGCCGAACTGCAGAAAACAAACTCCGCGATCCGTCGCTCCAATCGCCATACATCCCAACAATGTATCGACGCAAACAGTGGAAATTTCCACTCCCGCTCCACCGCGACGATACTGGCCCGGCGTCATCCCTAGCCGCTGCGCGGCGTTTTCATAGACGCGGCTCGACGAACCGTAGCCGGCGTCGTAAATCGCCGAATCGACGCCGTGCGAACCGCGCAATCCTTGCTTGAGCGCGCGGACGCGGGCACCGTTGACATATTCTTTCGGGGTGACCCCGGTGACGGCTCGAAACGCCCGTGCGAAGTGAAATCGGCTCATGACCGCCATCGCCGCGAGTCGATCGCCCGTGAGCGGCTCGTCGGGGTGATGGTCGATATAGCGGCATACTTCGCGGATTCGCTCGGTCGCCGGTTGCGCTATCTGCTGTTCCATGTGCTCAGATTAGCGAAACGCGCGGCTAAGAACCATCCGAACCTTGCTACCTCGATGAGCTTTACGTGCGGTTCGCCGGCGCCAGGTACCGGTCGAACCAGGTTACCGTTTGCGTGAGGATATCGATCTGATTGTCGATCTTCTGCAGCGCGTGCCCTTCGCCGGCGTAAACGACGAGTTTGGTCGGCACCCCCAAAGTTTCCATGGCGTGCCAAAACTCGAACGCTTGTGGGGCCGGCACTTCTTCGTCGCGTTCGCCTTGGAGAACGAGAACCGGCGTTTGCGATCGCGTGATGAACGTTATCGGCGCGCTGCGCGCGTAGACGCTAGGATCTTGGTAGACCGATGCGCCGAAGAACGGAATCATCCACTGATCGATTTTGTTCTGGCCGTAATACGATTGCCAGTTGACGATGCCCGCCCCGGCCACGATTGCCTTGAAACGCGTTGTCTGCACTTCGGCCCACATGGCCATGTAGCCGCCGTAACTCCATCCGAAGAGTCCCAAGCGATTGGCGTCGATCGGTGCGTTACGCAATGCGTTGTCAACTCCGGCGAGATCGTCGCGCCAGTCGCCGTAGCCGAAATCCTTGATGTTGGCGCGTGTGAACGCTTCGCCTTGGCCAAAGCTCCCGCGCGGGTTGGGCATGAAAACGAAATAGCCTTGCGACGCGAGCGCGTTGACGAAACGATTTCCGAATGAGGGCTCGGAGGCCGCGGAAGGGCCGCCATGAACGACCGTAACCATCGGGTAGCTGACTCGTGGATTGAAATCGAGCGGATAGATGAGCCAGCCCTGGATTGCGAATTGGTCGCTCCTCCACGTCAACGAAACGGCATTGCCGTACAAACGTATTACGCCGGCGTTGCTGCGAGAAATCTGACGTAGTTCGGCCGGTGGTCCCGCCCAAATCTCCGGCGGATCGGCGAACGATGATCGCACGAGAGCGACGATCGCACCCGAGCGCGCGCTCGACCAGCTTGGCAGTGACTCGTCGCGAGCGATCAGCGCCGACAGCGGTGCCGTGCCCACCGGCGTTATACTTAGCCGCATCAAGTGCATCGCGCCCGAGACATGCGCGACCAGATCGAGACTCGAAGCGTCGTTCCAGCGCAACGATTGCGCCGAAATCGGCGCACCGCCGGTCAGGTCGCGCGACGCGCCTGACACAGCGTTCACGAGATAGACGTCGCCGCCGGTGGACCCGAAATCGCTCATAATACCACCGATAATGGCAATGTTGCTTCCATCGGGAGACCACCGCGGGTCGTTGATTTGGAACGACGGGGCAAGCAGGTCGTGCATCGCGCCGGTGGCCAGCTCGACTCGGGCGAGACGCGCGACCCACCAATTGTTGTCACCGTTTCCCTTCGCGTACGTGACGGCGAGCTGCTTGCCGTCCGGCGACCAGTCGTATTCGTAGACGTACGTGTCGGCCGGGGTGAGCAAACGGATTCGGCCCGTCCGCACGTCGATCGTTGCGGCGCGCTGCTCGTCGACCGAAGCACCGATCACGCCAACGTCGCGCATTCCCGGCGCGAGCGCGCCGGCTTTGCGATGCGCCCCGGGAATGTAGAGCACCCCCAGCATTCTGCCGTCCGGCGACCAGCTTAAACGCTGGGCGGCGCCGCTTAATTTGGTGACCTGATGCACGGATGCGCCGCCGGCGTTGCTTACGAACACTTGCAGCTGATCCTTCGAACGCGCATCGGAGAGGAACGCCACGCTGCGGCCGTCGGGCGACCAGACCGGCGTCTCTTCGTCGTAGTAACCATTGCGGCGGCCCGCGGTGATGCGAACGCGTCTGCCGCCGTGAAGTTGCTTGACGTATACCGAGGAATAACGCGGCGAGCCCAAGAGCCGCCGCGGATCGCGAAAACTTTCTTGCCAAGCCACCGCGCTGCCGCCGGGCGCAAGCGCAACCGCCGACAAATCCCTCACGGCATACGTGGCGGTTAGGACCTGGCGCATCGACGGTGCAGCCCGCGCCACGGCAGCATTCGACGCGATGCAAATTACCAAGGCGATACAGCCAAGGAACGGTACGTGACACAACGGGGCTTTCATCGGTCCAGCTTCGGCCCTATTGCCGCCGCCCCATTCAGCGGGTATTAGCCGCCGGCCATCGCTCCAACCACCAAGAAGGGCTCGGCGCCGTCGGCGACCTCGCGCGGAAGCGGTGCGTCGGGCAGTTCGTGCGAGAGATCGCGCTCGCAGGCGAAAAACCGCACGTACGCGCGCCGCTTTTGGGTAACGTAATCGCGCATGGTGCCGCGCAGCGCCGGAAAGCGCGACTCAAGCGCATCGAGCAACGCACGCTGCGTAACCTCGCCGTTGAGCTCGACCGCGACCTCGCCCTCAACTCGCGCTAGCACACGCAAGTTTGCCGGGAGCACTACCCGAATCACGGCAGCGTTTGCACTTCGACCGACAGGACCGCCGGCAAATCGCGTACGATTGCGCTCCAGTTCTCGCCGGCATCGGGTGAAAGATAGACTTGGCCTCCCGTCGTGCCGAAGTAGACTCCACAGGAATCGAGCGAGTCGACCGACATCGCGTCGCGCAAGACGTTGACGTAACAGTTGGCCTGCGGGAGACCCTTCGTCAAGGGCTCCCAGTCGTCGCCGCCCGTTCGGCTGCGATAGACGCGTAATTGGCCGCCGATCGGGAAGTGTTCGGAATCGCTCTTGATCGGTACGACATAAATGGTTTCCGGTTCGTGTGCGTGCACGTCGATTGGGAAACCGAAGTCGGTCGGTAAGTTGCCGCTGACTTCGCGCCACGATTCGCCGCCATCGTCGCTGCGCATGACGTCCCAGTGTTTTTGCATGAAGAGCGCCTGGGGCTTGGAGGGATGCATCGCGATGCGATGCACGCAGTGGCCGACCTCCGCCTCTTGTTGTGGAATGCTGTTCGATTTGAGGCCGCGATTGATCGGGCGCCACGTAGCGCCGGCGTCGTCGCTGCGAAAAGCGCCGGCGGCGGAGATGGCGATGACGATTCGGTTGGCATCGGATGGATCGAGGATGATGGTGTGCAGGCACATTCCGCCCGCGCCGGGTTGCCAACTCGTCGCCGACGTATGCGTTCGTAGGGCGGCAAGTTCTTCCCAACTCTGACCGCCGTCGGTCGTGCGGAAGAGTGCGGCGTCTTCGACCCCGGCATAAACGGTGTCGGGATCCTGCAACGACGGCTCGAAATGCCACACGCGCGCAAACTCCCACGGATGCGGCGTGCCGTCGTACCAAAGGTGCGTTCCCGGCGTTCCCTTGTATGCGAACTGATTACCCACCGGATTCCAGCTGCGGCCGCCGTCGTCGGAACGCTGAACGATTTGCCCGAACCAACTCGATGATTGCGACGCATAGAGCCGGTTGGGATCGGCCGGCGACCCTTTGACGTGATAAATTTCCCAGCCCGCGAAATGCGGGCCGTCAATTTTCCATTCTTCACGCTTTCCGTCGGATGTCAACACGAACGCGCCTTTGCGCGTTCCGACCAAAACTCGCACCGAACTCATCGCATCGAATTACGCGCTGATTTATCGAGGCCCCTCCGCTCGGACGGGAATCGCTCGATTTGCGCAAGAATCCGCTTTCCATCGTGCGTCTCGCTGTTGCGGTGTTGGCAAGTCTGATCGTCGGCTGCGATGGTAGTCGGAACACGACGCTCTCCGCACCTAGCACCGCGATCTTTGGCCCTCCGGAGAAGATCGGCTATTCAAACGGCGACGACTGGGAGCCCGCGATGACTGCCGACAACTTCGGCCACCTCTACGTCGCCTTCGCGCATGCGAGCCTAGCGCAAGAGCGGCGGGGCATATACCACACGCAGATGCTGGTACAACGCTCCGATGACGCAGGTACGACCTGGAATACCCCTGTCGCCGTGGCGACGGCGGCTCCGATTCAAAGCGAAGGTCAATTCGATCCTTGGTTCACGCTGGCGCCTGACGGCCAAACCTTGAGCTTCGGCTTTTTACAAGGGTATCCGGATGCGCCGGTCGACATCGTTTCATCGACGAATTTCGGAGCGACGTGGTCGGCGCCGCCGAGGAGTGTTTCGCGTCTGGCGCCACCGCTGGATAAAGTCGTGCTCGTTTCGCGGGGATCGCTCATGGCGGTCGGCTATACAGATTATCATTCGCATATCGTGGCATCGGTCTCAATCAATTCGGGAATTACATGGACGACGCATATCGTTGCGAAGCTTGCGGGCTTAACGAACTCCTCGCAGGTGCTCGTGTCGGGTGGCGGCATCGACTCAGAAAGCAACATCTACTTTACTTGGGACGCGGTATGGAGCGCCACGCACAAGCCAGCGCCTGCGGCCGTCTGGATAACGAAATCTGCGAACCTCGGCGCGACTTGGACCACCACGAATCTCGCGTACAGCGGACTTCCGCCAAGCTGCACGCAGTGTCAAGACAAGTGGTTCTTCGCACCGCAAATCAACATGCAGATCGGCTCCGACGATGCCATCTATGCATTTTGGAACGCTACCGCCCCAAGCGAACACGAGCATAACGGTGGACTTGAGCGCGTCTACTTTGCGAAGTCGGCCGATCATGGGAAGTCGTTTTCTACTCCGGCCGACGTCTCAGACGCGCCGAGAACCGCGACGCATTGTTTTCCAGCCGTCGTCAGCGGTCCAACGGCGGGGGACGTTCGACTTGCGTGGATGGACACGCGGACCGGCTCCTGGAACGTTTATTACAAATACAGCACGAACGGCGGCGAGTCGTTCAGCGGCTCGAGTACTCAGCTTTCATCGGGTCCGGCGGCAGACTTCGGCATTCCATACGGCGACTACATGCAGATGGCCGTCGACGTCAACAACATGACGCACGCCGCCTGGGGGGAAGATACGAATCAGAAGAACCCGGGCAACATCTGGATCGTCAACCAAACCCGCTGAGATTGACGTAGCTCGATCGTGACTACACTCGAAGTTGTTGAGGCCGGCGATGCCGACGTCCACGATCTTGCGAGGCTCTTCGATGCCTATCGCGTGTTCTACGGGCGCTCCTCGGGTTTGGAGCGCGCGCACGACTTCGTCACCGAGCGCTTACGGTCGCAAGTCACGCGTTTTTTCATCGCCAAGACAAACGGCGTCGCGATCGGCTTTGTCCACTTGCTCCCGTCGTTCGACACGCTCGCAATGCGGCCGATGTGGATCCTTGAAGACCTTTTTGTCGATCCGGCGCAACGCCGACAGGGCGCCGGCTCCGCGTTGCTGCGCCAGGCGGAGCAGTTTGCACGCGAATCGCATGCTTCCAAGCTGAGCCTCACGACGGCGAAATCAAATGACCTCGCGCAGCGACTCTATGTCGCTCACGGCTATCGCCGCGATGAACTCTTTTGGACATACCACCGAATACTCGATTAATCCCAACAACGGGTTATAGATCTGGAGATGAGGGGGCTCGAACCCCTGACCCCCTGCTTGCAAAGCAGGTGCTCTACCAGCTGAGCTACATCCCCATGTGCGACTGACTCGCTTATTCCACGACGCCGCTTCGCCCGGGCTAACATGTACTCCGCCCGCTCCAAAGGCGTGCCGGAAGGATGTAATGAATAGGGCCGTCCGGCGAGTGGGGGCATAGCTCAGCTGGTAGAGCATTACGCTGGCAGCGTAAGGGTCAGGAGTTCGAGTCTCCTTGCCTCCACCATAGAACGCTGGCTTTTACGGGCGTTTTTCGTTTCTATGGGCGTGACGGTTGCCAAACGGTTGCCGTCCGCCCCAGGATCCGTAGCCGAATTGCCATTCACGACCGCAGCCGAGATACGTTCGAGCCGGTCGAGGAGGCTGGCGATCGCGGTGCGTTGCGCGTCGGCTACCAGATGAGCGTAGATGACTAGCGTGACATTCGGCGTCGAGTGCCCGAGGACGCCAGCGGCCGTCGCACGTCCGTGCCTCCTACGATTAAATGTGTCGCTGCGTATGACAAGTGTCGTGAAGTCGCGTCGTCAAGATCTTCGCGGCTTTGGCGAGCCGCACGAAAGCTTAGGTCGCAGTCATCAGCGTAACTCGCCCACCGTGACCAGCCCGGAGTAATGCGCAGGGCGTGAGGCAGCCTTTACCCTCGCCAAAGGCCGCCGTCAGCCCAGCCGCGATCAATGCGACGCCGCGTTTCGAAGAATTGAGGCCGCCGGCGGCCACTCCGTGGAAAAAACGCAGCAAGGTCTGGGCAAAAGAAATCGTGAATTGTCTCAGTAGGCGACCCTGCCTGGTACAACCTGGAAGATCGAGTAGTCGTTACGAAGTTTTAGGAGGCAATGCGAGAGTTGCCTCACGGAAAGATTCCGCAGAAAGGATCTTACGTCGTGCAGTTCATCTCGTCGCTCGACACGTATGCCGACGACTTGGCGGCGCAAGCGGTATGGGCACGGCTTCGGGATCTCGTAAACGGTCAAGACGGCTACTGCTTTTACAAGCACCCGCTATTCGCGTCAATTACGTATCAGGCGCCAGACCTTACTCTGCTCGCCCGCAGCTATGCTCCACTCGTAATAGTCCTTGTGCGCGCATCGGCGGACGAGATTCAGCAGGTTGAGCAGCAGACGTGGACCATAGAAGGGCAGCCTGTCGATTCGCCGCTCCTGCAACTCGAAGACTTTGTGGTCGGATTGCGCGAGCGATTCTCCAAAGACCGCTCCCTGCGTGGCTTTCCCACACCGATCGGAGCAATGGTTGCGCCGTCGATTCGCTCGACCGTCCTCCGCGAGCTAGTGGCTGAAGTCGTTGCGGGACTGACCTTCGCGCCAGTATTGATCGGAGAGGGTGCCGATATGACCAGCGCCCTATCACGGCATGACATCGATGAGACAACATGGCTACGCGCGAAGTCGGTGTTCCAAGGGGCCAATATACTTACAAAGGCACCTGGCGGCGAAGTCGCATTTGCGACGGATCGTATGGGGGTTGCGATCCGAAACTTGGAACGCGAGATAGCCCTCCTTGACGAGGAGCAGCTTAAGGTAGCGATTCAGATCGCGCCTGGGCCGCAGAGAATTCGCGGGTTAGCTGGCACCGGAAAGACCGTCGTACTCGCGATGAAAGCCGCGCTACTTCACCTCCGGTATCCAGATAAACTGGTGCTATTCACATTTCACACGCAAAGTCTTTACAATCAAGCGCGCAATCTCATTACGAAATTCTACCGGCAAGTCAGGGACGTCGATCCTGACTGGGAGCACTTGCACATTCGGCACAGTTGGGGAAGTCGCGCGAGGTCCGGAGTCTACTCGGATATTTGCCGGCGGCAAGGCCAAGCGCCCTTAACTTTCCGTGAAGCCGCATCCCGTGATCCCGGATCGCCGCTTCGCGCGTGCTGCAATCACGTCCTCAACAGCACGATTGACTCAACGTACGACTACATACTTGTCGACGAGGCACAGGACTTTCCAGCAGAGTATTTTCAGGTGCTCGCGCGCCTTCTCACGTATGAGAAGCGAGTGTATTTCGCTTACGATGAGTTGCAAAGTTTGACATCGGTGGAGATCCCACGGCCGGAAGAACTCTTCGGAAATGACGCAAACGGACGCCCCTATATCGAATTTAACCTTAGTGAAGATTACCCTGGCGAGATCGAAAAGGACTTGGTGCTGCGGCGCTCCTATCGTTGCCCGTTAGAGACGCTCGTCTTGGCACATGGGATCGGGCTTGGTATCCACGGGCCTCACGGAATAGTTCAAATGGTGTCCGATCGCGCCTCGTGGGAGTCGTTTGGCTATGAAGTGCGAGGCGAACTTGAACCCGGACAAAATGTTGAAATCCACCGCCCCGCAGAGAACAGTCCGAACCGTGTCTTGGCTTTGTATAACGGCGCTGAGCCAATCGTGCAAGTGCAAAGTTTTGGCGATCGCGAAGCAGAACTAGCATGGGTCGCTGCATCAATAGAACGCGACATTCGTACAAACGCGGTGAAGCCAGAAGACATTGTGGTTGTGTGCCTCGACTCTAGGCGCGCTCGAGCATTCTTGCCGCGGATACAGCGGACGCTTGAGCGCGCCGGCATTTCCTCCATCATTCCGGGACTCTTTGATCAATCGTCAGAGTTTGCTGAGCCCGGTCATGTTACGCTTTCTACAGTATATCGCGCCAAAGGCAATGAAGCTCCTGTTGTGTATATCGCCGCGTTTGATGCGCTTTACAGTTACACGGATGAAATCGAGAATCGTAATCGAGCTTTCACCTCGATGTCCCGGTCAAAGGGCTGGCTGCGAATCACCGGCAGCGGAATACTGATGACCGAAGCGGCACAGGAGCTTGCTCGCGTCCAGCAGGATGTACCTTCGCTGCGCTTTACGTTCCCAGATCTCCGCGATCTAAGAATTCGTCGGCTCGACGCCTCGGAAACATCGAGACGGCTCAAAGAAGTTAAACGTGCAACTCGCGCGGTTGACGCACTCCTAAGCCTTGAGCGTAATGCTTTGACCGAGCTTGATCCAAAAATGATAGCGCATTTGAAGCGAATGCTTGCCGAGGTCGACGTTGAACCCGAATGACATTCTTCATTCGATGCGGTCGGCAATGGCCGAGTGGGTCGGTATTCTAAAGAACGCGAACTTTTGCCGATCTCCAGGCGCAGAGCACATCGTAACTTGGGACGGTTACCAAGACGCTCCTCGTATCGAGGACATCGTGCCCCGCTCACTCGTGGCTGACATGGCGCGGCGAGGCCAATACTCGTTCCAGATGGTCGAAGACGATTCAATCTTTCAGCTTCAGTACGAGTTCAACCGCCGGGACACGGCGCAGCGTGCCCGGCTCGCTTTTTACATGCTGGTGCCGGAAAGCACGCCTGACGAATTAGACGACGCGACCTACGCGCAGTTCTCAGAAGAGTATGGCCAAGAAGATGAGGAAGCGCCAGAACAGTTGGAAACTGTCATTCCGCGCTTAGAGCCGGGCTCCGACTTAGGGGAGGAATTTGTTGGCGCTGAGGACGCTTCGGCGCCTTGGCTGAGAATAGATTACGACCTTCAAGCCGCACGTGGCGCCATTCATGCTCCCTGCCACATGCACATTAATGGCTTCAGCGCCGCTCGTCTACCGGTGAACGGCGTTCCAAGTCCGCGGCAGTTCGTTGACTTGATCCTTTCATTGGCTTACCCTGCTGTTTTTAGGCGTCATTTTGATAATGCCGGCAATCTGGTGGACGAGAATCGCTTCCGAAATTTGCACGGCGAGGTTATCCGTTGTGAGCGGCTCGCCCATGTACGATATGTTACGCACCTCTTTGTTCCCGGGCATGGCCCCTGAGTCGAAATAGGCTCCGCGCTAACGTCGCGGCGTAGCGACTCTGTTTGACCTTTGGAGGTAGCCAGGACACCCCCGTAGCGCAAATGCTCGGCGCCAAATTCCGCTCCCACACTTTGAGGCATACAACCAATACCGACATACCGATCTTTCGGGCCCGCGACCATCACACGCGACGGGGCTTCGGTAGTGTGCCTTGACCTTCGCACACACGCCTCAGTCGAAGTCTTTTTGGGTCGGCAGTTTCACTTGCAATGAAGATGGCGTTTTTACGAAGTCAGCCGCTCGCTCAGATTCCTTCAGCAGGACGGCTTCTTGGAATTCGTCGACGAATTCATATGCGCCTAGCGCAAATCTTGCAAATGCCAGGTCAACATACTTCGTTGTGAATTCCGGATCGAGCGTCCCGATCCGGACATCATTCAAGTGCCGAAGTATGACGGCAAAGCGATGCTGTTTTGGATTGAAGCCGAGTATCAAGACCTTGTTTCCGTGGCCCGTGACCTCATCCATTACGAGATAACCCTTCACACTAGGCTTCCTTCGCGCTTTCGCTACGTCAGAGTCGGTGTACGCGCCGAGGGCGAAGCGACCGATCGCCCAAAGGAGATAGTTGTCTTCGTTCTCTCCAAAGAAGATGTCCATAACCATTTTCTTACGACGCCAAAGCTGCAGCCCGGAATCCTTTGTCTTCGAATTATACACGAATGCGAGCCGCGCGTTCTTCGAAACGGTCGCAGTCTCCACCGTAAAGATTGTAGCGGGACCTTTGCCCAAGACTATCTGCATTGCTCTTCTCCAAACGCTATGTGTGAGAGCGACCCGTTCACCGCTTCAATCCGTGGCGCACTGGAATGCTCGAATCGCAAGCAGCGAGAATGAAAGCGCTCGCCCCTTAGGGTCAGTCGTCACAACCGGCCAGAGCCAAAGTCATTCGACTCAGCCATGTCGGAAGCTTACGCGGCCCATTGATCTCCGAAGAGCGACGCTTGCATCAACACTTGATTCGTTGCCTTGTCCGTTTTGTCGGGCGGATAACCGTAACGGCGGAGTAAGCGCTTGACGCTAACTTGGAGACCAGCGCGTGCGCTTTCACGCAGGTTCCAATCGATCGTGATATTCTCGCGAAGGTTTTTGACAAGCTCGCGCGCGATCGTCCGAAGCGCATCGTCTCCAAGCACTTCAACCGCGCTCTCGTTGTCGGCCAGCGCATCGTAAAATGCGACCTCCTCCTCAGTCAGTCCGAGCTGTTCGGCTCGTTTTGGATCGTCGCGCAGCTCTTTGGCGAACTCAATAAGCCGCTCGATCAGTTGCACAGTATCAATCGAACGATTGTCGTACCTGCGCACCGCCTCTTCTAACATTTCGGAGAACTTGCGCGCTTGCACGGCGTTGGATTTCTCGCGGACCTTAATCTCTTGACGCAGCAGTCGCTGCAACATCTGCTGCGCCAAGTTCTTCTGCGGTAAATCTTTGATCTCGGCAAGAAAGTCATCCGAAAACACCGAGATATCCGGCCGCTTAATACCGGCCTGTGCGAGCACGTCCACGACGCCCTGTGTAGCCACGGCCTCAGAAACCAGTTGCTGAAGCGCTAGGTCTACGTCTTCGGCGCTTTGGGCTCCGGGTGGTGTCGCTTTTACAATGGTTGCGCGCACGCCCCGAAAGAACGCGACCTCGTCCGAAAGCGCCCGGCCCAGATCGGAGGTCGACGCCAATGCGAAGACTCTCAGAACGCGCAGTACCCCCTCAAGAAAGCGTGATCGGAGGCCTTCCACGCCCAGGATAAAGTCCGCCGCCTCGTTCAGGCCGGCAAGCTTCGTTGCCGGCGGTCCATCAAGGTATTGCAAATATGCAAAGCCATGGAACATGTCGCGTACCACTTCGTACTCGCGCTGTAGCGCCACAACGGCGTCCCGTTCATCCTGAATGGGATCCCCAGTCCCACCTGAGGCCACATAAGTCGCCAACGCGTTCTTGAGTTCCGTGGCGATCCCGATATAGTCCACGACGAGGCCTCCGGGTTTATCCCGGAAGACACGGTTGACGCGCGCAATGGCCTGCATGAGAGAATGTCCGCGCATCGGTTTATCGATATAGATCGTATGAAGAGAGGGGACGTCAAAGCCGGTGAGCCACATATCGCGTACGATCACGAGTTGCAGAGGATCTGAAGCGTCTTTGAAGCGCTTCTCAATGGCCTTGCGCCGCGGCCTGTTGCGTAGGTGTGGCTGCATTTCCATGGGGTCCGCGGCGCTGCCGGTCATGACGACCTTGATCCGGCCCTTCGAATCCTCGGCGTTACCCCAATCTGGGCGCAAGGCGAGGATGGCGTCGTAGAGGTCCACAGCGATGCGGCGGCTCATCGTCACGAACATTGCCTTGCCGTCGAAGTTAAATGACGCCTGGCGCTGCTCGAAATGCGCGACCAGATCCTTGGCGACCTCTTTCATGCGACGCTCCGCCCCGACCAGCGCCTCAATCTGCGACCATCGCGTGGCGTGTTTCCGTCGTTCGTCTGTTTCTTGGCCTTCCGTGATCTCCTCAAAAGCCTCATCAACCTTTGGGATCTCCTCGGGATGCAGCGCAAGCTTTGCAATCCTGGCTTCGTAGTAGATTGGGACCGTCGCCTTATCTTCGACCGCACGTAAGACGTCATAGACGTCAATGTAGTCGCCGAAAAGCGCCCGCGTATTCCGATCGGTCAGCTCGACCGGCGTGCCCGTAAAACCGATTCTCAGCGCGTTAGGCAGCGCGTCCTGGAGATGTTTGGCAAAGCCGTATTTCGTCTCGCCCGTCGTTTCGTCGATATGGCCCTCAAGGCCGTATTGGCTCCGGTGAGCTTCGTCGGCGATAACGATGATGTTACTGCGATCGCTCAGTTGCGGAAAGTGCTCCTCTCCCTCAAGCGTCGTGAACTTTTGAATGGTTGAAAACACGATGCCGCCGCCGGCCACGCGCAATTTAGATCGCAAGTCATCACGTTCTGCGGCGTGCTCGGGCGTCTGGCGCAGAAACTGGGCGCAGCGGAAGAACTGCTCAAACAGTTGGTCGTCGAGATCGTTGCGGTCGGTAACCAGCAGAAGCGTCGGATTCGCCAGTTCCGGCTCTTGGGCGATCTTGCCAGCAAAAAACGCCATTGAAAGGCTCTTGCCACTGCCCTGGGTATGCCAAAAGACCCCGATCCGTCGATCGCCATCAATGGCGCGAATCGTTTCGGCCACCGCCTTATTCACCGCGTAATACTGATGATACGCCGCCAAAATCTTATTTGGCGGTGTCGTTGCCTCGAAAAACGTGAAGTACCGAATGAGATCGAGAAAAATATGCTTGTGGAATACTTCAGCTATCAACGTATCAAGCTCGATCGCCGATTTGCCGCCATCTGGCCGCTTCCAGACGCTAAAGCGTTCAAACGGCGCAGTAAGCGAACCTATCCGCGCCTGTGTGCCGTCGGAGATGACCGTGATCCCCGTGTACGCTAGCAGCCCTGGAACCTCGACCTTATACGTCTCGATCTGTCGAAAGGCGCCGGCGACAGTAGCTTTCTCCCCCGTCGGACTCTTAAATTCAAAGATCGCTAGGGGTAGACCATTAACGAAGATAAGGAGGTCCGGCCGGCGTTCGCTGGCGTTTTCTTTAATAGTGAACTGGTTGACTGCAAGCCAGTCATTGGAATCTGGATTCTCGAAATCGATCAGTCTGGCCCGATCATAGCGCATCCTGCCCGCACCGTCGCTATACTCGACCTCTACGCCGTCGATAAAAAATCGATGGAAGCGTTGATTGTTCAAAACGACGTCGGTGGTTTCATGGACGCTGACCTTACGCAAGGCGTGCTCTAATGCGATCGCCGGAATCGTCGGATTCAGCCGCTGGAGCGCGGAACGCAGGCGCCCGACAAGAACGGAATCGCGGAAAGTGACCCGCTCTTCATTGATACCACCCGGGGCGATTACCGACCCGTGCAAATACGCGTAGTCGCGATCCTTCAGAAGGTCGATGGCGTATTGTTCAACCGCATCTTCGTCGAGATAACTGGACATTCAGGCAGATTGTTCAACCATGCGTTCGGTGTCGATTGCGCAGATTTCGCCTGAAACGAGTTTGGGGAGCAAAGCGTCGCGTAGAGCAGCCAGCGTGCGAGATTCATGGATGCCAGCGACAATGCGGTCTACCATTGGACTCACCAGTGCAGCGAATGATTTAGCGACAACCGCGGGCGGGAGCACGACTTCATAACGAGCGATGTGCTCCCAAGCAGCTCTGGGCATCTTTGTCCCCGTCGAACACATCTCAGTATGAGTTATTAGTGCATCGCTGCAAAGATGCATCATTACAAACCCGTACCACTCGGAGCAAGCAGCGTCAGCGACAAGGATGTCGGTCGAGCACACACCATCGAGTGGTGCAACACCCACCTTGTGGAAATACGGACGTAGTTTCCCGAAGAGTAACTCACGATGCCTAAATACAAACTTATTACTCTCTAATCCGTTGCCTTGACTCCAGTCGCATAGAGAGAGGCTGCGACGCGGCATATGCTCAAGTCCAATGTAGGGAGTACCATCTTTGATATCGTTAGCTGATATGCCGCGACGAAGATTAACGGCTACCTCACCTAACGAACCAGCTCTCCATCCAGTGGGGACTTCCCGTGCTCCGGAATCTTCGAAAGAGTCTGGAAACATTGCCGCAACGTTCACCGGCAGAGCCGTGTCACGTCCTTCGGCTTTCGCTCGCACGGGATCGAAATCGATAAACCACGATTTGAATAGCGCCCGCGCAATGGCTTCGAGCGTCGCGCTCATCTTGCGATTAAGCTCGATCTTGTCGTCGAGTGCGTCCAATACTCGCGCGATTGCGCGTTGTTCTGTAGTCGGCGGTAGGGCAATCGTCATCTGCCGCAAATGCGTGGGGCCGTAATGCTTCAGAACGCTGCCGGATGCCATTCGCTCCGCCTGAACGGCGAAAAGCCGCGACTTCAAAAAGTGTCGCAGAAAGCTTCGTTCAAGGCATTCTATCTTCGGTCGCATGCGTATTATCCCGGTGTACGCAATGGAGCCGCATGTTTCAGGCGAAACTTCGCTGACCATGCCGATGCTGGCGCTTGTGCTTACTAGAAGATCTTCAGCCTTGAGGCGAAAGTGCGCCCACCGGTTCTCAACCATGCTAGGATCAAGACGATCAGCGCCGTCCAAGGTGGCAAATCTTCCTTGAATCGACTTCAATCGCAGAAGCGGCACGCCAGACTCACGGAAGTCCTTAGCCAGAATGCCGGGCCCCTCTTGGAAGTCGACCGCATCCAAAAATGTTAATAAGGTCCAGTGGGCAGGCAAAGCGGTGAAGAGCTCACTGTTTAACCTACTGGATTGCAAATCCGACCCTCTTTAACGCTTCTGCAACTTCAGAATCGAGTTTTTCCGATAGCGACCGCTGCTCGCGGAGCCTCGAAGTAAGGCGACTGATCTTGTCGGCAAACGGCTCGTCATGGTCATCAAGTTCTTCCGTCCCAACGTAACGGCCCGGCGTCAACGCATACCCATGATTCCGAACTTCGTCGAGCGTCGAGGCCTTGCAGAATCCCGGAAGGTCCGCGTGGCCGCCGTCGTCCGATCGCCATGCGTGGTAGGCTCCGGCTATACGATCGATATCCTCGTCGCGTAATGCACGATGCGTCCGATCGGTCATCACGCCGAGCTTTCGGGCGTCGATGAAGAGAATCTGACTGGTGCGATCACGAAACCTATGATTACGACGATCGCGTGACAGAACCCAGACGCAGACCGGGATCTGCGTCGTGTAGAAGAGCTGACCGGGTAAGGCGACGACGCAATCGACGAGGCCGCCGTGCTCGGCTTCGACTAACCCTTTCCGAATGTCGCCTTCGCCACTTTGGTTTGACGACATGGCGCCGTTGGCCATAACGAACGCGGCAACGCCGTTCGGAGCCAAGTGAAAGGCGAAGTGCTGGATCCAGGCATAGTTGGAGTTACCGACCGGCGGTATACCGTATTTCCAGCGCTTGTCGTGGCGCAGGCCCTGGCCGCCCCAGTCACTGTCGTTAAAGGGCGGATTGGCAAGAATAAAATCAGCCCGCAAATCGGGGAACGCATCTTGCAGAAAACTGCCGGCCGGGTTCCAGCGGATGTCAGCCTCGATGCCCCGGATCGCCAGGTTCATCATCGCAAGGCGCCACGTCGTGTGGTTCGACTCCTGGCCGTAGATCGCGACATCCCCGATGCGGCCGCCGTGAGCGAGCACGAACTCTTCGGATTGCACGAACATACCGCCGGAGCCCGCGCACGGGTCGAAGACCCGCCCCTTATATGGTTCGATCAACTCGACGAGCAGCTTCACAACCGACCGCGGGGTATAGAATTCACCGCCGGCTTTGCCTTCGGCGTTAGCAAACCGTCCAAGGAAGTACTCGTACACGCGGCCGAGGATGTCTTTCTTACGCGACTCGCTGTCGCCCAGACCGATGCCGCTGATGAGATCGATAACGGCGCCGAGCCGAGTCGGATCGAGGGAGGGCCGCGCGTACTCTTTGGGCAGCACGCCCTTGAGCGGCGGGTTCTCCTGTTCGATCGCGATCATCGCCTTGTCGACCAGCGATCCGATCTGCGGCGTCTTGGCTTTCGCGGCGATCTCCGCCCACCGCGCTTCCCGCGGTACCCAAAAGACGTTCTTTGCCTTGTACTCTAAGCGGTCTTCAGGGTCGCCCTCAGGATCTCGCCTGAGCGTCTGCCACATTTCGGCGAACGCGTCAGAAATGTACTTGAGAAAGATGAGCCCGAGGGCGATGTGCTTGTATTCCGACGCATCCATCGCGCCGCGCAGGGCATCAGCGGAGGACCAAAGCTTCGCCTCAAAACCGAGGTCAGACTCGCCAGTGCGATGTTGGCGCGGGGCTGCGTTCGCAGAAGACGCTCTCCGGCCTCGTGGCATCGGCTCTCCCTTCTTCGAGCAATGAGCAAAGGCCGAAGAATCCTTCGACCGCCAGAAAGCTAAGCCGCAGGGCTGAAGACTCCTTCGAGGGCGCAGTCTGCATTGCGGTCGTCCCTCACCTCAGCGCTCGGCGTGGCATGCTTTGCAATAGCCGAGTGCAGCGGCTTTGGCCCACTAGCTGATTGCTCGCAATAGTAGCCTTGACGACTCGGCATAGTTTACTTTCTTGCCGACCCAGAGATTTTTGACAATCTCCGGAAGCGATGAAGGCGCTTAATGTGAGCGGCTGCGGTCAGGCCGGCACGCTATGATCCAGCTTTGAAGTATAAAGGCCGTAAGCCCCACTTTAGTTCGTCTTTTTTCATTGTTTGCCATGAATACGTTCAGGGCGGTTAACAGTATTGAGCTTCGCGCGCACCTGCGGCATGTCATTTTACCCGGTACTTCAGCCATCGCACCGCACAAATGACAGGCTCCGGCGCCGGTAAATCGCGCACCCGGGCGCCCATCGGGGACTCCCCGGTGCGGCCGCGCCACTTACACGCGAAGGGTGAGCAGACGCCTTTCGGCGTGTTCTAGGCTGGGATGATGCGTGTGCGCGCTAATTAACGCGCTTATAGCAAGACGCAGCGTCTCGGCGTCTGATCTCGCGCGAGGACCAAGGGGCTTTGAGGGCGGACGCTATGCGAGCCAGCGGCTGCGAGGCAAACTTTTTTCGTCAAAAAATGCTCGACGCCTAATTAGTCAGGCGGTTAAGGGTGCGTGCTTCGCGATGCGCGGCCCCCCACTCGATAGTGCTACCTAGCGCAACGAGACAGTCAAGGGCAGGCCTAGTTCTCCTCAACAGGCGCGCAGGCGTTACGGCGAATGGTTTGTCTCCGGCCTGGGGCAGGCCGCCCCTCGGGAAGTCGCTTTGGCTTCAGCAGCCGTCCAACGCGCGGCGGATCTGCTCAATCGCGCTCGCGAACAGGGCCAAATGGTCCCTTCTTGCACGCGCGGGGCCCGCTACTTAGGCCGCTGCTTAGGGCTCGGTTTTGCCCGGCGCGCGCAGCCATCATTGCGTAGGCGGCGCGGTTAAGGCGCGAGCGTCAGATACCAAACTGCCGTTACGTCCTCGTCAGGGAGCGGTATGACTCGTCGCTCACACTTGCCGAGGACGGCCGGCCTGAACAGCGACCGCGTGACGAGTGTCGGCTGAAGCATTCTCACTGCTAGCAATAAGTCCGCGGGGGGACCGCCCGCTCAAAATCAGGCGTTACGCCCGTAATGGATCAGCGGTCGCCAAACGGTTGCCATCGGCTGCGACCGAATCCGCCCGGTGGCGCCTACCGACGACCGAGCCGGACGGGAGCACGTTGCGCAACTCCCTAAGTTTTAGGCCAGGCACGACTGTTCGCGACCCTCCCCGACGGATGGGAAATTACTCTCGAACAAGTTCGAGTCTCCTTGCCTCCACCAAAGAACATCGCTGCGCAAGAGAACGCGTGTAATGCGATTACCTGACGATCACTTCGAGCACTTCGTCGCACTCGTCCTCGGCCATCACCGTCACGACTAGACGCTCCTCCTTTGCCCGTCGCACTCGATCTTCGACGCGATGTTCCTTGCTACGCAAGTGATGCATGCGACCGTAAAAATCTTCAAGAACGAAGCCGGCAAAGTCGCCGAAGTGATCGTAAACGATCGCATCGACCTTGCCGGTGATGGCGTATCGATCCGCTTCGTCGCGATCGCCGTCCTCGCTGCCATGGTGGCCACCGTGACCGCCGTGATCACCGTGACCGCCGTGACCGCCGTGACCGCCATGACCGCCATGACCGCCATGACCGCCATGACCACCGTGACCGCCGTGATAGGGATGCCACCAGACCCCGGTCGGCGAGGGATAGATCTTCTGCGGGTCGCCGCCCATCTCGGTCACCCGGCCTCGAAGCTGTTCGAGGTAGCGCTGAAAGACCGGCCACCACCGGCTCTTCTTTGGAATCGAGGCGCCGATCCACATCATGATGGAGAGGCGCTCCTCTTCACGCGGCAAGAGAGCTTTTTTGGTAGAGACCGGGACGGTGATGTTGAACTGCCCCATCACCCGGCGCCACGGATGGAAGCTTCTTGCGGCAGCATCGCCGACGTCGGGGGCATCGATTTCCCCGCTGACGCCCTTCGTTTGAAGGCCGGCGCTCGTGACCTGACGGACCGTAACCTCGAACTTCTGACCGTCTTTGATCCCAGGTGGCAGCTCGACTGAGAGCAGGCCGGCGTAGTTGATCGCGGAGCCTTGCGGAATTGGCACATACCCCACCGTGCCAACGGGCATTTGGATCGTGTGCGCGTCGGCCGCGGTCAGACGATGCGTAAGGTAAAGGCGATTGGCCCAGGCGATGATTTCCGCCGATGAAACGGCCGGAAGATAGATCGACGCCCTACTGCCCGCCGGCAGCTTGCCCCAATGGATTACCAACTCATCTGGTTTGCCGTCGGGCAACAGTACCTGCGGCGAGGGCTTGATTTCGAATGTCTGCGGAGCGACTCGAGAGCGCGAATGCCCCGGGTTCGGCACATTGACGAAGGCGAGGTTACGCTGCGCCAGTTTGTTCGACGACGACGGATCGCTGCCAATGTCCGGCGGGTCGGGGATATAGGAAATCTCGGCTATCAAGCATTGATGATCGCTACGCGCGAAGGATTGAATTGGAATCAGCGGACCGTCATTCGTGAAAGGTCCCGCGGCATCGCCTTGCACGAACGCCGGGAAGACGTTCGAATTCGGTTGGTTGATATCGAGCCAGCAACCGAAGAACGTATGGACCTCTGCGCCAAGCAGATCCGGCGCAATCGACGGCTGAACGTTCGGCGTATCGGTCTGGTCGGCCATTGTCTTCGACCCGCCGACTGCGATCCGCGGACTGGCAAAGAACGGAACGGTTACGATCTCGTCGTTCTGCACGCCCAAGACCGGAATGCGATTCGCGCCCTTGGTGCGCGACGCGTAGGTCGTCGTCGGATCGTAGATCGCATTGGTCTGCTGCGCGGCATACATTCGGAAGAAAACCCGCACGTCAATGGCCGCGGCCGTGTCTTGGGTGCGTACGCGGGCAAGTGCGAAATTGTAAACTGGATTCGAGCCGTCAGAGGGCGCGAGGTTGAGCGCCGCGGCGTCCTCATTCTCAGCGATGGCCTCGAAGAGTCCGTCCGCTACAGCGCGATCGCTGTTGAGATTGTTAATGACCTTGGTGATGTAGGCAGTGGCATCGGCGACCACGTCGCCGGTGTTTCCTGGGGCCACTCCGAATCGATGCTCACCCGCCTCGATCTGGAAGACTCGCAAATCGGTACTCAGATACCAGGACTGTTGCACGGTCGGATCCGTCGAAGCGGTATCGTTGTGAAGCAGAAACGGATTCGGGGTTTGGATCAGCTTGATGCGCGCAATCGCGGTCAGCGGGTTGCCCGTGGGCGGGTGGAAGGTCGCCGAAATGGTGATGTAGGCGGTTCCTTGGCCCGGCGGAAAGAGGGTCGGGTCTTGGAATATGCTGTCGTCGGTGAACGAGACTTGGAACGGGAAGAGGACCTGCTGCGGACCCGTATAGGTGATGTCTTCCGGTTCGGCGGCGCCGTTGTACGAGTACGTGATCCGTGAATCCGGGGAATGAACCGTCGGCTGATTGCCGGGGTCGAGCAGACTGGCCGCGTCCGTGATGCCTAAATCGGAGAGCTTGTAGCCCTCAATAATTACGAACAGCGCGGCCTGATAGACGGCGGGCGCGCCGGCGAGATTGATCTGCGCGGCGATCTGGCCTCCGCCAAACTCCGGCTCCTGCAACAAAATGTTGATGTCTTGCGTACCGATCTCGACCGTAATCGAAGCAGACGGGATGCCGTTTGCAATCGCTACCAGGTTGTAGGCGCCCTGAGGTATCGTCCGCGGAATCGTGACGCTGGCAGTTACCGGCCCCGGCACGGCAACGCCACGCGATGAGAAGTCTTGGGTCTTTAAATAGTAGACCGCGCCGGATGTCGTGTCCGTGATCTGCACGATCGGATAGTTGGTCGGCATTTGGGCGTCGTCGCCATAGCTGTTCGCCTGCGACAGGCCATTGAGATTGGTACCGGCGAGCAGATAGCTGTGCCCGATAATGAGCGTCTCCGGAAAAGTGGTGATCACCGGCTGCCAGGCCGCCTCGTAGCTTCCTTCCGACGATGGCGTCGTGTAGATGTAGACTTGCGACTGCTGCGTGCTGAGTAGAATTTGACCGGTAGGCAACAACAAAAACCGCGACGTCCAAGTATCCTGGCTAGTCGCGGTGCTGGGCGGCTGGTCGGCGAGTTCGACGATGGTTCCCGCAACGGGATCGTACTCGCAGACTTTCAGATTCTTTGAGAAAAAGTCGCGGCTGGTAATATTGCCCGCGCTGTCCTTCTTGACCAGAAGATATTCCGTTCCCGCCGTCGCCAGCATCCGGCCATTGGTCTGCAAGACGGCCGGCGCGTCGCTGAGGGTCAGCAATCCGTTTGGCGAGAGTACGATGCCGCCGTTACTGGGATCGCCCGGATCAGCCGGAAAGCTGGGTCCCTGCGTCCAGCTGTCGGTGCTTACGTCGTAGATTGCCGTTAGGCCCGTCGCGCCGAAGGTGATCGCCTTGCCGTCGTTCTGCAGTAGAGCGGGGCCGTTCTCAAACACACTTACCGGCGTCGGCGGCGTGGTGGTGTTATCATTCTGCGTCGTGATCGGCAGGGTGACGGGCAGAGCGCCGGTGGTCACCCAGATATCCTGCGCGGGAATGTAACGTTCCGCGCTCGTCGGCGATTGAGCGTTGCCGATGTTGACGTTCACCGTCAGCACGCTGCCGTCGGCGAGAAGCACCCAGCTTTCTTCATCGCAGGAGCCTTGTTTGGTATTGGGCTGCGTGCCGAAGGCAGTCCCGGCGACGGCCCAGCTGCTGCTCGCCGGCGACCAAACTGCGGTCTGGCTACTACCGGTGGCGCCCCCGAACAGGATACGGCCGTCGAATAACACCATCGACGCTGCGTCGCCATCGACGAAATTGACTGAAGCCGGCTTGTCCAACGCCGTCAGTTGAGACCACGTGTTGCTCTCGGGGTCATACACCTCGCCGAGCGGCGTATCGCCTCCGGCGGTCGAGTATTCCCCGCCAATGGCATAGACGCGGCCATCCTGCAGCACGCCCGACGAGAAGAACTGACGCGTGTTCGTCATGTCCGACTCGGAGCTCGAACCGTCCGGAAACGTCCAACTTCCGCCGACATAACCATTCTTCGGATCGGGTGTGAACCTCAACCACTCCGCGCCATTGGCGTTGTGGATCAGGACCGTGCCGTCCGTCAGCAAGAGCATTGTATCGGCGCTGAAGCCGCCCGACGTCACATTGGGCGGTAGTGGGATCGCCTGCCAATTAGACACGTCTACTCCTCCCGTCGCCGAAGCCGCTTCAATTCGGAAAGTTGATGTGAACAACTTCTCATCGAAACGCGGCGAATTACGATACTACCCTATCCGCATTGATGATGCCAGAGCTTGCGCCGAAGATCCCAGGTTAAGCCACTTTAAAAAACCATACGCATCAAGCTCCGTTTGAGTAGCGACATGAACGCGCCGCTAACGATCGCTCATCGTTCGAAGAGCCATCGCGTCATGCCCGCGCGCACGACCCCGCGTTCGATTTCGTGGACGCGGTCCAGCAGGTGGTCTTCCGCTTCCTCAGGCTCGATGCGAAGCGGTTTGCGAGCCATGACCGGACCACGGTCGGTATCACTAGTGACGCAATGGAGCGTGGCGCCGACCCACTCGCTCGATGCCGCCAGCGCATCGCCGATGGCGCGAGGGCCGCGAAAAGCGGGGATCCGCAAGCCGTCGGGCGTCACGACGTCGTCGCGCGCCGGATCGAGCGGCAAAAAGGCCGGGTGCAGATTGAGCATGCTGGCAAAAGCACTCAGGAAAGCATCGGGCAAGAGATGCATCCATCCTAACATTACGACGACGTCCGGCCGTCGGGAGCGGACCACGTCGAGCAGACGCGCATCGTACGCCGCACGCGTTTCCTCTTGCCGGTTCCAAATGACGCTTTCAATCGAGTCGAGACCGGCGTTGCGCGCGCGCTCAATTGCATACGCGCGCGGGTTGTTACTCACCAGACCGACGATGTCGATTGCGAGATATCCCGCGGCGCTCGCATCGAGCACCGCCTGAAAGTTAGTGCCGTTTCCCGAGGCCATAATCACCGCGCGCCGCCCGGGCCGATAGAGGAGGTCGCGTTCGAACTCCTCGCCAATTCGTGCTCCGACGGCATCACTGTAGTAGCGCAACAAACGATCTTCGTTGACGGCAGGGATCAGTGCGCGCGAATAGCCTCGCCGGCGCAACTCGTTGAGCCCCAAACGTAACAACAACACGCCCAGCCCCGCTTTGCGTCGCTCGGGCGCGACACCGAATGGACCGAAAATCCCGACGCCGGGCTCGCGTCCGAGCCCGTTTAGCCATGCGAACCTCAAACCTTGCGGCTCGATCGTCGCGAAGCCCACCGGCAACTCGCCGGCACGCGCGATAACGTTCGACCCCGCGTTGGCTTCGGAACTCCAGCTTCCCCCGAAGGTTTCGTCGATCCACGCCAGCGTTCGTTCGTCGGCGCAGGCGAATGATTGAACGTCGATACCGCGGGCGGGCGGGGTTGGAAAAGGGTGATTGAGATCGACGACCAGATTGTAGAGTTTGCTCACCCTAGTCGAAGAGCGGCCGTAACACCGACGCGCATTCTTCCAAGAACGCGACGTTCTCGTCACTCGACGCATCGCCTCGATCGCTCTGCGCGTCCAGGGTTCCGATCACGATCCCGCTTTCGGCACCGAGGATCGGCACGATTACTTCCGATTCGCCGACGACGCTCTCCCGCGCGCGCACCGCTTTGCCGCTTAGACCTTCGTCAAGATCAAAGCGCAGCCGTGCGGGCAGAACCGGCTGCGTGGCTCCGATCAAGGTAATCTCCTCGTCACCGACGTCGTAGATGCCGACCCAACGATAACCACGTGCCTCGCTGACGATTTCGGATGCTTTTTGGGCGCGCGTTTCCCGCGACTCGTCGGTATCAACAGTTCGAGCCAGCAGACGCAGCAGGTCACTCATGCATGGTCTCGCGCCGGATGGATCACGACCGGCAATTCGTCGCCCGTTCGCGCTTCGATCCATCCAACGATCTTCGCCTCGGAGACTGCGCTCAGTGCCGCCGACGCATCGGCCAACGGGACGATCAAGGTGTAGCCGATGCCCATGTTCAGAACGCGATAACGCTCCGCGAACGCGAGACCGCCGCGGCGCACGAGTTCGTGCATGAGCGGCGGAACGCTCCAGCGCTGTTGCTCGAAGACGGCTTTGACTCCAGCCGGTAGCGTTCGTGCAACGTTCTCCAACAAACCGCCGCCGGTAATATGCGCCATCGCTTTGACCGCAGCGACCGCTTCGATGGCTCGCACTGCGCGGTAGTACGACGGGTGCTCGGCAAGCAAGGCGTCGGCGTACGTACCGTCGTGAAAGCGCACGCCCCATTCCGCCTGCCCGATCAAGGCGCGAGCCAGCGAGTAGCCGTTCGTGTGCAAGCCGACGGCGGGCAAGCCCACGATTGCATCGCCGGGCACGACGTTCGCGATGTCTGGAATTTCATTCTTCGGCACGATCCCGACGATCGTGCCGGCAAGATCGAAGTGACCCGCAGAGTAGAGTCCGGGCATCTCCGCAGTCTCGCCGCCGAGAAGCGCGCAGTTATGCGCGCGGCAGGCCTCGGCGCAGCCGCGCACGATTTCGGCGGCGATCGCCGGATCGAGCTTGCCGACCGCAAGATAATCTAAAAAGAAGAGCGGCGTCGCGTTGCAGACGAGAATGTCGTTGATGCAATGATTGACCAGGTCGCGGCCCACGCCACCGTAACGCTCGAGTTCAGCAGCGATGAGGAGTTTCGTGCCGACGCCGTCGGTCGAAGCCACGAGCGCGCGGTCGTCGTCACCCGGAAGGCTGAAAAGGCCGGCAAAACCGCCGATGGCATCGAGTTGCGCGGGATGGCGCCACTCTGAAAGCACGGCGCGATAGCGCGCGACGGCTTCGTTGCCCGCAGCCACATTCACGCCGGCCTCGGCGTAGCGGTCGGGAGCGCCCGCTTTTTGCACCGGACGAGGATTCTCCCAGCTTTTCGCCATAGGCTGGCAGTAGTTCACCGTCCGAAAGGTCCACCATGCAAGTTCATGTCACGGCTGACGAGCCACTGAGCGTCAGCGCCGGAACGCTTGTCGTCCCCTTCTTCTCCGGCACCCCGCTCGAAGGCTCCGCGAAAGCCGTCGACGAGCGCCTCGGCGGCGTTATCGCCGATGCGCTAGCGTCGGGCGACGTGCGCGGAAAACTCGGCGATCGCGTTCTGGTCTATGCAAAAGATCAGCCGTATCGGCGCGTGCTCGCCATTTCACTCGGCGATCGCGCGACCTTTGAACCGTATCTCCTTGCGCGATACGCCGGAAGCGCGGTTCGATATCTCGGGCGACGCAACGTCGAGAAAATTGCGATTGTGCTTCCCCCCCAAGCGCACGAACGTCCCGCCGAGTCGGCCTCGTTCGTCGCCGAAGGCGCCATCGCGGGAAGCTTCGACACAACCCTCTATCAAGGTCATCCCGAGCGAAAGCTGGCGACGAGCGACGTTGTGATCTCCACGCACGACTTCGACGCGGCCGCTATCGAACGTGGCATCGCGCACGGCACCGCCCTCGGCGAAGCGATTAATTTGGCACGACGGCTCGCGGTGACGCCCGCCAACGATATGACTCCAACGCGTATGGCCGAGGAAGCGACGAAGGTCGCGCAGGCGATTGGGCTCGAGGTCGACGTACTCGACGAAGAACGCGCGCGCAGCGAGGGCATGGGATCCTTTCTCTCGGTCGCGCAAGGCAGCAGTCAGCCGCCGAAGTTCATCGTTATGCGTTACAACGGCGATCCTTCCAGCAAAGAACTGCTCGCGCTCGTCGGCAAGGGCATCACCTTCGACACGGGCGGCATCTCCATCAAGCCGGCCGAGAAGATGGAAGATATGAAATACGACATGTCGGGCGGAGCGGGCGTCATCGCTGCATTGAGCGCACTGGGTACGCTCAAGCCCAAGCTCAATGTCGTCGGCATCGTTCCAGCCACCGAAAACATGCCCGGCGGCAAGGCCACCAAGCCCGGCGACATCGTTACGGCGATGAACGGCAAGACGATCGAGGTGATCAACACCGACGCGGAAGGCCGCCTCATTCTTGCCGATGCGCTCTGTTACGCAAATAAGCTCGGCGCGACGAGAATCGTCGACGCAGCGACGCTTACCGGCGCTTGCGTGATCGCGCTCGGACACGCTGCATCCGCGGCGATAACCAATAACGATGCTTTCGGCGCAGAGTTCCTCGCCGCCGCAAAAGCGACCGGCGAGCGCTATTGGAATATGCCGTACTTCGAAGAGTATAGCAATGCGATGAAGAGCGACATTGCCGATTTGAAGAACACCGGCGGTCGCCCCGCGGGCACGCTCACGGCCGCGGCGTTCTTGCGCGAGTTCGTCGGCGAAACACCCTGGATTCACCTCGACATCGCCGGCACCGCCTATCTCGACACCGAGTTTCCCTGGCAAGCGAAAGGGCCGACCGGTACACCGGTACGCGCATTCGTGGCCCTCGCCGAGGCCCTCGCCGGCTCATCCGTGGCGAACGGAGAGAGTCGCGATGAAAAGAGCGGCAGCGATGGAGGATCTGCGAACGGGCGAGGGGCTGAGTTGACGGTGTGAAGTCACGCAACGGCAGCGAGAGCGCTCGGCCGTACGAACCCGAAAAAAACCCGGCCATTCGCCGCCTGACGGCGGGTGCGATCAAACGGCGAAAGGGAAAGAGCCTCTTTCCGATTGCCACGGCGTACGACGCGCCCTTTGCGCAGTTCGTCGAAGCCGCGGGGATCGACGTCATTCTCGTCGGCGATAGCGTCGGCAACGTCGTGCTTGGATTCGACGAAACGACCCCGGTGACGGTGGAGAGCATCATCTATCACACGCAAGCCGTCGTGCGAGGCAGCGAACGCGCGCACGTAATGGCCGACATGCCGTTTGGATCGTATCAGGTCGGCAACGAGGAGGCGCTGCGCAATGCGATTCGTCTCGTCAAAGAGGGCGGCGCATGTTCGGTCAAGTTGGAGGGCGGCCGCGATCAAGCCGAGCGGATCCGCGCGATCACGGGCGCCGGGATTCCGGTTGTCGGCCACATCGGCGTTACGCCGCAAACCGCCGGGCTGGGCCCGGGCTTCAAAATGCGAACGCATCGCGATCGTTTGCTCGACGACGCCCGGTCGGTCGAAGCGGCCGGCGCCTATGCGATCGTGCTCGAGGTGGTCGACTACGAGATCTCGCGCGAAATAACGGAAATGCTGACCATACCGAGCATCGGGATCGGCTCGGGCCCGCACTGCGATGCCCAAGTTCTCGTGCTTCACGACATCTTGGGCATGTATCCACACTCGCCGAGCTTCGCGAAGCGCTACGCTGAAATCGGAAATCTCGCGACCCAAGCGCTGCAGACCTACGCGCAGGAGGTTCGCGACCGAGTCTTTCCGGGCTAGCCGAATTGAGTGCCTACCAGGTGGCACTCCGCGCTTCTATGCTGGGCCAATGTTCGAGTCCGAGAACTCCTTCGATCCGCTGGTTATCGCGATGCGCGCTTTCGAGCGCGTGCTTCTTGCGTGCGACGCCATGTCTCCAGCGACTCCAATCTCCGTCGCATCGCCTGCATCTCGTCGATTAGTGCCAGTCCCCCCGCTGCCAAATCTTCGGCCTGCGCAGGCAGACGTGATTCCGCTGCGACCTCAGCATCGCCGCTAGCCGGCTCGCGAACGCGCGCTCCCGCGCGCTCTAACGCGCTGGTCACAAACGCGTGAGCGCGAGCACGCGCGGCATCGTTCGCCTTTCGTCCGAGGGGACGTATCTCGATCAGCATCGTCGTTTTGTTTGCATCGACGAAGAGCCGGGATTCATCGCGTTCCAGACCGTAGAGCGCTTCGGCAGTGGTACCGAGTGCGCGCGCGAGACGAACGATCACGCTGATGGACGGATTGAGCCGCTGATCGGCTTCGATCTTGTACAATGTTGGATGATTGACTTCCGCGCGACGCGCAAGTTCGTTTTGCGACCAACCCAACGACCGTCGCCTGGCGGCGATTCTCTTTCCCAAGGTCACTCATCGGGACTGTAGCGGCCAAGGCGCAAGGCCCTTGAACCGCACGGTATTGCCGAACGGTCCTAGGCGAGCGTCGTCTGCGTTCGAGCTTGTCGCGAGTTGGAAGAGCGAGCGGCGGGGACGTTGGGATATTCGCCGATGAGGCATCCCAAACACATCTCTTCGCGCTTGCGGCCGACCGCTTCGATCAATCCTTCGAGGCTCAGGTAGCCGAGCGAATCCGCCCCGGTCTTTTGACGAATCTCTTCGACCGAATAGTTAGCAGCGATAAGCTCGTCGTACGTCGCCATGTCGACGCCCAGATAACACGGATGCTTGATCGGTGGCGACGTGATGCGCAAATGCACTTCGCGCGCCCCGGCTTCGCGCACAAGTGCAACGATTCGCGGGGTCGTCGTTCCCCTGACGATCGAATCGTCGACAACGATTACCCGTTGATCGCGCAGATTCTCAACAACCGGGTTGAACTTGAGATGGACGCCGCGCGAGCGCATCCGCTGATCGGGGCTGATGAACGTGCGGCCGATGTAGCGGTTCTTGATCAGCCCTTCGATATAAGGCAGGCCGCTCTCGGTCGCATATCCAATCCCGCCGGCGACCGCCGAGTCGGGAACCGCCATCACGACGTCGCCCTCGCACGGATGTTCTTTGGCGAGCTGGCGCCCCATCGCGTACCGCGCCATGTAGACCGAACGCTCGTTAAACTTTGAGTCCGGGCGGGCGAAATAGATGTATTCGAACATGCAGAGCGCCGGTGTCGCTCGCTCGGACGTCGTTTGATACGACTCCAGGCCGTCCGCACTGATGCGCACGATTTCCCCTCGCTCGATCTCGCGCAGGTATTGCGCTCCGATTGTCCCGAGCGCGCACGATTCCGAAGCCACGACGTAGCCGTTTTCGCCGAGGCGGCCGAGGCAAAGCGGCCGAACGCCCCACGGATCGCGAAAAGCGTAGAGTTCGCTGTGCGTGCAGAGCACGATTGAGTACGCGCCGCGCGCCGATGCCAAAACAGACTCGATGCGTTCGAGCATCGTGCCCTTCGACTCGACGATGAGCTTTGCCATTACCTCGGAGTCGGAGCTCGCTTGGAGCACGGTCGTCGGTGCGAGCGACTCGCGCAGCTCGTCGGTATTGGTTAGATTTCCGTTATGGGCGAAGGCGAAATCACCGAGATCGGAGCGCTCGAGCAATGGCTGCGCGTTGACGACGATCGAGGAGCCGGTGGTCGAATAGCGGGTGTGTCCGATGGCGACGTGACCGCTGAGGCCGGCCAAAATATCTTCATCGAAGATCGCGCCGAGCAGTCCCATCTCTTTATGCGAACGGATCGTGCCGCCGTCGGCCGCGGCGATGCCGGCCGACTCCTGTCCGCGGTGCTGCAGCGCGTAGAGCGCGAAGAAGGCTAGACGAGCGGCGTCACGCCCTGGTGCGAAGACCCCCGTTATCCCGCACATCTGAAGCTCATTATAGCAGACGGACGGCGGAGAGCGGCTAAATCCCTAACTGGACGACCGCCTGCCCCCGAAGATTTGCAATAATGCCAGAAAGATGTTGATGGCGTCGAGGTAGATGCTGGTTGCCATCAGGACCGGAGTCAAGCCGTCGCCGCCCGCGCGCAACCGAGCAAAATCGATGAGCACCAGGCCAGAAAAGATGATGAGCGTTAGCCACGCATACGTCTCGGGATGCAGAAAACGAACGAAGACCGAGACGATGCCGACCACGATCAAACCGAGCAACGCGATCGTGAAGATGCCCTGAAAACGGCGCAAGTCCAAGCCGGTTGCGTAAACAACGGCACCCAACGCAAACATGCCCAAACCGGTGGTTAGCGCCGCATTAACGACGACGTCTGGCCCGAATGCACGCAAATATTGCCCGATGACCGGCGCGATTCCAACGCCTTCGCAGAACGCGAACGTGTAAAAGAGCAACAGCGAGAGCGCCTCGTTACGGCGCGCCGCGTAGATCGAAAAGAGCAGCACGAGGCCGACGAGCATGGCGATGAGGCCGATGCCCGAGGTCACGAATCCTTGCGAGAGCCACGCCGCGAGCGCGGTGACGCAGAGCCCGAGCGCCGTAATTGCCAGCACCTGCGCCAGGAGGGACTGCGTGGGAATGGCTGGGACGACCGGCTGACCGTGCGACCCGTAGCGCCCCTGAGGCGGAAATCGATAAGCCATGACGTTCTCTTATTAACCTCCTGACGGCCGAGAGGTTACACTTTGCCCTGGCGACGCGGAACTCGTCCCATAGCGAAGGCTGCCAAGACGGCACCCGCCGGCAGTATGCCCAGCAGCCGCGCATTGTAGCCGACGATCGCCGAGCCCGCCGCGGGACCGAGAATCATCGCTAAACTGTTGATCGAATCGCTGACGCCCATGATCGCTCCCCGCTCGCTCGGCTTGGCTCGGAGCGAAAGCAGGGCGGTCAAGGTCGGTTGGACCATGGACGAGCCGACGGCCCACGTGGCGAGCACCACAAAAAAGACCGGCAGCTGCGTGACCAATCCGAGCATCCCGTACGCCGCGAAGCTCAACAGCAATCCGATCTGCGCGACGGCGCGATCGCCAATGCGCGCCGCCAGCGGCGAGACGACGACGATCAGCGCGACGCCCCCAATGCCGCCCGCCACAGAGAGAAGCCAGCCAACTTGCGTCACGGCCGAATGAAGCACGTGATGAAGGTAGAGCGAGAAATTTGCCAAGAACACGACGATGGCGAAAATCGCGAAAAACTGACGGATGAGGACTTGCCGGACGCCGGGCACGTTGGCCGCTTTGAGCGACGCCCCAATGCTGGTTGTGCTGCGCTGCGCGCGTTTCAGTTTTCCCGGAAGGAACGCAGCGGCAAAACCGATGGTTACAACCTCGAGCCCGGCGGCGACAAAAAACGGAAACGCCAAGCCGTGTTTCATGAGGAAGCCGGCCGATACGGGACCGACGATGAACGCCATGCCGAAGACGGCGCCGTAGAGCGAATAACCTAGATCGCGCTGATCTTCATTGGTGACGTCGGCGATGTACGACTGCACCGCGCCTAAGCTGCCGCCGCCGCAGCCGGAGAGGATGCGGGCGACGAAGATCCAGACGAGCGAATGGGAAAGCGCCTGCGCGAGATAGCCGATCAACGTGAGCACTTGAGCGGTGATGATGATCGGCTTACGCCCGAGCCGATCGCTGAATTTTCCCCAGACGGGCGCGGCCACCATCGAACAGAGGGCTGGAACGCTCAACAGTGCGCCGACCATCACGTCAGAAGCGTGATACTCGCGAATTACACCGGGCAGCAGCGGAATCATCATGGTGTAGCCGAGCGTATCGACCAATGTCGTGCCGTAGATTGGAAGCAAAGCTTTGGGGAGCCGCCACATAAGGACGCGATACCTAGTTCGGGCGAGTGCCGTTAGACGATCTTGGCGATGTCGGTTCGGTAGGAGAGCGCATCGGTGCCGAGCCTTCCCGCAAGCTGCTTGACCGCGCCGTACGCGCGCGTTCGCGCTTGCGGCAGATCGTCTCCAAGCGCCGTCACCGTCAGCACACGACCTCCACCCGATCGCACGGTGCCGTTATCCCGTTGCGAGGCCCCCCAAAAGGCGTGGCAGTCGTCGTCGAGGCCAATGTTGCCGCTCAACTCTTGCAGCGGCGTATTGCTGCGCGGGTAGTCACTGGTCGCTAAGACGACCGCGACGCAATGCCGCGCCGACGTCGTCATGAGCGAGAGATCCATCGCGCCGCGCGCAACCGATTCCAGCAGCAACGCGAAATCGCCGTTTACACGGGGCAGCAATGCTTGCGCTTCGGGGTCACCGAATCGCGCGTTGAATTCGATGACGCATGGTCCGTCTGCCGTCCACATGAGGCCGCAGTACAGGACGCCGACGTACTCCTCGCCTTCAGCTTGTAATCCTCGCAAAAGGGGCGCGAGAACGCTTTCGCGCACTCGGTCGTCGAGATCGCCGGGAAATCCGACCGGCGGCGAATATGCGCCCATCCCGCCGGTGTTCGGGCCAGTGTCGCCGTCGCCGGCCCGTTTGTAATCGCATGCGGCGGCGATCGGCACGATCGCGCGACCGTCGCAGAGCGCAAAGACACTCACTTCCCGACCCTCAAGCCGCTCCTCAAGGACCACATCGGATCCGCCGCCGGGAATCCGGGCAGCGCCGTACCATTCGTGCAAGACGCCGCGCGCCGCATCGCCATCGGGCGCGATAACGACGCCTTTTCCCGCTGCGAGGCCGTCGGCTTTGATGACGACCGCGCCTTCCCAATCGTTGAGCGCGTTATTTGCCGCCTCGAGTGAATGCGCGATCACGGCGCGCGCCGTCGGAATTCCGTGGCGCTCCATAAATCGCTTCGCGAAAATCTTACTCGACTCAAGGCGGCCGGCGGAACGGTTGGGGCCGAAGACGGCGATGCCGCCATCGCGCAACCGATCGCCGACGCCGGCTGCGATCGCCGTTTCGGGACCGAGCACGGCGAGGTCGATGCGTTCCTCCAGACAGCGCTGCGTGAGTCCTTTACCGTCGGTCGCGGCGAGATCCCAGTTCTCGCCACGCGACGCCGTGCCCGCGTTTCCCGGAGCGGCGAAGACCGCTTCGCACGACGGTGACAATGCGAGTCGCCACGAAAGCGCGTCTTCGCGCGCACCGCTACCGACGACGAGAACGCGCATCGCCTATTCCCATTCGACGGTGGCGGGCGGCTTAGTCGTGATGTCGTAGGCAATGCGATTCACGCCGCGCACTTCATTAACGATTCGCGCCGAGATTCGTTCGAGGAGCTCGTGCGGCAGACGGGCCCAGTCGGCGGTCATCCCGTCTTCGCTGGTAATCGCACGGATCGCCATCAGATTTGCGTAGGTTCTGCCGTCACCCATCACGCCGACGCTTTTGACCGGAGTCAATACGGCAAAATACTGCCACGGTCGCGGATCGAGATCGGCAGCATCGATTTCCTCGCGCACGATCGCGTCGGCGCCACGAAGAATTTCAAGCCGCTCGTCGGTCACGTCGCCGATGATGCGCACTGCCAAGCCGGGGCCCGGAAACGGCTGCCGACCCACGATATTCTCCGGCAGGCCCAACGCTCGCCCCAGCTCGCGCACTTCGTCTTTGAAGAGCGAGCGCAGCGGCTCGATCAGCAGCAGCCCCATCTTCTCGGGCAGGCCGCCGACATTGTGGTGCGACTTGATTTTCTCGCCGGCCTTGCTTTGGGGTGTCTTCGATTCGATCACGTCGGGATAGAGCGTGCCTTGTACGAGGTACTTCACGCCGGGGATCTTCGCAGCTTCCTGTTCGAAGACGTCGATGAATTCGTGACCGATGATCACGCGCTTGCGCTCGGGGTCTTCGACGCCCCGCAGTTTTCGTAAGAACCGCTCGCGGCCATCGACCGCCACGACGTTGAGATGCAGCAGCTCTCGAAAAGCGGCGAGCACTTCGTCGGCCTCGTGGCGTCGAAGCAACCCATGATCGACGAAGATGCAGGTGAGCTGCTCGCCGACCGCGCGAGCGACCAAGGTTGCAGCCACCGCCGAATCGACGCCCCCCGAAAGTGCGCAGATAACTTTATCGCTTCCGACCTTGCTGCTAATCTCCGCAATCGAATGCTCGAGAAACGATTCCATCTTCCAATCGCGCCCAAGTCCCGCTATCTCACCGAGAAAATTGTCGAGGACCGTTCGTCCGTGCTCCGTCTGAATCACTTCCGGATGGAATTGAACCCCGTAGATCTTCTTCTTCGCGTTGCCCATCGCGGCGATGTGGCAGCGCGTCGTCGACGCCAGCGCCCGATAGCCCCCAGGAAGCGCAACGACCGAATCGCCATGCGACATCCAGACGCGCGACTCTTCCGGCACGCCGTCGAAGAGCGGCGTGTCGCGATCGCCGACTACCAAGGTGGCTGGACCGTACTCGGCATGATCGAGTTTGACGAGTTTGGCGCCCACGTCGCGCGCGAGCAGCTGCATGCCGTAACAAATTCCCAGAATGGGTACGCCCGATTTTACAACGGCGGCGTCCATGTCCGGAGCGCCCTCGACCAGCGTGCTCTCCGGGCCGCCTGAGAGAATCAGCGCCGCCGGCTCTCGCAGCGAGAGCGCGCTCCACGGCGCGTCGTGCGGCACGATCTCGCAATAGACGCCCAACTCGCGCACGCGCCTTGCGATCAACTGGCCATACTGCGCGCCGAAGTCGAGGACGAAGACCGTTTCGGGCATCGCGCTCTACGCTGCGGCCGCGGCCGCCTTGAGTGCCTCGTCGTAGTTAGGCTCGCTCGCGACTTCCGGAACGATCTGGACGTACTTGATCGTTCGATCCTTGCCGATGACGACGACGGCGCGCGCGAGCAATCCAAGCTCTTCGATCAAGAGTCCGTAGTTGACTCCGAAACTGCGATCGCGATAATCGGAGAGCATCTGCAGCTTGACGTCTCCTTGCGCACCGCACCAGCGAGCCTGCGCAAACGGTAGGTCCATGCTAACGACGGCCGCCCGCACGCCCGCAGGCAACTCGCCGAGGCGAGCGTTGAATTTGTGCGATTCGGTCGAGCAGACGCTCGTGTCGAGAGAGGGAACGACGATCAGCATCGCGGCCCGCGTTCCTTCGTCTAAGAGAACGTCGAGATTGACCGACGAGAGATCGCCGGCGGTCAACGCGAACTGTGGGGCGGGATCGCCCGCGCGCAGTTGCGGTCCGAGCAAGGTCATTGAATTCCCTTTGAAAGTAACGGCGTCGCGTCGGGATTGAACCGAATCCACGGTCATGGAATACCTCCTGGTTAAGCGGTGATGGCTATGTCAACACATCGGAGAGGCGATCGGTGTCGCGCGCCATCACGACCTCCATCGCAATGCGCTCTCCGACCGAGACGTCACGTCCCCAGCGGTAGGCTGAATACGGCGTATAGCGCGTGCCGGGCGAGCCGGGTACGCGAAGTGAGACATCGTAGCAGACCAGCTCCTTGGGCGGCCCGGCGGTAATCACGCATTGGAGTGCAAACGGTCCGATAACCCCTGGAGCCGTCAGTTCGCGCGCCGCTTTGACGAAACGGGCGCCCATCTCGAAAGCGGGCTCGAGCATCGACTCGAGGACGGTCGCGGCGACGTGGCCGGCCTCCTCCAATCGTAACGGCACGTTTCGCGCGGCCTCAAATGCCGCCGGCGGCAGGTTTCGGAAACCTTCGAGATTCGTTTGACGCCGGGTGTCGGTTCCAGAGAGCTCCAGCTCGTCCAACAACGGCGAATAAAAGAAGTTGAAGTTTACCGACGGTCCCAGCGCGTACTCCTCAATGCGCGCCGTTGCGAGCCCATCCGAGGTCAGCGTTCCTTCTTCGATCAACCGGCTCGCGGTCGCGCGATACTCCAGCGGGGAAGACGCCAAGAAAAACGCCCGCTCGAAGTTCACGCGGGCGTGCGGCGCCTTGATCATCACCAACGTGTCGATCTCCTCGGGAGACCGCACCTCGCGGGGATGACGGATCCCTGCCCGCTTCAGCAGCGCATACTGATCCATCCCATCTGCAGGTTCGTCGGGCGACACGGCGCGTTCTTCGGCGCGCAACAAATGGCGATTGCCGAAGAACGGCACCTGCATGCGTCCTTCGATCTGCCCGTAATCGAATTTTTGCCGGAGATAGACTTCGAACGACCGATTTGGAACGAAGATCACGTTCTGAGCGAGTAATCGCTCTTGAACCTCGTCGTTCAAAATATCGGCGAAGAACTCGAGCGCTAGCGTTTCGTCGACACACCCGCGGGCCGGGTTCTGCTTCGCGGCAAAGTAGTGCGCGTACGTCTTCTCACGGCCGGCGGCGGTAACGATCAGATTGCGCAAGCCCTGCGTGCGCGCGCCGTAGGTGATCTCCAAGGCCGAGTGGCTGCCAATCGAGCACAGAGTTAAAGCCGAGCGGTCGTATCGAGCGAGCGCGTGCGCGACCTGCTCTTTGCTCAACCTACGTGCCTAGGAGCTTTCGCGCTTGCGGGCTGTCTTGATATTCGATCGTTAGAATAGCGCGCAGCTCGCCGGCCGCCTGGCGTGACTCGCCGTCACTCATGCGCTGGAGCGTCACGTAACACCAATACAGCAGCATCGGCAAATCGCGATCGCGTGGATAGACCTTCTGCATGTCGACGATTGCGTGCGCTACGTTCGTGCCTTCACCACTCTCGCGATTGCCGTAGTCGTAGTCGAGCATGAAGTTGATGTGCTTGAGCCGATTCTGGATCTCGAGAATCGACATGTTCATCGGCCCGAAGTACTCGTCCGCCGGGGCGAGCGTCGTAAGATACACGTCGTGCGGCACGGCATTGACCGTCGCGATGACGCGGATCGGATCGACCGCGCGCAGTCGCGCGAGAAAACGCTGGGCGTTGGCAACGTCGGCGCCGGTGTAGCCGCGATCGGTCGAGGCGCCGTTCGCGGCATTGACCAACTCATTGCCCCAGTTCGTCGGCAAGTGCGCCACCGGAAAGTTCGGCGCGGCGGCGCGCGCGAGCGCCAGGGATCGCCATTGCGGCTCGCGGGTCAAGAGCCACGCACGCCAATCGGCCTCGGCTTGGATGAGTAGCGCGTCGACGTCGCCGGGATACGTCTTGACGTTCGCCCCGGCGTCCACGTCGGCGAGCCGGGCGAGCTCCTGCGCATCCTCCTCAGTATTGACGCGTTGCAGCAGGGCCTGCGCCTGCGCGATAAGTTGCAGGTCGTCGGAGTGCTTCATCACCCAGTTCGCCGCCTCGCGCACCCACCACACGGCCCCATCGTGATTCGTGAGCGGATTATAATGAAGGCCCATGCCGATCCGCACGGTCAATGTCGCTAGCTCGCCGTAGTTGGGATCGTCGGGATATTGCAGCGAGTAGGCACGACCGGCATTAAAGATCGTCGCCAGGTAGATCTCTTCCGAGCGAAAGTCCCAGCCGGCGGCCGCGCCCTTGGCATACGCATCCTTCATTTGTGCGTAAAGGACGGCGGGGTCAACCTCGAGCGTCGCTCGGGCAGGGCCCACCGTCAACAACGGCATCAGCAGCGCGATGAGCGCCGCGGCGAGTTTAGAGTACGCTCGAATCATCCAGCACCAAATGCAAGTTATTCGTCAGAAGGGCGTTCTTAATTTCGCGGGCGATGCGCCTTCCGGTTGACATCGGTTCCGAATAGTTCAGATACGAGTACGGCGACCCATCGATGAAAAGATTCGTTCCGGCGACGATGCGCGCCGAGATCTCCATCACGTAGAATTGGATGTCGGGCGTAATGATCGTTTCGATGCAGAATGCGCCGAAGAGGCCCTTGGGTCCGCAAATTTCTTTGCTGACCCGCACGACGTCGTCACCCATGCGCAAGGCTTCCGCGAGCATCGATTCGCGCAGCGAAACCGGCTGATTGCCGACGACGACATAGGAGGGGCTGACGTCCATGCCTTCCTGGGCCGCGGCCGGGATGCGGCCGAGCGAATCGACGTTGGTCTCATAGCGGCGATCCATCGACATGATTTCTAGCTTACGCGCAAGCGGCGAGTAAAAGTAATGAATGTAGAGCGGTACTCCGATAATATATTCTTGTATCGTGTAGGCTTCTTTAAGATGCGCCGCCCGTGCCTCGAAATCGTGGGTGTCCCTAATGAACATGTAACCTTTGCCGCCGGCCGCGCCATAGAGCTTCACGATCACCGGACGATCGATTTCGCCTGCGCTGCGAAATTGACGCGGTAAGGTGAGCCCCGCGCGCGAAAGCCACTCGCGCTGCAGCTCGCGGCTGGCTTCCCAATCGAGCACCGCCTTGTTTCCAAAGTAGGGAATCGTCATTTTTTTGTGTTCGGCCAGGGAGAGATATGCGACGAAAGAGCCGTGGGGCACAATGATAACCTTACGCCGCTGCAGCTCGTCGATCTGCGACATGAACTCGGAGTAGTCGTTGAGGGTGATGACTTCATCGACGAATGCAAGAGACCGGTAAAGGCGCTCGGTCTCACGGTTGGGGATGGCGAGCGTACGGAATCCTTCGTCGTGCGCGCCTTTCAGAATTTGCAGCGCCGAATGCGAGCCTAATGTCGCAATGGTGTACGGCCGGTCCATGCGCCGCTATCTACTCGCTCGCGCCGAGAATGTCCCGGTTGCTTGGGTCGCGCTTCGTTATCGCGCGATCGATCGCTGGATTGCATAATAGGCGTTCGATTGCCGCATCGAGCACGTCGTCGCCGACGGCGCGTCCACTCGCGTCGAAGAGCTGCCAGGCAACGGCTGCGGGACCGCACCCTGGCACGAGCGACGCAATCCACACCGCCCCATCACCCGGCGCAAGACCATCGAGAAGGCGCAGGCGATGTTTATTGGGGTTGAAGACCGTTTCATCGGAAATCACGCGCTTGCGCAGCGATTCAATGTCGCCGCCGTCATCCATGAGCCAAATATCGCTGCGCTCGATGCGATCGACCGCGACGTCGAGTCTTCGCAATGCAACCAGCGCGGTGTACGCGGTATTGTCCGGAATCTTCAGGCTGATGGAAACGGCGCGGCGCATTATGGCGTCCGCAGCGCAACGGCGTGGACGAAGCTGCGAAATAGCACGGCTCCGCCGGACGGGGCCAGGACGTCGTCGCCGTCGGCGCGGTCGAGATGATTGAAGTTCCAGCCGTCGCGTTCGGGATGCGGCATGATCGCCAGCACGTTACCCTCGCGATTGACCAGTCCCGCACAGTGAAGCGCGGAGCCGTTTGGGACCGCGGCATCGTCGACCGTTCCATCGGCGTGCGCGTAGAGAAAGGCCAGATGGTCCCCGACGACGATTTCATCGAGGTGCTGCGGGGTTGCAGCGAGCCGTCCTTCGGCGTGAGCGGCCCACGCCGGAACGAGCGCACCAGGCGGCAACCCGGCAGTGATCGCGCATCGCGACGGCGCGATCGCAAGTTTCAACTGCACGTGCCGGCAGACGAAGTGCGGCTGCGGCCCGTTCTTTGCGAACGCGGCGGTCGGCCGGCGGCGCGGGCCGGTGCCGGGAACGAGCCCGGCCTCGAGCAGTATCTGCGCGCCGTTGCATATCCCAAAGACGAGCTTGCCCGAGGCGGCGCCGTCGATCACGAAATCCATGATGCGATCGTGAGCTGCGATGGCGCCGGCGCGAATGCGATCTTCATAGGCGAAGCCGCCGGAAAGCACGTACGCATCGTATTCGGCCAAACGGTCGCCATGCGACCAATGCACGAGGTCCGCGTTGCCGCCGCAATCGCGGAGCAAACGGACGGTCTCGTCTTCAGAGTTGGTGCCCGGAAAGACCGGTACGGCGATGCGCGCGCTCACGGAAAAAGCTCGGCGAGCGGGCTCGACCATATCTCAAACAAGTGCGGAATCGCGAAACGAACGCCGTTGACGACGAGCTCCGAGCCCGCGATGGTTTGCCCGATGCGCAACGCGCCGGTAAGGTCGATGCCGCTGTCATCGCTGACCTCGCAAATGAAACCGCCGGCCTCGCAGAGTGGATTTCCAAAGTCAATTTCCGCGCCGATCGCACGCCGCCGCGCCATCGCATCGAACGCCAGACGCACGAGCGCGGTCAGCATGCCGCCCGCCCCGATCGCTCGACACGAGCGCAGCACACCGAGCGCGATCGCATCGCGTAGAATGCCCACAGCCGCGCGCTCGCCCGCGTACGAAATCGATGGCAGGGTCCCTTGAAGACCGAGCAGTTCCGCGAGCACCGACCCGCCGACGGCCAGCTCGCGGCTGCCGATCCAAAGCAAAACGGATCCAGCTTCCTTCAGACCCGGCGTAACGACGTTACTCACGTCGTCGATCGCGCCGATGCACGATACAATCGCCGATGCCGGCACCGCGGTGCCCGACGCCGACTCGTTATAGAGGCTGACGTTGCCCGACACGAACGGCAGGTCAAGCTGCGTGGCCGCGCGAGCGAGCCCCTCAACTGCGGCGACAAACTCGCCGTACTGCTCGGGGTTGCGCGGGTTGCCGAAGTTCAGGCAATCGGTCAGACCGATCGGTCGCGCGCCGACCGCGACGATTTGCCGCATCGCCTCAACCACGGCGTGCTCGGCAGCGTACCGCGGATCGATTCGTCCATACCGCGGATTTCCCGCAACGGCGAGCGCAACGCCAATGGGCGAGCCCGGAATCGGCGCGAGCACGCCGGCGCCGGCCGCGCCTCGCGGTAGAACGGTGCGGCCGCGAACGACGGCATCGTAGCGCCGGTAGAGCGGCTCGCGCGACGCTACTCCACGATGCGCCAGCACGCGGGGCAGAAGCGTCTCGACGTCGACCGCCGGCAACTCCTCATGGGATCCAGCGTGGCGAATCACCTCGGTGTACGGAAGGTCGTCGCGAATAGCGCCGGTGAGAAATTCGCTTTCCACGTCCATCACCACGTTGCCGCAATAACGCAGGACGTAGCGGCGTTCTGAGGTGACGCGTCCCACAATCGTTGCACGCGCGTTGTAAGCGATCTCCGGGAGCGTGAACTCTTCGTTATAGACTCGCACCACCTCCGGTGCGACGTCGGGTGGGAGCACCCAGAGCAAGCGCTCCTGCGTCTCGCCGACGGCAATGACTTCCGGGGGCATTCCCGCGATCGCCACGTTGACGCTATCGAGATTGATTGCGGCTCCGTAGCCGCCCTGTGCCGTAATTTCGGCCGAGCAGCCCATCAGGCCGCCCGCGCCCAAGTCTTTGAACGCCGCGGTGATCTTTCGCTCGCGCAGCAAAGCAAAAACTCGATAACTCGCCCGCATGAGCACGTTCTTGAGAAACGGATCCGGAACTTGAACCGCGCCCTTATTGCCGGCGGTTTCGTCGGGGTCGAGCGTTAGCGAAGAGAACGAGGCACCCCCGAATCCACTTGGATCCGTGGCCTTGCCCACGAGGACGATGGCCCAATCCTCGGCGCCCTTGGGTGCGAACGAATGAATCAGTTCGCTCTCTTTAACGACGCCCAAGGCGACGACGTTCACGAGGCAGTTCGCCTCGAAGCCTTCTTCGAAATAGACATTGCCGGTCAGGTTCGGTACGCCGATCGCGTTGCCGTAGGCGCCGACTCCGTCCACGACCCCGTTTGCAATGTTACGCGCCTGCGTCGTAGGGTCGTCGGCCCTTCCAAAACGCAACGCGTCTGCAACCGCGATGACTTCCGCACCCATGCAGAGGACGTCGCGAACGATGCCGCCGACACCGGTCGCCGCACCTTCGAACGGGACGATCTGGGAAGGGTGATTGTGTGATTCGTGCGCGACGACGATCGCATAAGCATCGCCCGCGTGCGTTCCAAGACGCAGCGCTCCGGCATCTTCGCCCGGCCCCAAAACGACGCCGGCGCCGCTCGTCGGCAGTCGCTTTAAGTGATGGCGGCTCGATTTATAGCTGCAATGCTCGCTCCATTGTGCGTCAAAGGCATGCAGCTCGACGAGTGTCGGCTCCCGACCGAGCCGCTCTGTGATGCGCTGCAGCTCGTCGTCTCGCAGCGCGACGTTCGGTGGCCCGGAGAGCCCACTAAGCAATCGTCGCTCCCTGCGGGATCGGCACTTGCTGTTGCAGCGACGCGTCGGCGTGCAGAACGCTCGAACGCGCGTTGGCCTGCATCAATAGCGTACGCCCATAAAGAACCGTGTCTTCCAAACCCAACAGCTTGGCGCATTGCATGGCGAGCTGCTGCGGTTCCATGGTGCCGTCCAGGACCGGCGCCGACGAGGTCGCATCGAGCATGGCGCGTAGCACGTCGTTCTCGCCGACGGCAATCAAAATCAATCGAGCGAAGCTCGCTTCGAGCTGCTGCGTGAGCTGCAAGACGAAACCGGGTGTCGTCGACGGGCTGGCGACATGCCGAATCGTCGGAAGGCCGAGTTGTCCGAGTGCTTTGATCGCATCGCTCGCGCGCTCCACCCGCGCCGGCGAATCGGCGATGACCGCGGCCATGCCGGGTCGCATCACCGGAAACGTACCGACGAAGTCTGCGACCCGCTCGTACGCTTTCTTCACGCGATCCAACGCGCCGTCGTCTACCGATTCGAGGTTCCTATAAATCTGTTTGTCGAGCATCAGCTCTTCACGCCCCTGCGGCCAAATGCGCCACGAGTCGTTGTCGATCACGTCGGCGATCACAAGCTGTCCCTGATTTTCGCCGCCCGCGAGGCGTCCGAACTCGATCTTGAGATCAACGAGCAAAACATCGCGCTTGCGCCACGCGTGCGAAAGAATGTCGAACGTCAACCGCGCAAGCTCGGTCATGATGCCGATTTCCGATGGTGAGGCGATGCTTTGGGCGACGATCTGATCGGGTGCGATCAGCGGATCGTGAGCGGCGTCGTCCTTGAAGAAAAACTCGATGACCCGCGGGACGAGCAACGTCCCCCGCTGCAGAGTAGGATTGCGCTTGACCAACGACCCCGCGGCCACGCCGCGCGTGACGACTTCGAGCGGAATCATGTTAGCGCGCCGCACGACCATTTCATTATCGTCGTCGTCTTCGCCGCCGTTGAGATAGTGCGTCGGCAAACCGCAGAGATTGAGCAGCCGAAAGACGCGTGCCGTGGTTTGCGCCGCAAGCCGCCCCTTGCCGGCGATCTGATGACGCCGGGCGCCATCGCCCGCCGAGATGTTGTCCATCTGAGTTACGACCAACTGGTGCGGCTGCCCCGGATTTTCGAAAAGCGCCTTCGTCTTGCCGCGCGCGATCTCGATGCCTTTATTCACCGCTCACTCCTGACATCAGACGCGCACCTCGAGTTGCCGGGGAAACGCGGCAAGCGAGTCTATTCGATCGGCAAGCAGCCGCGCGCGCTGCGGAGCGGTACCAACGTGCGTGCTGGGATCGAGCATGCGGCGAATCTCCGCGGGATCGATTCTGGCGGTCAGCTCGGCGTCCTCGGCGAGAAGACGCGAGAGCGGATTATCCTCGCCGCGTGCGACTGCGGCCCACGCTTCCATCGATGCACCGCGCAGGCTTTCGTGCAGATGCTGGCGGTCTCCGCCGGCGCGCGCGGCTTCCAAGAGCACCGACTGCGTGCCGGCGAACGGCGCGTACGTGCGCAGATTGGCGGCAATGCGCCGCTCGTCCACGCGCAATCCCTCGATCACCGTGCGCGCGAGCGAAACGATTTCATCCACGCAAAGCAAAGCCTCAGGCAAGATGATGCGCCGGTTCGCACTGTCGTCGAGCGTTCGCTCGAGAAAGTTTGTCGCAGCGTTTTGCCAGGCGACGTCGGCATACGCGGGCAGCATGCGCGCGAGCGACCCAATGCGTTCCGAAATGACCGGATTTTGCTTGAAGGGCATCGCCGAACTGCCGACCTGGTCCTTTCCGAACGGCTCGGCGATTTCGCCAAAACCTGGGCTGGCGAGCACGCGCACGTCGGCCGAAAACTTCGAGAGGGTCGCGCCGACTCCGGCAAGCGCGGTCAGCAGTAAGTAGTCGAGCTTGCGCGGGTAGGTCTGCGTGCTGATCTCGCGCGCGAGCAAACCAAACCGTTCCAGGACGTAGCCTTCGATATCCGCCGACCGCCCATTATGGTCCATGAGGCGCTCGTACGATGCGGCGGTGCCGACCGCGCCGCGCATGCCCTTCGTCGTCAGATTGTCGAAGACGAAACGCAGATGCTCGTCATCGACGAGCAGATCTTGCGCGTACGAGGCAAGGCGGTAACCCAACGTCGTCGGCTCGGCCGGCTGCAAATGCGTGTACGCCATGCAAACCAGGTCGGCGTAGCGCCGGATTCGAAGGCAAAAGGCGGCGAGCAGCGCGCCAAGATTCTCGCCAACATGCGATAGCGCTAAGCGGAGCCGATAGGTCTCGACGGTGTCTTCGACGTCCATTGACGTAGCGCCGAGATGAAGTTTTCCTCCGCCGCGCTTCGCCTGCTGCGCGAAGACGCGGATCTCGGCCATCAAATCGTGGTGAATCTCGCGTTCGATTTCTGCCGCAGCCTCAATGTCGATCTCGCCGGCGTGGGCGCGAAGATCGTCAACCTCGGCTTCTTCGATCAAGCCCTGTGCCGATTGCGCTTCGGCAAGCGCTACCCAGACAGCACGCCAGAGCCGTCGGCGCATCTTTTCCGAGAAGAGCGCGCGCAACGGCGCACGGCCGTACCTCCACGAGAACGGCGAGGCATAGGATTCGTAATCCATGAACGGCGCTGCCTTCGCTTCGCGGGAAGGGGCGGCCTCGTTACCGTACGGCCCCAATCATGAAAGCGCATGTGAGCGTACTGCTCGCGCTGGCCGCCAGTTTTGCCGGCTGCACGAAGAGCAACGGCGAAAGCGGGCAGCGCCATTCTTGGACTCAGGCCGGCGTCTTGCGCATTGCCGTCAACGAAGAGCCCAAGAATCTCAATCCGCTTCTCGCCGGCACGACCATCGAGATCTTCATCGATCGTTTGATGTTCGAGCCGCTGCTTTCCGCCGATCCACTCGGCAATACCATTCCGATCCTTGCCGCGGTGGTGCCGACCCTTGCCAACGGCGGCATTAGCGCCGATGGTCTGACGATCCGCTACCGCCTTCGCCACGACGTACGCTGGAGCGATGGGGTACCGGTGACCGCGCGCGATGTGATTTGGTCGTGGCAGGCCATCGAGAACCCAAACAACGATGCCGTCTCACGCCACGGGTACGACGACGTGCGTTCGATCGATGCTCCAAACCCCTATTCGCTCGTCGTCCACCTCAAGCGGCCATTCTCGCCTTTCATTAACACGTTCTTCGCCGAGAGCGATCAGATTTATGAGATCGTCCCCGCCCACGTTCTCGCGAAATATCCGGACATCAACCACGTCTCGTTCGATGCCGAGCCTGCCGTATCGGACGGCCCCTTCCGGTTCGTGCGCTGGGAGCGTGGCGACCGCATTCTTCTCGATGCAAACTCCGCGTTCTTCGAAGGGACGCCCGGTTTGCGCCGCGTCGAAATTCGGTTCGTCCCAAACGACGACTCCGCGATCAATCTCTTGCGTACGCATGCGATTGATTACATCTTTCAACCGTCGATTCAAACCTATCCGTCGTTGCGATCCCTGCCCGATGCGCGGATCGTTTGGGTTGCGGTCAACGGCTTTGAAGGCGTGGAGCTAAACTGCTCGCATCCGGCGTTAGCCGATGTTCGCGTTCGAGCCGCAATTGCGGCCGCACTCGATAAGGCCGCTCTTGCACGCCAGCTCACCTATGGCCGGGAAACGAGCGCGACGGAAGATCTACCGAACTGGATGTGGGCGTTCGATCCGTCGGTAGCGCCGATTGCCTTTGCTCCCGGCAACGCGAAGAGACTGCTCGCCAGCGCCGGCTGGATTCCCGGCGCCGACGGAATAGTGCGTAAGGATGGGCGTCCGCTGGAGCTGCAGTTGGCCACCGATACGCAGACCGCGACGCATCGTTCGGAAAGCCTGCTGGTTCAGGCGGCGCTGCGACAGATCGGCATTGCCGTCAACGTCAAGTATTACCCGCTGGACATTCTCTACGCTCCGCAAGGCATGGGCGGAATCCAGCACGGCGGGAAGTTCGATTTGCTCGTCTACACCTGGTACGCCGGAATCGATCCCGACGATTCTTCGGAGCTCACCTGCGAGAATTTTCCTCCTCACGGCTACAATGACCCGCGCTATTGCGATCGCGCGATGGACTCCGCGCAATCTGCAGCGTTAACGCATTATGACCGCGCGAGCCGCAAACGAGCGTACGCAAAAATCGAACGGCTGCTCGCCAACGACAATCCGATTATCTTCTTCTGGTGGCAGCGCCAGCAGGAAGCGATCAGCGTCGATTTTCATGGCTTCGCGCCCAACCCGGTCATCGAATCGTGGAACGCATGGCAGTGGAAGATTTAGCGAGACATGCGTGACAGCTCGACGGTGATGCGGTCGACGAGCGCGCGCTGCTCGTCGGGATCGCCGCCCGCGCGCCCGGTGACGATCGCTTCGATGCCGCGTACCGCGCGCTCGTAGGCCACGCGCGCACGCCGTTCTCCAACGCGCCGGGCGACCGGACGAAGAACAGGTTCGCGCCAGCGGGAGCGCGCCGGCAGTTCTCCACCGCTCCGGGCCAACTCCCACAAGCAAATGCACTCGGTGGCAAGCGCCGACAGCAGCGGGATGGCCGCATTTCGCGGCTCGTCGGCAAAGAGGTCGTGCGCGATCGCCAGCGCATCTTCCACGCGCCCTTGCGCAAGCGCGCTGGCATACTTGTATGCCTTGGGGTCTTCGATCGATAGCAGTTCGTCGGTCAGATCCTTGCGCGTTATCTTCTTCTTTGAGAGTGCGAGTTTCTCGAGATCGTTGCGCACCGCGGCGAGGTCGGCATTGCTGCGCGCCAAGTCGTCGACGACCCGGCCATCGGCGGTGGCGCCCAAGCGCCGCAAGGTTTCCTCGACGAATCGCGCGCGCGTCTCCTCGCCGGCGGTCGTATCGATGCGCAGCGCGCTTCGCGCGGCCAGCACGCCGAACGATTGCGGCCCTTTGCCGCGTGGTGAAAGCAAGTCGATCAAAACGAGCGTGCTGCCTTCAGGCACGTTCTGTGCAACTTCCCACAGGCCGCTTCGCGCCGCAACGCGCATCGTCTGCGTGTCGCTAACGACGACGACGCGGCGATCGGCGAGAAAAGGCATCGCCTGAAGAGCCTCCGCGACGCACGCGGGTTCGGTCGCTTCTTCAGCGGAGAAACGCGCGAGATTCAACTCTCTGACCTCTGCCGGCAGGCAACGATCGAGAACGATCTCGAGGGCGCGATCGGCCAATACTCGTTCGGTGCCCTCGATGACCACGAGTCTGCCGATTGGCGGTTCGCGGTCGCAAAAATCGTAGAACTTCACGTTCGGGCGACGAGGGTTGCGGCCGAGGGACGCAGCTCCAATGACGGGACGGAATCGAGATATGGCGGGCGTAGAATGCCGTACTCGGTGACGAATGCCGTGACCAGATGACCGGGCGTCACGTCGAACGCCGGGTTGTAGACGACAGCGCCATCGGGAGCCACGGGGGTGCCCGCGAATGCAGAAATCTCTTCTGCGGGCCGCTGCTCGATCGGAATCTCCGAACCGTTTTCGAGTGAGAGGTCGAACGTCGAACGCGGGGCGGCAACGTAGAAAGGAATGCCCTGATGGGCGCAGATGATGGCGAGCGCATACGTACCGATCTTATTTGCGACGTCGCCGTTGCGCGCGATTCGATCGGCGCCGACGATCGCGAGATCGATTCCGTGCTCTTTGATGGCGATTGCGGCAGCCGAGTCGGCCATCAACACAGCATCGACGCCGGCTTCGCGCAGCTCGAGATAGTTGAGCCGCGCTCCTTGCAGCAACGGCCGCGTCTCGTCGACGAAGACGCGCGGCTTTTTCGCGGCACGCTGTGCAGCGATGATCACGCCGAGCGCGGTTCCTCCAGCTGCGGTGGCGAGTGGACCGGTATTGCAGTGCGTGACGACGCGCGCGCCTTTGGAGATCAGCTCCAGTCCGTTACGCCCAATCGCCTCGTCAATGGCGATCTGCTCGCGGTGAATCGCGTGCGCTTCCTGCAGTGGGTCCGCGGCGGCCATGACGCGATCGACGGCCCACGCGAGGTTTACGGCCGTCGGGCGGGCTTCCCGTACCCGCCGCGCGGCGGCGAGGAATGCCGCATCGTCGGCGTTCGCGAGTCGAAGCAATGCCACGCCGTACGCGCCGAAGACGCCGATGCAGGGCGCGCCGCGCACTCCGAGCGTCTGTATTGCGGAAACGATTTCGTCGGCGCTCTGTGCACGAACGTAGCGCTGCTCCTTCGGCAACAGGCGTTGATCGAGATAACGGACGGCATCGCCGTCCCAAGCGACTGCAATCAATGCCAGCGTGGCGCTCTACATCCGACCAAGCTTGCTCGCTTGTTGCGCTAACGTTGCCGCGGCGACGGTCGCGGCATAACCTTTGTTGCCTCGGTTGGGGTCGGCGCGCTCGAGCGCTTGTGCGACGTTCTCAGTGGTGAGGACTCCGAAACCGATTGGCGTTCCGGTGCGCAGTTGGACGTCCATGATGCCGCGCGCACACTCGCCCGCCACATAATCGAAGTGCGAAGTCTCCCCGCGAACGACGGCCCCCAGCGCGACGATGGCATCGAAACGATTGCTGGCTATCAGATTGACGCACGCCAGGGGAAGCTCAAAGCAGCCCGGCACTTCGAAGAATGACGCGTTCTCTAATCGCACCTTGCAATCGCGCAACGCGTGGCGAGCCCCTTCGAGCAGCATCTCCGCGACATCGGCATAGAACGCAGCCGAAACGATCGCAAACCGCATGCGGCTGCAATCGAGCTCCGCCACATCGGAGTGCTCGCCTCGTTTCACGAGGCCGCTACTTCATCGAGAATGTGTCCGAGCTTCGACCGTTTCGTGTTGATGTAGTCCTTGTTATGTGCAGTCGGGGTTGTCTGCAGCGAAACGCGCCCCACGATCTTGAGTCCATAACCCTCTAATCCGAAGATTTTCTTTGGGTTATTCGTAATGAGCCGCATCTCGCGCGCGCCTAGATCGAAGAGTATCTGCGAACCGATCCCGTAATCGCGTTTGTCGATGGGGAGGCCGAGTGCAACGTTTGCCTCGACGGTGTCGGCGCCGCGATCCTGCAGTTCGTAGGCGCGCAGCTTGTCGGCGAGACCGATTCCGCGGCCCTCCTGACGCAGATAGAGAAAGATGCCCCGCCCCTCTTGCGCGATCAACTCCATCGCGGCGTCACGCTGCGCGGCGCAATCGCAACGGATCGAGTGCAGCGCGTCACCGGTCATGCACTCGGAATGTACGCGCACCAACAATTCTTTACCGTTTCCAATCTCGCCCATGACCAATGCAACGTGGGTATTGTCGTCGATCCCAGTGGTGTAGGCAATGCCTTTCCATCTTCCTATCGTGGTCGGAAGCTCGAATTCGGCGATCTTCTGGACGAGCTTTTCGGTGCGCATCCGATAAGCGATCAAATCCTTGACGGTGATGAGCTTGAGACTATGCCGGTCGGCATAGCTGCGCAAACCTTCGAGCCGCTCCATTGTGCCGTCGTCGGCCATGATCTCGCAGATAACGCCGCCAGGATAGAGCCCGGCAAGACGCGCTAAATCGACGGCGGCTTCGGTCTGCCCGGCGCGCACCAACACGCCGCCCTCTCGCGCACGCAGCGGAAACGTGTGTCCGGGGCGCAGGAAATCGGCAGAACGGGCTTCCGGATCGAGCAGCTTCTTGATCGTCGCCGCCCGATCGTACGCCGATATCCCCGTTGTCGTCACGCCACGCGCTTCGACGGAAACCGTAAATGCGGTTTCATGAAGGGCGGTATTCTCACGGACCATCTGCGGAATGTGAAGCTCGTCGAGCCGGGCGCCGACTAACGGCACGCAGATCAAGCCGCCGGCATGCTTGCGCATGAAGTTGATGGCTTCGGGCGTGACCATCTGTGCAGCCATGACCAAATCGCCTTCATTTTCGCGATCCTCGTCATCGAGCACGACGACCATCTTCCCGGCGCGAATGTCGGCGATCGCCTCTTCGATGGAATCGAACGGCGCGTCACGGTCCGAAAGCTGCGCGGCCAGGGACGGAAATAGCGAAGCAAGGCGCTGGAGGGTGCGGTACGACGGCTCGCGCCGGCCCGACCGCAACAACGATATCGCCGATTCGGTGAGGCCCGCATTTTCGGCCACCTCGGCCGCCGTCAGCTGGGCCTCGTCCATCGCCGAGTTCAGCAGGCTCGCAAATTGGCTCACACCGCTAAGGGTAGGCCATACTTTACAAATGTCAAGGATTTTTGGCGCCCGGAAAAGAACCTAGAGCATCAAAGTTGGCAGGCCCCAAGAAAGCGTGGCTTACATGCGCCATCTCCGAACTTACAGAATGCTCCTCGCGTTCGTCGCCTTCGGCCTTGCAGGTTGTTCGGGACTCGCCTCGTCCTCTGGATCCGGCCTTCCCGGCGCGCAGAGCTCCGCGGCCCGTCAACCATCAGGTCCGTTGCCCTTGCATGCGTTGATTGTCTTCGACACACAGAACGGCTCGCTCGGATACTTTACGATCGAGCACGGCGGCAACGACACCTTGAAATCGCTCGCGGGGCCGCTCGGAATCGATTCGGGTTATGCCATGGCGGCGAACCACGACACCATTGTCATCGCGAACTATAAACCCGCGTACGTCGTCACCTACAATCTTCGAACGAAAAAAGAAGTATCAATCGGCGATCCCTACGGTCAGCCGTACGACGTCGCCGTTGACAAACAAGGTACGATCTACGCGCTCAACTCGACCAGCGTCGCAGTGTACAAATCGGGGTCAACGCAGCCGACCGAGTTATCTTGCTCGAATATCTCCCTCGGCGAAGCCGTTGCCGTCAACAACGAAGGCGACGTCTTCGTTGACGGCTATGGTCCCGGATCGTTCGCCGGCGTCGTCGAGTACGGGCACGGATCGAACACCTGCACCACGCCGCCGCTGCAACCGGTCGAAGGCTACATTGCCGGCGTCGGCGTCGATCCGAAGACGGACGATTTGATTACGATCGACGATCCGGATCTCTGCGCCGGCGGCTACGAAGGCCGCATGCTCGTCTATCGCAAGCCGTACGGCCAGCGCGCTCCGCGACAGCAGAATCTTCAAGCGACGTACTGTTCCGGAATTTTTCGACTTGACGCGAGCTCAACGCACATCTTCTACTCAGATGCCACCGTAAGCGACGGCGCTCCGCTGATCGATCAAGCGCGATATCCGTCAGGGAAGTATGAAGGGCGGTACGGGGGCTATTACTCTTCGGGCACTCCCTTCGCCGGCTTTACGACCCTGCCGAACCGTTTGCCTAACTAGTTCGGTCCTGCACTACCGGTCGGGAGGCCATGCATCGGTCGAGGGTTTCGCACGGACGATCGCTACAGCGCGGAGAACGCCGGCAGCATCGTACGACCCGCTAATGATAAATGGCTCGCCTAAAACCAAGTCCGAACTTCGTTCCAGCTTGACCGCTGCGGAATCGTCGACTCGAACGATCCTTCCGGTACGGCTCCGCAGCGTCAGTGCCGAGCCGCTAACGCGAACGAGCACGCCCGTAATTTGATGGGACACACTTCCCTGGGGCGGAGAAGGCTCCGCCGCCATCGTCGTCGCCGCCGGTACGCCCTTACCGCCCATCCCAAAAATGGCAAGCTGCTTATAACTGGCGACGTAGGCTCTTCCATTTGCGACTACGGGAACGAGGTTAGCATTCGCGTTCATCGACCTCCATGTGCCGGCGCGCGCGTGGTATAGCGTCTCCAACGCGTCGCCCTTGGGTTCGGCGCTCAACGCGAAGAGTTGAATGCTCGCGGGAGGGAAAAGCGGACGCGTCAGTGCCCAGATTATCCCCCCGGCATCATTTCCGGCAGACGAGATGGTCGTAAAGAATCCGGGATCCTGGCCAGTCGGTAAATCGGCCGAGGCGCCCGATCGGATCAGTTTGATCGAGGGCGATGTGTCGACTCGCCATAAGGTCACTTTCGTCCCGCCGCTTGCGACGATACGCGGCATCGAATCTGCAGAACTGTCAAAGTACGATAAGCCGCACCAACATGCGCCGATTCGCTTCTCGTCGAGATCGTTATTCGGTCCACCGCGGCGGTATCCGCCGAGGTCGTTCTGATTGAGAAGAAACATGATGCCCTTCTTGCCGGCCGCAGCCGCAAGCGGAGGAGCATTGTTCGAAAACGGCGGCAGCAGCAGGGCGCCGCCCGCCCCAAAATCGATGTCGCCCGCGTCAAGGGCTCCCACGTCGGATGGCGTGAAGATGCTGAGCATCGTCGTGAGGTCGGGATTCACTTTGACGACACTCTCTTGAATGTTGGTGACGCCGTTATACGTCGTCCCGGACGGATCCGAGTTGCCGGTAACGAAGAAAACGTTCCCCGAAAAATCGGCGGCGGGGCCATAGCCCGACATCCAGATCGCGGACAAGAAGAAGAAATCTGGCGACATCGCGCGGCTATCGGTAAGCCGGTTCGCGGCGAGCGGAGTGAGCGATTCAGCCTGCCAACCGAGTAGCCAACCGCGTGAGAACGCCGTAGCATAGTCGCAAAAGCTGCCGAATCCGGCGTAGACGTTGCCGTTCGATTCAAGGAGGGCGGGGCGCTGTCGCTGGTAGGTGGCATCAAACGTGTATGTCTTGCCGTTCGTCAATTGGTGCGAAGCCGCCACGACGACCGAAGGTATTTTGTCGGTAAGGTCGCTCAGGCTCAGCTGGTGGATGCGATACGTCGGAACGTGCCGTTCCATCGTATAAGCGATGACGTACATGACGTTGGCGGCGAGATCGATGACCGGCGTTGCCGTGATGCCAACGTTCGGGCCGTTGTTGTTGCAGCCCATTGGGTAAGGCACCGGTCTTCCCAAATTCCGCTGGAAGAGTATTGCGCCGCTCGAGGCGTCGACAGCGTAGATCGTATCGTTCTCCGTTGCGACGTACACCACGTCGTGGTTACCGGGCGATCGACCACCGGTCGTTCTTTCGTCGGGAACAACGAGCGGCTGCGCATCGACTTGATCGTCAAGAGCGACCATATGCAGTAAGCCGAACGATCCACTTCGCAGAGACGCCGGCGAGAGTACGAATTCGCTATCATTCCAGCCGGTTCGTAAGTTATTGTAATGGTAGGTCGTTACGGCGAATTTTGAGTGCTCGGCTACGCTGACGGTCAAAGCTACTGGTTTCTGCTCGGCTTGGAGAATCGTCGCGGCGGAGCCGCGAGCCGGGTACTCGTACAACCGGACGGCGCGCGAGGCCGGAGTCCGCGAGCCGAGGTCCGACACGACGATCTCCGACTTTTGGATTGAAAATTGCATCGGGTCTTGCGCCCCTGCGAACTCCATCGTATCGACCAGAGTTGCAGCTCCGGCACCGACATGATACCGAGAGAGCATCATTGCAGAGGAAGCGTTCGTTCCATTTTCGACGGCGAGATACTGGCCATCCCACTGGATGCGCCCCAAGCGCGTCGGCGAGCCTCCGCTCCAGCGAATTGCCTCGAGCCGGCCACCGTTTTTTGGGAACTCGAGAAGCTCGACGCCGCGCAGCTTGGCGCGCGGAGCCCGTTCGGCGAAGAGATTTCCCCCGCTGTCAAAGGTAGACGACCAGTAGCCGCCATTGCCATCGTCCAAACCGAGCAATCGAGGTGCGGATCGAGCATTGCGGTAGATTGCTATGCCGCGCCCGTTGCCTCCCGATACGGCGACTTCTCCGGTCGTGGGATCCACCGCACAGAACTGAAACCCACCGCTCTGCGCGCGAAAGATCGCGACTGGCCGCACGCCGCCGTGCGCGTACTCGCGTATCTCGTTTCCTGCAACAATGAAAACGTTTCCGTGGCTGTCCGAACAGAGCCCGTTGGGCCGAACCCCAGTAATGGCACTTTCAAACCGCCCCTGCGGGAAAGAATACACCGCGACTTCGTTATCATAAGCGACGTACAAAAGATCGCCGGCGCCGGCATCGGAGCTCACGGGCGAGCGTTCGTTGCTGGCCGGAATGAACGTTTGAGGCGTCTGAGACCCGCCGCAGCCTGCGGTTAGTGCCAAAACCGCGGAGAGACCCACTGCCAAACCGGTAGGCACCAGGCGACACTTCATCTCTCAAGGCTCCTTTCACGAACTTGCGGCAGCTGGTCGACCTCTTGTCCGTGCGCATCAACGGATCACAATTCATAATGATCAAAGATGAAGAAACCCTGAACAGTGCCAGTTCAAAGCTGCCGTCATACTTGAAACGACCGTTTCAAGTATGCTAGTATAGGCTGTGTCAAGAACCGCGGACGACGCCCGGCGCGCCGAGTTGCTTGACCGCGCGCTCGATTACGTATGCCGTCACGGATTGGCGGATCTTTCGTTGCGGCCGCTCGCAAAAGCGATCGGCTCAAGTCCGCGCGTGCTCCTCTACTACTTTGGATCGAAGGAGGAATTGGTGATCGAGATCGTACGCCGCGGCCGTGCGCGACAGCGCGCGATGCTCGCCGAGCTAAAGCCGGCCAACCTTTCGCCGCGCGCGAACGCCCGCGCGCTATGGCGCGAATGGAGCAAGCCCGAATGGGAACCGCTAACGCGACTCTCTTTTGAGGTTTACGCGCTCGCATTGAGCGACCGCTCCCGTTTTCCCGGCTTCTTGGAGAGTTCGGTCAACGAATGGATCACCGCACTTCGCGGGTGCTCAGTAACGCAGGCAACTCTTTTGATCGCGGGGTTCCGAGGTTTTCTTCTCGATCTTTTGGCAACCCACGATCGGTCGCGCGTTAATCGCGCCGTCGAACGCTGGCTCGGCATGGTCTGCGATGACTAACCAAAAGCGCGCCGCAGCAACCTCGTTTATCTTCATCACGGTCCTGCTCGATATGCTCGCCGTGGGCATGATCGGGCCGGTGCTGCCAAAGCTCATCGCCGGCTTCGCGAGCAATAACTATGCTTCGGCAGCCGAGATCATTGGGGTCTTCGCAACCGTTTGGGCGTTAATGCAATTTATTTGTTCGCCGCTGCTCGGGATGCTTTCGGATCGCGTCGGGCGGCGACCGGTCATTCTCATATCGAACGCCGTCACCGCGATCGATTACGCGATCATGGCCTTGGCTCCGAATCTTTGGTGGCTCTTCGCCGGTCGGGTGCTCTCGGGCATCGCCACCTCGAATATCACGGCAGCAAGTGCTTATATCGCCGACGTAACGCCGCCTGAAAAACGCGCGCCCGCATTCGGCCTCATCGGCAGTGCCTTTGGACTCGGCTTCGTTCTCGGCCCGGCAATCGGCGGTGTCGTTGGAACGGTCAACCCTCGACTAACGTTTTGGGCAGCGGCGCTCTTCGCGTTGCTCAACACGCTGTACGGCCTTTTCGTCTTGCCGGAGTCGTTGACGCGCGAACATCGTACGCCGCGGCTGGAGTGGAAGCGCGCCAATCCCCTCGGCTCCCTTCGGCTTCTGCGCTCGCATCGCGAGCTCTTTGGTTTGAGTTGCGTAAATTTCATCACATATGTGGGTCACGAAGTATTTCCAAACATCTGGACGATCTATTGTATTGCCGCGTTCGGCTGGAGCACCGGCAGTATCGGCCTAACGCTCGCGCTCATCGGCACGGTTGCGGCGATCAATCAGGCAACGATGATCGGACCGGTCGTTAAACGTCTAGGCGAACGGCGTACGCTGCTCGTGAGCCTGGTAGTTGCCGTCGTCGGTCTCACGCTGATCGGTACGGATAACGGTATTCTCTTCCTCATCGCTGCCGTTATCGTATCGCTGCCGATGTATCAAGCCTCATCGCAAGCCCTGATGTCGCGTCGGGTCGGTCCGACCGAGCAGGGCGAACTTCAGGGCGCGCTCGGAGCGCTCCGAGGAATCGCGATGCTGATCGGTCCGGCGCTCTTTACGTTGACCTTCGCGCAGTTTGCCGGTCCGTGGCGCGGGCTCGGCCTGATCGGCGCTCCATGGTTCTTGGCCGCGTTGCTCTACTTTGCATCGCTGCTTGTGGCGTGGCGCGTCACTTCGCATGCCGACGACGTGGTGCTGCCGTTGCCGGAGCCCGCACCCCCTCTCTACGCCGAGAGTTAAGGCGCGAAGGTTACAATCGGCTTGACGATGCGGGATTCGGCGAGCGCGCGGTAGGCGTCAGGCACGTCCTCGAGCGCCACGAAGTCGGAACCGATTTTCGCGGCGCGAACGACACCTCGAGCGATCAGATCGAGGGCCGCTCGCGTGTCATCGGGGCCGCACGAATAACTTGCAACGATGCGCAGGTCGCCGAAATAAAGGAGCTCGGGGTCAATCGTCACCGGCGTTTCCGGCGGAAATGGCGTGAACATTACGACCGTGCCGGCCGGAGCGGTTGCCGCCACGGCGGCATGAATTGCGCGCGGCGTACCCGGACCACAGATAACGACATCGGCCCCGGCGCCGAGCTCTCGCGCTGCTTCGTCGGGATGGAAAGCGGTTGCCCCATTTTGCCTTGCAATAGCTCGCCGCCCTTCGATGAAGTCGCTGGCGAAGACTTCGGCGCCGAGCGCGGTGGCCGCCAATACGTGAAGCAATCCCATCACCCCAAGGCCGATCACGTACAGACGATCGGACGCGCGGACGCCGCTACGGCGCAACGACTTCACCACGCACGCCAGCGGTTCGACGAGCGAAGCATCGGCGAACCCGACATCCGCCGGAAGTACGAGCGTGTCGCGCAAGTTCGTATGAGGTACGCGAAAATATTCCGCGATGCCGCCGGGATCGATTTTCGTTGCACGCCAGGTGGCGCACTGCACGTACTCCTTGCGGGTGCAGGCTCTGCACTCGAAACAGGGTGCGTGGTGATGCACGAAAACCCGGTCGCCGATCTGCAGTCCTGTTTCGCCTCGCGTTTGCGCCACAATTCCGGCCGGCTCGTGTCCGAGCACCAGCGGCGCTTTGCGTCGAATGTACCAGCCCATGACGTCGCCGCTGCAGATGCCGCTGGCCATGGTCTGCACCAACACTTCACCGTCGCCGATCTGCGGAATCTCCCGTTGTTCGATCCGGACGTCGTCGACGTCGTAGAGCACGGCGGCCCGCATCTGCTGAGGCATCAGGGTTCGATCAAGACCTTGAGGCCTTCGCCGGCGTCGAGCTTTTCGAAAGCGACGGCGATATCCCCGAGCGAGTAAACGTGCGACAGAAGCCGCTCGAGGGGCAGCGAGCGTTCCGCGATCAGCTCGAAGGCTGCGCGCACGTCCCGCGGCGTGAAATGAAACGGCGAGAGCAGCTGCACTTGGTCGTAATGCAGCCGGGCCGCAAGAAACGAAACGCGCTCCTGCGCCGGCAGGCCCGCAAAAAAGACGACGCGGCCGCCGCGGCGCACGATGAAGGGAGCACTCTCCCACATGGCCGCCGTGCCGGTACATTCGATCGCGGCGTCGGCCCCGCGCCCGTCGGTGAGCGCAAGTACGCTCTCGCGAACAGGTTCGGCGCGCGCGTCAATACTTCGCAATCCGAGCTCCCGCGCGAGATCGATGCGCTCGAGCCGCCGTCCAAAGAGCATCGCGTCAACGCCGCGTCGTTGCAGCAGCAGCGCGTGGAGAATGCCGAATCCACCGTTGCCGATAATCGCTACGTTCGAGCCCGGCGCCGGCTCGAGCATCGCGATCGAATGCATGACGCAGGCGAGCGGTTCGAGAAATGCGGCTTCAGCGTACCCTACATTCGCCGGCTTGTGAAAGCAGTTGAGCCGCACCACGCGCTCCGGCACCGCGATGCAGTCGGAGTACGCTCCCAAGAGCATCGTACGCATCACGTCTTCGCAGAGTTCTTCTTGGCGGCGTTCGCACCAGAAGCACTCTCCGCAGGGCGCTGTGTGCACGCACATGACCGCATCGCCGGGGGCAAAACGGGTAACGCCGTTGCCGACCGCAATGACGTCACCCGAAAATTCGTGGCCGAAGCGCGTCGGCATCGGCATCTTCGGATGACCTCGGCGATAGGTCTTCAGATCGGTGCCGTCGGTAAGAGCGGCGCGGACGCGCACCACAATGCCGCCCTCGGACGGCGACGGTTCGGCTTCTTCCCGCAGCTCGATCCGTCGCGGCGCGACAAGCATCGCTACACGCACGATAGCAGCGCGGCGCGAATCGGCTCGGGCAGCGGACGGCTTTTCTTCTCAATGGCATCGATCGTTGCGACGATAAAGCTCATCGCCGCCCCGGCTTCCCCTGTGCGTTCGTTAAAGAATACCGTGCGCCAATGCAGGCTCGAAGCGCCCACGCGTTCGACGTGCGTGCGCATGCGCAACCAATCGCTCATGAATGCCGGGGCATGATACTCGGCGACGACGCGCACGCGCGGCAGCCAGAAGCCGAACTCGTCGAAGACGCGCTCGTAGGGAAAGCCGAGTTCGGCAAAGAGCTGCATCTCCGCGTACTCGGCAAATCGTGAATACGCCGCAAAATACATGATGCCCGCGACGTCGACGTCGGCCCACTGAACTTGCAGCTTCGATTCAAAGATTCGCGCGCTCGGCGGCAACTCGTCGCGAAAATGGGTCATCGGCCGATACCGCGAGCATAGCGCGCCAGTGGATCGACTTCGAGATTCACGCGGCTGCCGGGGGGGCGCGAGCCGAGCGTCGTGCGCGCGAGGGTTTCCGGAATCAGTGCGACCTCGAACCACTCTTCTCCGGCGTCCGCTACGGTCAGGCTGACGCCGTCAACCGCGACGAATCCCTTGGGCACGATCATCGCCGCGAGAAAGTTGGGCATTTCGACTCGTATGCGCGCGCCCTGGCCCTCGGCAATGACCTTCAAGACTGTGGCCGCGGCGTCGACGTGACCGTAGACAAAATGGCCGCCCATTCGCTCGCCCAGTCGTAACGCGTATTCCAGGTTGACTGAATCGCCGATTCGGCGCTCGCCAACGGTGCTGCACGCGATTGTTTCAGGAATCACATCGAACGTAATCGAGTCGGAATCAACGGAGGTTGCGGTCAGGCAGACGCCGTCGACCGCAATCGAATCTTTCGGCTGAGGGTCTTCGCGGGCCACGCCTTCGCAGCGCGCCGCGAGCCTCAAGCCGCCTTGGGGCGCGACGTCGTGACCGATCACCGTGCCCCGGTACTGGATCAAGCCGGTAAACAATGCGTCACCCTTCGACAGGCTTGCCCTTCGACAGGCTCAGGGTGACAGAGGTTGACACAATTTTTCACCCTTCGACAGGCTCAGGGTGACACGGGACGGCGGAAATTAGAATGTCGGAACCCAGCCGCGTGATCCGGTCCAAACGTGCATGAACGCCGCTGAGGTCGGTGCCGCAGACGACCGGCACGGAGTTTTCGTTGCGCAAAAAACGCGGCGCGATCGCCCAATAGAGGCGGTCGACCATCTTTGAGGCCAGCAAACTCGCAGCAAGCCTCGGGCCGCCTTCGCAGAGCACGCTCAAGATACCCCGCGAGCGCAACGCCGCGAACGCTTGCGTGAGGTCGAGCTTCGCGCTCGTCGGCGTGCCGATCTCCATTACGTCGGCAACTCCCCGTAGAGTATCAAAGCGGTCGCGCAATGCAGCCGGCGCGAGTATGATCGTCGTTGCATAACCGGGCTCGGCAGTCAGCGCGCGGCTATTCATAGAAATCGGATGGTCCTCACAAGCGATAATCCGCACGTACGGTCGCGCGCGACTGTGTGGCGGGCGCACCGTTAAAAGCGGATCGTCGATCCGCGCCGTGCCCGCGCCCACGAGAACGGCGTCGTAGACGGTTCGCAACTCGCGTACGTATCGCTCTTCGGCCTCCGAGCTTAGCCGCTCGCGTACGCCTGCGCAACTAGCAACCATCCCGTCGAGCGACATCGCCATCTTCAATGCCACGAACGGACGACCGGCATCGAGGCCGCGCGCGAATATTTCGATCAAGTCACGCGCGACAGGGTCGTCGGCAATGGTCACGTCGATGCCCTGGCGACGCAGCTCGGCGGCGCCTCCGCGTTCACTTGGATCCGCCAGGCCGGCGACGACTCGCGCAACGCCCGCTTCGATCAGCGCATCGGTGCATGGCGGGGTGCGCCCCGTATGCCCGCAAGGCTCGAGCGAGACGTAGACTGTTGCGCCGGGAACGTTCGAACCGGCGCGCGCGAGCGCGATCCGTTCGGCATGCGCATCGCCCGCGCGCCGATGGTAGCCTTCGCCGACAACGTGCCCGCCGCGAACGACGACGGCACCGACGGGCGGGTTCGGCGAGGTTCCACCGATACCGCGAGCCGCAAGTTCGTATGCCCGCTGCAAAAAGAGCCGGTCGAGCGGCGTTAGCTCATGCCGGGAAGACTCCACACCGGTCGCTCTTCGTCACCGCGACCACAACGGCATCCTCGACAATTCCGCCCGCCTCCCGCACCGAGCCGGCGCAGTCGAGCAATGTCGCACCGGTGGTGCAAACGTCGTCGAAAAGCGTTACGCGACGCGCCGCCACGCACGCCGGATTGCAGGCGAAACGGCCGCGCGCGGCGAGACGCTGGCTTCGTGAACGCCCGCGCTGCGCGTCACCGGAGCGATGCTCGAGTGCAGGAACGACCCGAGCGCCGGCAATTTGAGCGGCCGCGCGCGCGACGATTGCGACTCCATCGAGCCCGCGTACGCGCCGGCGTTTCGCCGTCGTTGGAATCGGCACGAGCAGCGCATCGGCGCCGACCAGTGGAGCTACGATGCGTCCCAGCGCTTCGGCGACATCGCGCCGGCCATCTTTGAGCGCCAGCACTGCGCAGCGCAATGCACCGTCGTACGTTCCAAACGCCGTGACCGACAGCGCCGGAAAGCGCACGCGAACGATACCATCGCGCGGAACGCATGCGTCACAGAGCCCAGCTCCCAAAGCGTTGCAGTTGGCGCATTGAGCGGGAAATAGCACGTCGAGGAGCGGACGCCACGTCATGCCGCCCCATCACGACGATCGAAGGATTAGCTAGAGGCTAGCTTTGAAAGCTGGTCGTCGAGAACGATCGGCGGAATATTTCCGCGATAGATGTACTGCACGATGCCGCGTCGATCGATGAAAATACTCCACGGCAGCCCGCCCACTCCGAACGTCGCCGCAAACTGTCCGGGATCGATCGCAACCGGCATAACCACGCCTAACGAAGAAGCAAATTGTTTCGCAACGTTCGGCGGTTCTTGCTCGTCAACGAAAAGAAAGACGATGCGGTCGCGATACTGCTTGGCGTGCGCGATCACGGAGGGCAGCTCTCTTCGGCAGGGCGGGCACCATGTCGCAAAGACGTTGATGTAAACCGGCCTGCCGCCAAAATTGCCTGTGAGCGATAAGCCGTCGGTAGTGTTGACGTGAAAAGCCGGCGCCGACTGGCCGATCTGCAAGTTATCGCTAAAGACCGCAGCCGGCCGCGCGGCGGCTAGCGCGACAGCGCCGGCGGCGGCAACGACCAAAAGCGCGCGGGACACCTCTCCACTATACCCATTCAATGGCGACGAGCTCGTTGTCCAGGGCACGTTCCGCCGGGACAACGTAGTCGTTGCCGACAATGGTGTCACGCAGCTCGGCGCGCTCCCCGATCGCCGCGCCGCGCCAACAAATTGAGCGCTCCAGCCGCGCGCCCGTTTCGACACGCACGCCGTCGTCGAGCAGGGTGGGACCGACGATTGCGACGCCTTCGCCGACATGCACGCCGGCTCCGATACGAACCGGGCCTTCGATGCGAGCGCTCCGGGCAATCGTCGCCGACGCGTCGATGCCATTTGGCTTGGTCATCGGGATTCGCACAACGCCGCGAACGACATCGTAACTCGCGCGGCGATACTCGCCGGGCGTACCGATGTCGGCCCAGTACGCGCCGCGCGCGTCGAATCCGTAAAACCGCTCGCCCGCGAGTTGGAGCGCCGGAAAGACTTGCTTGCCGAAATCGTAAAACTCGTCGTCCGGAATATGCTCGAAAATTTTCGATGAGAAGACATAGACTCCGGTATTGACGAGCTTGCTGCGCTCGGTCCCCGGCGCCGGTTTCTCTTGGAATTCGACAATTTTACCGCTCGAATCGAGAACCACGACACCATACTGGTCGACCTGCTCGCGCTCGACCAAACCAATCGTAGCGAGCGCTTCGCGTTCGCGGTGAAAATCAACGAGCCGATCGAGTCGCAGATCGGTCACTTCATCGCAGCCGATCACGACAAAAGGCTCGGGCCCAAAAAAGCCTTCGATCTTCTTAACGCCGCCCGCGCTGCCCAGCAGCTCCGGCTCGTACGAATAGTGGAGTCGAACGTCCCACTGCGAGCCGTCGCCGAGCGCCGCTACGATGGCATCAGCAAGATAGTGAAGGTTGATCGCAATCTCATCGAAGCCATATGCGCGGAGATAGCGCAGCAGATGGGCGGCGTTCGGAACACCGGCCAGCGGAACCAGCGGTTTGGGAACAAGCTTCGTCAGAGGATACAAGCGGGTGGAGAGACCGCCCGCCAAGATCATCGCTTTCACGAACGCATCGAGCTTTCGCGCGTGCGGCCGATACCAAGCTGCTCGAGTGCTACCAGCCACACGAATCGTGGCAGCGCGAGTTGGCGCCGCCACCGCCAGGGCTCTTTGCCCAGACGATAGAGCCATTCTAAGCCAAGTCGCCGCAACGAGTGTGGGGCTCGTTCGACTCTACCGGCGATCACGTCGAACGATCCGCCGACGCCGACCGCCGCGCCGCATCGCGTTTCTCGCAGGTGTTCGGCGAGCCAAAACTCTTGGCGCGGCGAACCGAGGCCGACAAAGAGCAGACGCGCACCGCTGTTTGCGATTGCCTGGACGATCGCGGGAGTTTGATCGTCGGCGAAGTAACCGCTGCACGTCCCGGCGACTCGCAAGCCGCTATACCGCGCTTGCAAAACGGCGCCGGCTTGAGCAGCCACTCCCTCGGCGCCGCCGAGGAAATAGACCGATGCGCCTTCCAACGCGGCCGCGCTGCAGAGCCGCTCGACGAGCTCAACGCCGGTGACTCGCTCGCGTAGCGTCGCGCCCCGCATACGCGCCACCATCAATAAACCGACCGTATCGCAGAGCGAGAGCGCGCACGCGTTGACGACCGAACGAAAGTGGGCGTCCCGCTGTGCGTAAACGACCATCTCCGTTCCAAGCGTAACGATTTGTGCGCCGCCGCCTTCCCGGACGAACGCGAGAATACGACGGGTCGCTTCGGCGGAATCGATTGGATCGAGACGGCATCCCAAGATTCTCAGCGACGTCACCGCACCTGAAGAAACGCCGCGATGAGCGGACCTAGCCGCTCAGCGAGGGCCGCCGGCATCGCGTCGAGCGGCAAGCGGCAATCGCCCACGCCGAACCCCAACTCGCGCATCGCCCATTTTATCGGGATTGGACTCGTCGTCGCGAAAAGCGCGTCGATGAGCGGCAGCAGTGAGGCATGAATCTGCGCAGCTTCAGCCACTCTTCCGTCACGAAACGCCTCGGCCATCGCGCGGTACTCCAAGGAGCAAAGATGCGAAGCCACGCCCACGACGCCATCGGCGCCGAGCGCGAGACACGGCAGAAAGAGATGATCGTCGCCCGCCCAGACGATGAAGTCACTGCGGCGATCGCGCAAGATCATGCCGATTTGTTTGAGATCGCCGCTCGACTCTTTTACGCCGGCCAGATTGGAATGGCGCTGGGACAACTCCAAAAGCGTTTCCGGCAGCATATTCGCGGCGGTTCGGCCGGGAATATTGTAGACCACGACGGGCAGCGGCGTTGCTTGGGCTAGCGCGCCGAAATGCGCGAGCATTCCACTCTGTGTCGGCTTGTTATAATAGGGAACGACACCGAGGATCGCATCCGCGCCCGCCGCGGCGGCGTCTTCGACAGCGGCCACCGATTCGCGAGTTGAGTTCGTGCCCGCGTTGGCAACGACGACCGCGGTTGAACCCACGGCTTCTTTGACGGCGCGCCATAATGCGGCGCGCTCCTGCGCATCGAGCGTCTGCCCTTCACCCGTGGAACCCGCGACGACGAGGCCATCGTTTCCGCGTTCGACGAGCCACCGCGCCAGTCGCTGCGCCTCGCGGAGATTCAGTTCGCCACGCTCGTCGAACGGAGTCACCATTGCCGTCAAAATCGAGCCAAGCCGCGTATTCATCGAAACGTCGCTCCTTTGTCGAGTCCGAACTGCTCGTGAACGGCGATTTCGGCTCTCGTAACGTGATCGCTCGGGACGAGAACTGAGATTGTCACATTGCTGTCGGTACAGTGAATGATTTCGACGTCGGCTCGTGAGAGCGCCTCGACCACTCGGTGAACGACGCCAGGCGCGTATCGCATGCCGGAGCCAACCACCGAAAGCTTCGAACAATCGTCGCGCACGCGAACGGCAAGATTCAAGTCGCCGAGCAGCCTGCGTATCTCGGCGCCGCGGTCGCCGTCGACGACGAATGCGACGCCGGCTTGATTGATCGTCACCTGATCGATGGAGATTTTCGCTTCGGCGACGCGACGAAACATCTCGAGCTCGGTTTCCATCCGGCGCTTTGGAGACTCTACGTCGCCCCGGATAATGCGAATCCAAGTGACCCGCCCGGAGGCGGTTACGCCCGTCACCGGATGATCTTCGTCGGAGTGCTCCTCGACGAGCGTCCCGCGATCGGTTCGTAAGCCTTTGATCGAATAGCGCGTGGACGTACGGCCGGCATACTCTGCGGCTTTATCGTGCATCACTTTGGCACCGTGATTCGCAAGCTCGGTCATTTCGGCGAGCGAGGCCCGTTCGATAGTTCGTGCTGCCGCAACGCGTCGCGGATCGGCAGTCATCGCGCCGCTCACGTCCGTATAGATATCGACGCGCTGCGCGTCGAGCGCATGACCGATGGCGATGGCCGAGAGATCCGTACCGCCGCGCCCGAGCGTCGTTACGGTCCCGTTCGAGGTAGCACCTTGAAAACCAGCAACCACCGGAACAGCACCGCAATTGAGTATATCGAGGATCCTTTGGGGTTCGACGTGCAGCACTGTGGCGTCACCGTGTCGCGCGTCGGTAACGATACCGGCCTGCGCACCGGAAAGGGCGACCGCTTCGATTCCTTCGCTTGCCAAACCCTCGGCGAAAACGGCGGCAGATATCAGTTCGCCGGCAGAGAGGAGCACGTCGGAGTTGCACGTGTCGGCTCGCCGATCGATCAATCCCAAAAGCGTGTCGGTGGCGTAGGGTTCCGGGGCGCGGCCCATGGCCGAGATGACGGCGACCGTTGCAAAGCCTGCCTCGCGCGACTCGCGCACTCGCTCGTAGGCAATCGCTCGATTCTCGCGCGTTGCCACCGACGTTCCTCCGAACTTGAGCACGGCGATGCGATCGAGTTTATCGCGCGTTCGCTCACCGGCGGTCATGCTGTAAGGTATCCCTTCTTCAGCAACAACTCGAGAATCTCGACCGCATTGGTCGCCGCTCCGGTGCGAAGCTGATCGCCAACGCACCAGAATGCCACGTCGGTCCCGCGCTCGCTCTGCGCCTCATCGCTTGGCTCGACGCGCAATCGCGCGACGTGCACCTCGTCGGTACCCTCGACCTCGCGGGGCGTCACGATGCCGTCGCGGTGGAATACAATTCCGGGTGCTCTCTCAAAGGCGCGCGCGAGCTCAACGGCCGTCGTCGGACGCTGAGTTTCGACAAAGACGGCCGCGCTGTGAGCCGTGCGCACCGGCACGCGCACCGCCGTAGCACTAAGATGGAGCTCGGGCAAATCGAGCATCTTACGCGTCTCGTCGCGAATCTTGCGCTCTTCGCCCGTCCACCCGGCGCTGTCGAGCCGGCCGACCTGAGGTACCACGTTTCGCGCCAGCGGTCGCGAAAAGGCGACGGGTTGCGGCTCCCGCTCATCCAACACTAGCGCGCGCTCGCCGGCAAGAAACTCGTCAATGCCGGCACGTCCGGCACCGCTCGCGGCTTGATAGGTCGCGACCGATACGCGTCGCAGGCCGGCGACATCGCGGACCGGACGCAGCGCGCTGCAAAGAACGATCGCGGTGCAGTTGGCGACCGGAAGCAATCGATGCTCGGCCTTGAGCGTCTCACCGTTGACCTTCGGAACGATCAGCGGAACGCCCTCATGCAGTCGAAAGCTGGCGCTGTTATCAATAACCACGGCCCCGCGCGCAATCAAGGCCGGCGCGTAGGCTTCGCTGGCTTCTTCGCCTCCGGCGAAAAAAACGACGTCGAATCCGCCCAGCGCTTCGGCGGAGGTAGCGCGAACGCGCATCGAGTTGCCACGAAAACGCGCACCGAGGTCGCGCTCGCGCGACGCAAACGTTCCCAACTGATCGATTGGCAGGCGGCGCTCCTCGAGCACGCGCAAGATCGTTTCTCCTACGGCGCCCGTCGCGCCCACAACGGCGACGTTCACGCTTGCGCTCCATCCAGAATCGAATCGAGGCCGATGCGGAGTCCTCGTATCGTCGGCACCGCGCGAACCGCAGCAAGCATACCGGCAACGAACGATTCGCGCGAGAATGAATCGTGGCGAATGGTCAGCAGCTCGCCGGGGCGCCCGAATAGCACCTCTTGATGCGCCAGCAATCCCGGGAGGCGCACGCTATGGATCTCGGGTCTCCGACCGCCCGCGCCGGCAATCCGATCGGCGGTTTCGCGCGCCGTTCCCGAAGGCTTATCTTTCTTGGCGGCATGATGCAGCTCGATGATTTCTGCTTCAGGGAAAAAATGAGCTGCCGCCTGCGCGAAGCGCATCATCAGCATTGCGCCCAGCGAAAAATTGGGAACGATCAGCGCGCCAACGTTGCGGTTCTCGGCTTGCATTTTCAGCGTCGACCGCTGCTCTTGGGTCCAACCGCTCGCACCGACGACCGTATGAAGGCCTTCTTCCACGGCTGCCAAGGAGATCGCGTAGCTGTCGGGTTGCGTCGTCAGGTCGAGCAGAACGTCGGGCTTGCACGCAAACATCTCGCCGAGGGAATCGACGACTTTACGTTGCGGATCGGCGGTGCGAGCCAGTCCGCAGCAATAGTCGCCGCTCTCTACCAGCGCTTCACGCGCGATCGTTCCCATGCGTCCGAAGACGCCGGCAATCGCCACTCGTACTCGTTGCGCCATCTCACCTCGGCACCGGAATAGAAGTTAGATTTTTTCGAGCGGCGCGTACTTGAGCATGAGCATCTTCTGCCCGACATTGGGGAAATCGATCGTAACCAAGCCGTCGCCGCCGGCGCCGACGATATTTTCGATTCGTCCTTCGCCCCACTTCGGATGACGAACTCGATCGCCGTCTTTGAGGCCGAGGTGCACGCCGGCGCCGGCCGATTCGTGTATCGCGACCTCGCGCCACCGGCCGCCGGCCGGACGTGCCAGCGGCACGCTACCGCTCTCCAAAACGTCGAGCGCCGGAATTTCTTCGAGAAAGCGTGATTTCGGATAGGCGTAGGTATTGCCAAAGAGCGCGCGTCGCGCCGCATAGGTTAGGAAGAGCCGATCGATGGCCCGCGTGATTCCAACATAGGCGAGACGCCGTTCTTCTTCGAGCTCGGCCGGCTCGGTGAGCGTGCGGCTATGGGGAAAGACGCCTTCTTCCAGGCCGGTCAAAAAGACGCTCGAGAATTCCAACCCCTTGGCGCTGTGGAGCGTCATGAGCGTGACGTACGACGCATCTTCCTCGAGCGAATCGAGATCGCTGACGAGCGCGATGTTGGCTAAGAAACCCGCCAGCGACGGATCGTCGTCGTTCGATTCATATTCGCGGGCCACGCCGACGAGCTCCGAGAGATTTTCCAAACGGCCACGCGCCTCATGCGTATCCTCGCTTTGCAGCTCGCGGACGTAACCCGACCGCTCCATTACCGCAACGAGTAGATCCGCCACTCCCGCGGTTTGCGTAAACGCGCGCAGCTCCGCAATCAATTCGGCGAAGCGCTCGAGCTCCTTGAGCTTCTTTGGCACGGCGGCGCGGAGCAGATCGCTGTTGAAGATCGCCTCGCCCACCGATACGCGTCCGGCATTGGCTGCGTGCACCAACGCCGCAAGCGTCTGCTGGCCGATGCCGCGACGGGGCACGTTGACGATGCGCTTAAAAGCGAGCGCATCGGAAGAGTTGACGATGTACCGCAGGTAAGCGACGACGTCTTTGATCTCGGTGCGCGCGTAAAAGCCGACGCCGCCAACGACGCGATACGGAATACCTTCGGCGAGGAGTGCTTCCTCGAAGACGCGCGATTGTGCGTTGGTGCGGTAGAGCACGACGAAGTCGCGGTACGCGGCGCCGTCGCGAACCATGCTTCTGATTTTTTCGACGATGTAGCGGGCTTCGTCGCGTTCGGTGGCGGCCGGATACAGGGTGATCGGTTCGCCCTCGCCGCGAGACGTAAAAAGCCGTTTGGGGGCGCGCGTTCGATTGTTAGAGACAAGGTTGTTGGCGGCATCGAGAATCCGCTGCGTGCTTCGATAGTTCTCTTCGAGCTTGAAGATTTTTGCGCCCGGAAAGTCCTCTTCAAAGCGCAATATCATACGGTAGTCGCTGCCACGCCAAGAGTAGATGGATTGATCGTCGTCGCCCACCACCGTAACGTTTCCGTGGTAGCCTGCGAGTAGAGCGATCAGCCGGTACTGCGCAGTATTGACGTCTTGATATTCGTCAACCAAAACGTATTCGAACCGATGCTGGTATTTTTCCCGAGTTTCCTGATCGCGCTCCAGTAAGTCGATTGTGCGCACGATGAGGTCGTCGAAATCGAGCGAGTTCGACTCGCCCAACCGGCGCTGATACTCGGCGTACACATTGGCGATACGCTCGCCGACAAAAGAGGTTTGACCTTGCGCGTACTGCTCTGGCCAAATGAGCGCGTTCTTGGCCTTGTCGATCTCGGCAAGGCACGCGCTGGCCGAGAGATGGCGCTCGTCGATGTCGAGATCGTCGAGAATCTCTTTTACAAGCTGGCGCTGATCGGCATCATCGATGACGGCGAAGCTGCGGCCAATACCGATGCGCGAACCGTCGCGACGCAAGATTCGCACGCACATTGAATGAAACGTGCCGACCCAAAGGTCGCGCGCGACGGGCCCGACCATCGCGTGCAAACGCGATTTCATTTCGCCGGCGGCTTTGTTCGTGAAAGTCACCGCAAGAATGCGCTCCGGTGCAACGCGAAGCTCGCCTAACAAATAAGCGATGCGATGCGTCAGAACGCGCGTCTTGCCGCTCCCGGCACCGGCAAAGATCAGAACAGGGCCATCGCTCTGCCGAACGGCGGCTGATTGCGCGTCGTTGAGAATTTCCGTTTCCAGGAGCATTTATAGCGGTTCGGCGACCGGTGGTTCGGCGCCTGTTCTTGCGCAGGCTTGCGACGTTTCCCGCAGTTTGTTAGCGAACGGCGCGGAGCACCCGAGCCCGCCGAGCCGCCATCGCGTAGGCGGCGGAGAGCAGCGCGAGCGTCGATTCTGCACCCATGTTCGGGTTGACGAGTTCTTCGCCCAAGCCATCGAAACAGCCACCGCCGTTAGCCATCGTCACGCCGCGTGAATTCTTGCCGTAGTACCATTCCAACGCGATTTCTGCGGTCTCGACGTGGCTGGCGTCGCCGCTGAGGTCGAAAGCGGCGAGTTCGGCGTCGACCATCGAACACGCCTCGAGCGGCTGTTGCGCGTAACGCGCGCGGGGCCCGCCGTGTGGATACCAGCCGTCATTGCCAACCGGAACGTAAATGCCGTTTTCCAGGGTAACGCCTTCATAGAAGTGCAGGGCGGCCAAGCCGGCTTCCCCGTAACGCGCATCTTGCAGTGCGGCGCCGGCGCGGAGGAGCGCCTCGGGCAGGCGCGCGTTGTCGTACGTCATGATTGGTTCGAACCAGCGCCACTCATCGGTCGCGTTCTCAACATACGCGGCGAAGATTTCGTCGGCGAGGTATCGCAGGCCGCCGGCGTACTTATGGTCTTGGAACGCGCCGTGCGCGTGCGCCAAGCCGAGGGCCGCGTAGGCGCGCGAGCGGATGTATTCAAGCGATTCGAGTGACGGCAACGCGCGGTCGAGCAAGGTCGCGCAGACTCGCCGCCAGCTTTGCGAAGGCGCGTTTCCGACACCGTACCCTAACGCCCAGATCGCGCGGCCGCAACTGTCGTGCGTGCCGATCTCGTCGATCCAGCGCCGGTCGTAATCCATGAAGTTGTGAAAGCGCCCATCATCGAGCTGCGCGTGCGCAAGGAACGCAAGATAGTTCGACGCGAGACGCTGCGCTTGTTTGTCCGATGGATTGAGGCGCAAGTACGCAAGCACGACCATAAACGCGCGCGAAACGTCGTCGGTACAGTAGCCCCACGTGCGGTTTGGGACGTTTTCTATGGCATGCTGAATGACGCCGACGTCGTCGGAGAGCACTAGCAAATGATCGAGCGGAGGCGATGACGCTTGCGCGCGGGTCTTAGGCAGAGGTCACCAGCTCCAGCGGAGCGCGCGGACAAAGCTCGCTAAAGAGCGCACCATACTGGGCCGCGACGTGCGGCCAGGTCATTTGCCGGCCGAAGCGATAAGCGCGGCGCTCGGTCGCGCGGCGTAAGGACGGGTCGTCGAGCAGCATATTCAGGCCTGAGGCAATGGACGGCGCGTCGCGAAACTCGCACAAGAAGCCGCGGTTGAGTGCCAGCAACTCTTGCGCGTACAGATACGGCGTCGAAACGATCGCTTTGCCGCAGCCAACCGCGTATGCGAGAGTTCCACTGACAATCTGCGCCGGATTGAGATAGGGCGTGAGGTAGATATCGGTGGCCGTCAGATAACCCACGACCTCGTCGAAATCAAGATACTTGTCGACGAGCTGCACGTTGTAATGCAGTCCGTACTCCCGGATCATTGCGGTAAGCGACTCGCGGTACGATTCACCTTCGCGGCGGCGTACCACCGGATGCGTTTCACCCAAAATCAGGTAGAGCGCTTCCGGATGGCGCTTGACGACGCCGCGCATCGCCTCGATGGCGTATTCGAGGCCTTTACCGCGGCTGATCAACCCGAACGTAGAAATTACCGTGCGCTGACCGATGCCCCATGAAGCTTTCGCCGCGTATGTGTCTTGGAAGGGCACGTCGGGGACGCCGTGGTGAATCGTCTCCAAGATCTTGGGGTCGATGCCGTAAATGGTTTCGAGCAAACTGCGCCCTGTTTCCGAAAGTGTAACCACTTTGCTGGCGTGTTCGCAGAGCTCCCGCGTAACGCGCAGATAGGTTTCGTCCGGCTCCGGAAGCACGGTGTGCAAGGTTAAAACGACCGGTTTTTCGACCAATCGCAAAAAATCGACGAGCCACTCGCCCTTCTCCCCGCCAAACAGACCGTATTCGTGCTGGATGTTTACCAAGTCGATCGGATAGCTGTTGACGAATTCTGCGGCTTCCGCGTAGCTGACGCGCGACTCTTCGGCTATTCGGCCGACGACCTCGGGGGGATAGCGACGCATGTCGGCACCCGGCTCGTCGACGGCGATCACCGGACTCGAAAAACCGAAAGTGCGATCGTACGCGTCGACCATATCCTTCGTAAAGGTCGCGATCCCGCACTCGCGAGGCGGATACGAACCGAAGAACAAGGCGCGCGGCGGCAACATGTAGGCGATGGGCTCCTCCCTCCGTAGGACATCAGTCTACCCCGCCCCAGATGCGCGGTAAACCGAACGTTCCCTCGCTAGCCTACTATTCCTTGACCTGGAGATCCCAGGCGAGCGCCTGGTTCTAAAATCGTGCCTGGTTCGACACTGACGTCGTGGCCGATCACCGAGCCTCGCGCGACGTGCGCTTTCGGGCCGATCGTAACGCCGCTGGCGAGGATCGCTTCCTCGATGACGGCATCCGCCCCGACGCTGACGCGCTCCCATAGCACCGATTCGCGGACGGTCACGCGCGAACCGATACTACAGCCCGGTCCGAGCACGACGTTTGGACCAATTGTTGCGCTTGCATCCACTACCACGTCGGCACCAACGTGCACCGGCGGAATCACGCCCGGATGGCCGCGCAGAACGCCGCTTCCCTCGCCGCTGATTCCGGGCTCTACGGCAAGCGGCATCGCGCCGCTCAATACGTCGCGATGTGCGGCGAGATATTGTTCGGGTCTGCCGAGATCAAGCCAATAGTCGTTCGTCGTATAGGCGTAGAGCGTTTTCCCTTGCGCGATAATTTGCGGAAAGGTCGCGCGTTCGATCGAAACGTTTTGGCCGCTGGGAATGAAATCGAGAATTTCGCGCTCGAGCAGATACGTGCCCGCATTGATCTCATTCGTTGGCTCGTGTCCCTTGGGCGGCTTCTCGACGAACGAACTTACGCGGCCCTCGGCATCGTGCACGACACATCCAAACGGCGACGGGTCCTCAACGCGAATTAGATGCAGCGACCCAATGCCGCCTTTTTGATGGTGGTATTCGCGCATCGCTCGAAGATCGAGGCTCGTCAGAATGTCGCCGTTGAGAACGAAAAACGGCCCGGTGATATGCTCTTCGACGTTCTTAATCGCGCCGGCGGTACCGAGCGGCGTTTCCTCGATCACGTAGGTGACCTTCATATCGAGCTGCGTGCCGTCGCCGAAATAATCAACGATCGCTTGCGGCATATAACCCGCGGCCAGAATAACATCGCGTATCTCCGCAGCGTAAAGCCGCTCGAGCGTGCGCGCAAGGAAGGGGACGTTCATAATCGGCACCATCGGCTTGGGCGTGCCATATGTCAGTGGCCGCAGCCGGGTTCCCTCGCCTCCTACCAATACGATGGCCTGCATATGCGTTATGTTTACTGCGGCGTTACCCGACTCTTGCTTTGTCCCGTCTTTCTAAATTTTGTCACCCTGAGCATGTCGAAGGGTGACAGAGTAACGCGCTTACAACGATGCCATACAGTTGGCACATTCATTCAGTAGTCTCAAAGCATGCCGAAAATCATTTACGATTGGAACGCGGTGCAGGCATACTATGATGAAGGACACGGCTTCGTCGAATGCGCCCGCCGCTTTGGATTTTGCCACACGGCTTGGATCAAGGCGATAAGGCGCGGAGAGCTGCGCGTTGCACCGTCACTTTTTCCCGATAGACGCAAGAAATACGACTGGGCGGCGGTGCGAGCCCACTACGATATCGGCAACAGTTTCAGAGACTGCAAAGCAAGGTTTGGCTTTTGTGCGGCGTCCTGGACCAAAGCGGTTCAGCGCAGCGATATTGAGCCTCGTTCTTTTGGTATGTCCATTGCCGAATTGCTCTCAAACCGGAATAGAAATCGAACGCATGTTAAGCACAGGCTCATAAGAGCTGGGCTGCTCGCAAACAACTGTCAATCGTGCGGTTTATCGGCTTGGCAAGGCAAAGCGCTCAACATGCATCTCGATCACATCAACGGCGTCAAAAATGATAATCGGCTCGAAAATCTGCGCATGCTTTGCCCAAACTGCCATAGCCAAACGGCCACCTACGGAGGCCGAAACCTAAAGCGGCCCGGCGTTGCAAGGGCCGAGGCTTTTCCTGTAGTATAACGTTTCGCTACCAATCCCGGGTAGTTCAGCTGGAAGAACGGCAGACTCTGAATCTGCATGTCGGTGGTTCGAGCCCATCCCCGGGAGTAGCGCGGCCCCATCATCTAGAGGCCTAGGATGCCGCCCTCTCACGGCGGTAACGCGGGTTCGAATCCCGCTGGGGCTATTCTAAAACGCCTTATTCTACGGAGCTTTCGAACACTGGATGGGTACGCCGGTCCGGGCTAGCCGGGGTGCCCTCTACCGCTGACTTCCGTGCCGCCAGCCTCTCGATCTTCCAGGTCGTATTCGCCGTCGTCGTCGCCAAGTTCGTCGTTCTTGCCGTCCTTGTCAGAACGATCGTCGGATCGTTTGTTCGGGTCGGTTGGATCGCGCTGCTTTTGGTTCGGATCAATCGGGTTCGGCATATCTCCAGGTGTAGACACTTGTAAGCCTCCGTAGTCTTAGGATTGTAGGTCGGAGCTTACCCATTGAGCCGCGTCGTCAAGCCGCACCCGTCAGTTCTTCCTCGATCGCGAACGGGCTGGACTTGCGCCTCGGCCGAAGCGCCTGTTTGTAGCGACGACACTTGCATTTTGGATTCATGGTGGACGAGCATCCGCCGTCGAAGTGATTTGCCCTGGTATCGCCGCAGTGAGCGCAGTCGAGTGGACCGTACCGGAGCATTCAAGTGATCCTGTTAGTTAGAAGCAGTTACGCGGCTGCGATGGCCGCGAGGGATGGAAGCGTTTGGAAAGTTTATTGGACGCAGGGTAGCGTGGTAGCATGGATTCGTGATCCAAGCAATAGCCCTGATTGGCACGATAAGCCATGAGCCTTTCAACGTACGACGACCACTCAGATTCTGAGCAGCCCATTAGCCTATGGTGGATAGTTCGAGTTTATTGGCCAACCTCGACACGCTTGCTAAAGATACGATAACGTTCCGAGCAGACGCGGCACTTGACGTCAGCCACGATATCGATTCATTTACAGATGTCACTGGCTTTGATGCCTCGTTTTTCGCTCCCTCGTCACTGAGCTAGTACCCCTGTATCGATCGTCAAACGGTTCCGATCGGTTCAGCCGGAAGCGCTTTCGAAGGCGCACGCGAAACGGCCGAAGCCGGGGAGCCGCCATTCACCCGTCGAAGGCGCCGCCGTGATCACGCGGCCGGTCGTTTGTGGTCCATTCATCGGGCGCATTGAAGAGCTCGCATACCTGCGCGAGCGAAAGCGGGAGGCCGCGGTCTCTCACGGAGGCTTGGTCTTCGTTGCTGGTGAGGCCGGAGTCGGCAAGTCGCGACTCATCGCCGAGTTCTGCTCGTCGATACGAAACTCGCGGTGGAGACTCGGAGTCGGTGCCTGTCTCGAAGTCGCCTCTCGGCCGTATGGGCCTATCCTCGACGCACTCGATCGTTTGGGAAGTCCCATCACCTTGGGTATCGCGCAAACAAAGCGAGAGCAATTCGACGCCATCGTAGAGCACTTCGCCACGCTGGCTGCACGTCGAGCAATAGTCATCGTTCTGGAAGATCTGCAATGGGCTGATGCAGCGACGCTCGATTTACTCGCGTATCTAGGCGCGAAACTGTCGCGGTTGCGCATCCTTGCGATTGCGTCGTTTCGTACCGACGATCTTCATCCCAGCCATCCCGCGCTCTCGGCTTTGGCCAAGATTGCACGCAACACTCGGGCGGGACGCATCGATATCGCGCCGCTGCAAGGCGTCGAACTGCAGCGGTTTATCGACGAAGCGCTCGGAGATATCGCGCTGCCCGATGAGATACGTCGTGCCGTCGCGCAGAACGGCGACGGAAATCCGTTTTTTACCGAGGAGCTGCTCAAGAGCGCGGTTGAAGCGCTGACGACACCGCGCGCCAATACGAGTCGAACCGTTCCGCAAACGGTTCGAGATACGCTGCTTGCGCGCTTACTGCCCCTCGATGACGCCGAGCGGCAAGTCATCGCCCAAGCGGCCGTGATCGGCCGCTCCTTCGGGCTCGATCTCCTCGCTGCCACGCTCGGCATTGAGCCGGAGCCTTTGCTTCGTGCCTTGGGCCGAGCGCGCGATTTTCAACTCATCGACGAGGTGGGGCGTGGGGAGTTCCGCTTTCGTCACGCTCTGACGCGCGACGTCATCTATGGAGGTTTTCTCGGAGCGCAGACACGGCTTCGCCATCACGCGATAGCCGTAGAGCTCGAAAAGGCACCTGAATCGCTGCGTTCGCTCGAAGCGCTGGCCTTCCACTGGTGGGCGGCCGGCGAGTCGGCGCCAGCCGCGTCATACAACGAGCAGGCGGGAGATTCGGCTGCATCGGTTCACGCACACGAGGATGCAATCGCGTTCTACGAGCGCGCACTGGAGAGTGAAAATATTGCGCATCGGACGCGTGGCTTGATCGTGGAAAAGATCGCAAGCGCGCAGCTCGTCCTAACGTCGACTGCGCAAGCGCACGCGACGTACGAAAAGGCGGCAAATATTTTTCGCGACGGCAACGAAGCCGATCTGGAAGCACGCTGCAGAGTCCGCGGCGCGATGACTGCGTATACGCTTGGTATTTCCAACCCAACAGCGCCCCTGCAGGACATGCTCTCCAGGCTCGAAGCAGACGAATATGTGGCTCGCAGTAGGATTCATTTGGGTCTCGCGTGGTTGACTGCTACGCTCTGGTTTCCCACCGAAGCCGAGCATCACTTACAGCAGGTTGACGCGCGTGCCTTATCGGAAGTTGCTGAGTTCCGGCTGTACTTTCATAACATTTCCGCCTGGGTTGCGATGACGTTTGGTCAGACTGACCGATTTCGTCGAGAGTACGCCGCTTGGGTGGCTGCGGCACAAAGCACGGGATCTGCGCTGACGCTCGCCGGGGCACATTACAACGGCGCGCTGTGTTTTTCGTTCTTTGGTCTTCACGACGAGGCAGTGGGGCAAATCGATCGGGCGCTTCGGATTGCTCGCGAATCGCGGAGCCGCCATGCCGAAGAATGTGCCCTGAGCAATGCGGCGCTGTGCTATCTTTCTACGGGCGACCTCAGCAGGGCGCGAGCTTGCGTGGAAGCGATCTCGACAACCACCGAAAACAACGTGAGTTTGAAGTTCGCAAGCGCTCTTGGTTGTATGATCGGATTGTATCTGGATGACGAGGACTTGATCCAGAAGTGGTTTGATGCCTTCGAGGCGGCTTTCTCGCGCGCGCCGGATATCGACACCGGCGCCGCCTTCGCCCAAGTCATGGCTCGTCGCGGGCGTCTTCGCGATGCCGAAACGATCCTTCACCGAGCAATCCCGGCGGGCGAACTCATTCGAGGCAACGTGGTGCCACTGCTGACGGTCGGTCGATACGGCGCGCCGGCCGATCGGAAGCGAGCCAGAGAATATCTTGCTCGAGCGGCGGCCGGAACCGCGGAACTGCCCGAGCGTCCGGCATTGGCGCTCTTCGATGCCATGACGTCGCTGCAGGATGGTCGCGTTGCCCAGGCGGCAGCACTCGGCAATCAGGCGGCCGAGGGTTTTCGACGGTTGCGTTTTCCGTTACTCGAAGCGGCGGCGCTGGAAACGGCCGGTAACTTTGAGGGTGCGCTTGCGATATTTCGCCGTTGCGGCGCGGTCCGCGACGTGAGAAGGCTCGAACGGACAACTCCGGCCGAAAATGGTGCGTCGCCGGGCACCATGCCGGCGACGACCATTCTTTCAGCGCGCGAGCTCGAAATCGCGACGCTCGCTGGGGACGGGAGGGCGAATCGCGAGATCGCGCGGTCGCTTTCGATAACCGAGAAGACTGTTGAGAAGCATTTGGCCTCCATCTACCAAAAGCTCGGCATCGGCTCACGCAGAGATCTCGGATCCCGCCTGTCGCGGCTCACGTCTTCGGGCTAGGATCCGTCGCCACACCGTATACGTGATAACCTGCCAGACCGTTCGTGATCGCGTCGACGAACTTGCCCTGGGGGTACGTGTACTCGTTGACGACACCGTCGTATTCACTCACATAGATGCGCTTCGCGTTCTTTGTCAACGCCACAAACAGCGGATATCCCGTCTTTGCAAACGTCGACGACGGGGTGGTCGCACCCGGTTTGAAAATTTCGACTTGGGGGACTGCGGAATCGGGATTGACCAGGTTTTGCTTTGGGTCGATCCGCAAGCCGAAGCACGACTGGATATTCAAACCGAGGTTCTTCGGCGTCGTCGAGCCGGCTGGAAATTCGTCGACCAAAAATGGCCCGTTTTGGAAGCTCTGTTGAAAGCACCCAAAGACGTTATTTTTGTTGTCGGTCGCGACGCCGACTGCACTTGTATAGTTCGGGTCAGTCAGGAGCGCGGTCGGATCTGTGTTGCCGAACGCGAAAACGGCGATGTTCCCGGGCAACGTGGCACTCGTGAGCGCGTTTGCGACGTAGGCAGTGCCCTTTTGGTCGACGGCGACATCGAACGGAGTGCCGCCCCTATCATTATAAAAATCATTCAGAACTTCGAACGGTGTCGTGGCGCCGCGATGGAAGACCGGCACGTCTGCCGAATCCGTGTTGGCGACGTAGAGGTCGCCAGACTTCGTGACGTAGAGGCCACTCGGATGGTTCAAGCCGGTCAACTGACCGATTGGAGCTTGGTTCTTTCCCTTTTGCGCGTAGATGTAGACCGTGCTGGTGTCGAAATTCGCAACGTAGAGAATCGGTTGGGTCTTGGCTGCGGGCGAAATCCAACTCTTGCGAGCGGAGTGCGACGGAAAATTTGCGCCCGGAGCATTCGCGATCGGTGGAGCCGCACTGCCGCCCGAGGTGGCGCTGCAAGCAGATAGAGCTAGACCCGCAGGCAAAAGCAAGAGCAAGGTTCGCAACAATTTTGGCATGTACTCTCCTCGTTTCACGTCGAAGCAGTCGCGGCTGCGCACGCGCGAACGCGTGAACGCGGTCGCTAATGGCGTAATGCTACGTCGTTCCGCGCCGTGCCGGTATGGGGGTGAACCCTACCTCGGACGGAGATTGTCTACCGATGGATCGGTGGGGCTATGAGGGTAGCCTGACTTGCCGATCAAGCTGCGGCCTGCAAAGGCGACTCGACGAATCGTCGCCGCCGGCGTAAATCGTTACGAGATGCTTTTCACCCGCTTCAGGGCGTCAGCTCGAACACGACCCCGTCATCATCGTTTCCGCCGCCGAATGTTGTGCCGTACAGCTTGCCCCCAACTTCGAGAAGCGAACCTATCGGATCCGAACCGTCGGGGCCAGTGAAGCTGTGGAGCACCTTCAATGAGCCCGTCGTGCTGATTTCAAAGACGATGCCATTGCGGCCGACTCCGCCTTGGCTCGACGTACCGTAAAGCTGCCCGTTGTACGCGATCAGCGCGGTTTGCGGGTTACTGCCATCGAGGCCTGAAGATGCGCCGAAACTATGAAGGACCTGTTCCTTGCCTGCGAGACTAACGCTGAACACCGTTCCTTCATTCTCAGTACCGCCGAAAACCGTTGTGCCGTACAGCTTCCCGCCCAACGCGACAAGTCCGTTCGGCTCTTGGCCGTCTGAGGGCGTGTTGCGGAAGTTGTAAATCACCGTTTTCTTTCCAGCCGCGGTTAGACTGAACACGATGCCGCCTTTGTAGCGGCCTCCGTATGCGGTTCCGTACAGCTTACCATTTAGATTTATAAGCCCATCTAGGGGATTTTCGCCGTCGCCACCGCCCTGAAAGCTGTAAATGACGCGTTCATGGCCCGATGTCGAAATTTGGAAGACCGTTCCGCAAGTGTAATTGCCGCAGGCCCCACCGCTGCCACCGTATTCGGTCGTGCCGAACAGCGTGCCGCCCAGCTCGACGAGACCGGCATATGGTGCTTCGCCATCCGGGGCGCCTTTGAAATCGTAGACCCAATTCTCTCTGCCATTTGCGTCTAAGCTGAACACCGAGCCGCTACTATGAGATCCGCCTCCAGCCGTCGTGCCATAAAACGTCTTTCCACGCCGCAGCAATGGCGCGGCCGAATAGTAGCCGTCATAGTGAAAGCTGTGCAGCACCTTTTCCTTGCCGTCCGCAGTGAGCCTGAAAACAATTCCGTATCCAAATAGGCCGCCGGCAGTTGTTGTGCCGTAAAAATTAGGTGGCAGAGCAATAAGACCGGCTCCGGGTCCAGCACCTGCATACGATCCATCGAAGTCGAGGAGCGTCTTGAAATTGGAGTGGCTATCCGCGCTGAGCGAAGCGACGGCGCTCGAGCTCGCCGGTACGACACCTTGTAGCGCTCGCTGGGAGCAGGCCACCGCGGCGATAGCGAAGATCAAAACCGCCACGCATGGTTTCATTGCGTTCACCCGCCTATCGTGACGCTGCCCGGATCGCAGGACGTTGGGGCGGCGTTGCCCTTCGCTCGAGCCACGACCCCATCGAAATGCGGGCCACCTGCTGACGTGGCGATATAAAGGCTGCCTTTGCCGTCGGCGCCCGGTCCGGCCTCTGGAGCCGCACCATTGCTGCCGCTAAAACTTTGGAGCTCCTCCTTGAACGTGCTGCCCTTCGGCATTAAGGTGAAAAGCGTGCCTGAGCCTGTTTTTCCACCGTTCAGCGTTGTACCGTAGATCACGCCGTGACCGTTGCCGATCACCGGGCCCTCCGGATTGAAACCATCTCGATAGAAGCCGCCGAAGTTCCAAATCACGCTCTCCACGTATTTGCTGCCGCTGGGCGTGAGCTTGAAGACCGTTCCGCCGCCATCGTATCCGCCTTCTATGGTCGTGCCGTAGAGTGCACCGCCCGGTTGGGCGCACAACCCGGCCTCGGGCTGTTTTCCGTCCGGCGCACTACGGAATGAATAGACGATTCTCTCGGTATAACCGCTGCCCGATGGAACCAGCTCAAAAACGGTTCCAGAGCCTTTAGCGCCGCCCAACTCGGTGGTCCCGTAGAGTGCATCGTTCACAATGATCAGACCACCGACAGGGTACCCGCCATCCTTTTTACCTCGGAAGCTGTACAGGAGGCTTTCGGTATATCCCGACCCGGTCGGCTGCATCCGATAGACGGCGCCATGACCGTGGACACCGCCACCGCTGGTCGTCCCGTAAAGATTGCCACTCGCATCCTCGATTACCGGACCCTGCGGCGCCGAACCATCTGGCGTGTCCTTGAAGCTATAGGTGTTCACTAGTGTCCAGGTGCCGCTCGGACTCGGTTTCAGTTCGGCTACACTACCGTCGAAGTTTGCGCCCCCGCTGAAGGACGTGACGAAAACGGGGCTGCCTTGATCGAGTTTCGTAGGCACGGCTATGCCTATCGGCCTCGAACCGTCGGTCCGGCCCTGGAACTCGTAGAGCACCGCTTCGGTCCAACCACTCGCGCCTTTTGTCAGACCGTACACCGTGCCCGAATTGTAATAGCCGCCAAATTCTGTCGTCCCGATGATCCGTGGGTAGGGTGCGACTCGGCTCGGTGCAACCGCGCCCGAGACCGGCGTCTGCCCGTCGTTGCCCGTGCCGAAACTGTAAAGGGCGCGCAAGGCCGAAGCCGGTGCAATGTTTGCATTGTGTGACGTAAAGTCTGACGGCACAACCGGCGGCACCCCATCCGGCGATTGCCGAATGCCACATCCAGCGAGGATTACGACGGCTGCGCATCCGGATGCGCAGCAGACACGACTCAATCTCTTAATGCTGTTTTACTCCCTGCCTTAGAAAAACTAATGCATCTACGGTGTGTTACGACTCGGCTACGCCCAGCTCCCGCAAAGCACAACTCCGCCGTGTGCGCCCGTGGAAGAAGCTATGGAGAGGATCTGGTCATCCATCATCATCTACAGGTACTTCGAATCCCACCTGGGCGATTTTATACCAGTAATACGTAAGCTGCGAAGATTCTAACCGTGCAAAGCGATTTGAAAAGCGCGGCCTCCTTCTCTCGTACCGTAGATATCGCTCGCGATGCTGACGTCTCGGCATCGTACATGCCCATGATGGCGGACGCGTCCTTTCGCAGCGAGTGAGCCTCGCCGTGTGCAATTCGGCGCAAAATCTTTCTGCGCTACCGAATAACTCGCGGCGCGCCAAACGCACGTTCCAGGGACCGCCGACTTACGGATACGTGCCCACAAGCGGCCTGACTTCCGATGATTCGGAGCGCTTCTAAGAAACGACGATGGAGCGTTCGTTCAGCGTGGTTAGGGCCGTGTCGGTTGGGATGCGGGACGATGTACGAGTTCAAACCGTAGCGTCAGTTCCTTGACGCATCGAGTTTACTCGCCCGTAACCTCGTTCGGGTCGTCCTCGGCTATACCGCGCTTGTCGTCGTTGTTCTCGTCGTCAGGCTCGGGGCTTTCCTCGGTATCGTCAGGATCGATTTCAGGTTCGACCGGATAGTCAATGCTCATGGCCCGTCTTTACCCAGCTCAGCGGCTCGTCGAACTAGGGATACGCGAGCTCGGCGTACCAATCGCCGCGGCCCTTCGGCGTGAGGTCGAGCACGTTATAGACCGGCGTGAGAAGATCGATTCCGCGTTGATTGATATCGTCGGCCATGTGCGGATGTGCGGTGTAAAAATGCCGAATCACTCCGTCGGCATCGCGCGTAAACACCGAAACGGTCGAATCTTGGTTGCCTTCGGAGTCTTCGCTCGCCAGGTCGTACTTGAACGAGCTATCCCCGCAGCTGAGCAGACGAAGGTTGCTCCAACCGCGCGAACGCGCGTACGCTCGCAAGGTGGCCGGATCCGCGGCCGCAGCAATTGCAAAGTCCACGTTTTGTGCAACATGCTCTGCAACGCCGTTAAATCCATCAATCCACATGGTGCACATCGGACACGCGGTCGCCTGTTTCTTGCCGTACATGAAATGATAAATGACGACCGGGCGGCCGGACTCGCTGAATAACTCGCTTAGCGGCACGCGGCGAATGGGTTCGTCGCCGGCCTGAAAATCGGCCGGCCCTTCGTAAAAAACGTAGTCTTCGAGCGCCGCGCCTTGTGGTAAGTTGCGGCGCAGCTCCGCAACCCGTTCGCGCTGACGCATCTCCTCGACTTCGGCAAGCCTGAGCTCTTCACGCCGCGCAAGATAGTCCTGGGATTCGTTCGAGAGATTTGTATGTCGCATGCAGCCCGATACCCCGGACAAGCGCTTAGCGCCTTGCGCGCAGAGTCAAATCGCCTTGCGCAAAGCTCAACATGTTGGGTACAACGCGATATTATGGATAGCAACGATCAATCGCGCCGAACGTTTGTCGGCATTCTCGGCGGCGTAACGCTTGCGGCGGCCGCCGCATCACCGGCCGCGGCAGCGGAGAGCGCCAGCGCAATGGAAGCCGCCTCGGAGGATTATCCCAAACCGCCATATCCCGAACAGACGCAGGCGTGGCCCGGCCTCGCCTCCAAGATGACGCCGCGGCCGAATCACGGCGAACAATCGTACCGAGGCACGGGAAGATTGAAAGGGCGCAAAGCCTTGATTACCGGAGCCGACTCTGGAATCGGGCGCGCGACCGCGATCGCCTTCGCCCGCGAAGGCGCGGACGTCGCCCTCAGCTATTTGCCGGCCGAGGAGCCCGACGCGCGCGAAGTCGTCGACCTGATCCGGAATGCGGGCAGAAAAGCGGTGCCGCTACCGGGCGATATTCGTTCCGAGGCGTTCTGCCGCAAACTTGTCGACGATGCCGCGAGCGGCCTCGGAGGTTTGGACACGCTCGTGAATGTCGCGGGGCGACAACACGCCGTCAAGCTTATCTCCGAGTTGACGACGGAGCTCGTGGACTGGACGTTCAAAACCAACTTCTACGCGATGTTTTGGATTACCAAAGCTGCACTCGAACATATGCAGCGCGGCTCGGTGATAATTAACACCGCCTCAGAGCAAGCCTACGATCCTTCACCCTATTTGCTCGATTATGCGCCCACAAAAGCTGCCATCAATAATTTCAGCAAAGCACTCGCCAAGCAGCTCGTCGATCGAGGCATTCGCGTCAACGCCGTCGCGCCCGGCCCGTTCTGGACCCCGCTTCAAGTGAGCGGAGGACGGCTACCCGGCGCGGTTTCGGAGTTTGGCGAAAGCGTACCGTATCACCGCGCGGGCCAGCCGGTCGAGATCGCGCCGGTGTACGTGGCGCTTGCGTCTGCAGAAATGACGTTCTCGACCGGCCAAACCTACGGCGCTACCGGAGGAAACGGTATCGCATAATCTCGCGGCAGCCCGCTACGCCGCGAGGCCGTTGGGCTTGAGCAGCACTTTTCGGTAACCCTGGGTGCGTTTATCGAACTTCTCGTAGGCATCGGGAGCGGCTTCAAGTGGAAGCCGATGGCTCACGAAGAAGCTCGGCTTCGCAATACCCGCCAGGATGAGATCCCGAAGGTAAACGTTGTAACGCTTGACCGGAGCTTGCCCCATTTCGACGGACAGACCTTTCTCCCAAGCAGCTCCAAGCGATAGCGTGAACCGTCCTTTTTTCGCCTCGTCATCGACGCCGCCGGGGTCTTCCGGAAAGTAGACCCCGATCAGTCCGATGTGACCCGTGGCATTGGTAATGCGAATCAGATCCTCGATCGCCTGCGTCGGTTCTTGCTCTTCGCCGGGCGCGTCGTGCGTCCACGCTTCGTAGCCCACCGCGTCAATGCCGCACATGACGCCGGGCATTTTCTTGCCTGAGCCTTCGCGCAGTTCTTGGACGTTGCGGCGATGCGGTTCGCGAAGATCGAGGATCTGCTGCACTGGGTCGCCCTTGCGAAAGTCGATCGGAGTTGCTCCCATTTCGCTGACCGCTTTCAAACGATCGTCGACGCAATCGACGATATAAATCTCAGAAGCGCCGCGGATTCGCGCACTGAGACCCGCTAACAAACCGACGGGACCGGCGCCCCAAATCGCTACTGTGTCGCCGGCGCGCACGTGAGCCTGCTCGGTCGAGTGGTAGCCCGTCGGGAAGACGTCGGATAGAAGAAGAAAATCGTCTTCGAATTCGTCACCCGGTTTGCCCGGCAACTTCAAGGCGTTGAAGTCGGCAAACGGTACGCGGAGCAACTCCGCTTGGCCTCCTCGATACGGCCCCATCCCCGAATAGCCATAGCCGCCGCCGTGGCCTTGCGGATTCGTCGTTAAACAAGCATTGGTATAACCTCGCGCGCAGTTAAAACAAAATCCGCATGCGATATTAAAAGGCAGCACAACGCGATCGCCCGGCCGGATGCTAACGACGCCGGGGCCAACCTCTTCGACGACGCCCATATTCTCGTGCCCCACGACCTGGCCGGGTTGCATCGGTGCACGTCCCTCGTACATATGCAGATCGCTGCCGCAAATTCCCGACGTCGTGAGACGAACCAAGGCATCTCCCGGTGCCTCGATACGAGGATCGTCAACTTCATCGACGCTTACTTGAAATGGGGCCTTCCATACCACTGCGCGCATAATTTTTTCTCCTATCCGGTTGCGAGGCTGAGTTGGTAGACCCGCTATGTACCCAGAATCTCGGTAGACCGCGATAGAGAACTATTGCAGCGCCGAGCGTCCTCTTAGTTTGGCAGCGCGCTCGTAATTACGGGGAAGCCGCTAAGGTAGGCGCTGTAAGTTGCCAGCGGCTTGGCCCACCTGTTACTCTCCATTTATGTTTTCGCTAATCTGTGCACTTGCGGTGACTGGCACGCCACCGGCTTCTTCAGCCGCTCAGCTCTTCGCGCAGGGTGATTTCATCCGAGCGAAAGTCGCGTATGCAGACGCCGCTTCGCGGAATCCCGCGGATCCCGAGGCCATCCTCGGCTTAGCGCGCATCGAGCTCTACGAAAATGACCTCGACGCGGCCGCCAAGGATGCGAAGATGGTACTGAGTCTCAAGGCCGACGACGAAACGGCCAAGGCGGTCCTTCGAACGGTGGAGCAACGCAGGAACATTCTCACATCTGCTGATGGGCTCGGCGTTCCCGATTCCGGCATCGTCGTGCCGTTTGTCGAATCGGAACCGTTGCCCGCAATACAACTCGAGATAGCCGGGAAACCGGCGACGTTGGTTCTCGATACCGGCGCGCCGGACGTCACGCTCGATCCAGACTTCGCCAAGGCGCTTGGACTCGCGATCACAGGCGGCAGCCAAGGAGCCTTTCTCGGCGGCCGCACCGCGGTGGTGCGCCAAGCTGTCGTATCGAGTATTGTCGTAGGCCCGATCGCGCTTACGAACGTGAAGGTTACGATTCTGCCGTCCCGCGGATTCGGTCTCTTCAAAGATCGCACCGTCGATGGCATCGTTGGAACGCCATTTCTTTCGCGATTTCTTTCGACCATCGACTATCCGCATCACCGCCTTCTGCTCCGTCCGCGCCGAGCCGTGATGGCGAATGCCGGCGGAACGGCAGTTCCGATGTGGTTGGTCGGGGATCACTTTATCTTCGCCGCCGGTAAGGTCAATGGGTTAACGAACCAACTCTTCAGCATTGACACCGGGGGCGCCGGGGCCGGATTCGTTCCGGTCCAAGCGACGATTGCTGCCGCGCACATCAAGACGTTTCCGGATAAGGCGATGCAAGGAATGGGTGGCGGCGGCCCGGTCACGATCGTTCCGACTCTGGCAGACGAGTTGTGTCTAGGTCCCGTCTGCCAGAAAAACGTCGGAGGTGGCTACACGCCCAGCGGCTCTCCCTTGAGCATGTTTCCATTCGCGGTGTCCGGCACCGTTAGTCACTCGTTCCTCGAACGCTACGCCGTAACGTTCGACTTTACGCATATGCGTTTGCTTATGACTTAGTGCAGGTAGTTTTCGCTACGGTCGTCCAGGCGCCATGAACGCTGGCTTCGCTAAGATCGTACTGCTTGGCCATCCCAAGCATTGTGAACGTGTCTCGAATCGGCGTTGCCGAGCCATTTGTGAGGTAAAACGTGCCCGTCCAGCGGATCGTTCTTCCTGACTGTTGCGTCGATTCATATCCGTAGTTGCCGCCTGAGTCGACAAAGGGACTAAACCAAGTCTTTGTGCTTGGAACGTACGCGTAGTAAACGGTTACGTCTCCATTGGGACTCGTTGTATGCACGACGAGGCCGCTGCCGTCCTTCACCCTTGTCACGGTGAGGCTCGTCGACGGCAGTGCACCTAGCTTCGACGCTGCCAGGGTATTTCTGCAAGACCACGTGCCGATTAACCAATCGTAGCCGTTCGGCCCTGCTCCAACGGACATTGCTCCTGAAGCACCATCCGCCAGCGCGGGAATGAACGACGCGCAAAGCGCGGTAATAACGACAAGCAATTGTTTCATGTTTAGTACGCGCCGATGCCGTTCGGCGTTCCCCATCCAGTCGGCCCGTCGTAGCCTTTGCCCGCAATACAAAGGTAGTTGCCGCAGTTTCCGTTGCTCCCGCTCGTGATATCGTGCAGATCCTTCTTGTACTTGTGCTTCTTGAGCGTCCAGAACTTTTCGGCAGCGTTCTGACTGCTGGCGTTTCCGGCAAGCCCAAAGACTCCCGCGTTGATCGGCGCGGCCGCACTCGTCCCGCCAACGGTAAACCAGCCGCCTTCGTTACTGTCGTACTCAGCGAGCTGCCAGGCAACGGCCGATATATCGGCTTCGGTTCGCCCGGTGCAATCGGGATCGTGCTGCCACGACGGCTTCGCAATATTGGTCGCGCAATCCGAGCCGGAGCCATCCCAGGCCGTTTCGGAATACGTCGAGCCGCTCTTCGATAGCACCGTTCCGCCAACCGAAACGACGCTGCCGAAAACCGCCGGCTCTTCGTAGACGCCGTAACCATCGTCACCCGACGCGAAAAGATATTCGACGCCGGGGCTCTCGAAATACGACGGGCTGGCGCAGCCGACGCCGTTGCAATACCAGCTATTGCTGATAATATGTGCGCCAAGCGTCACGGCTTCGGCCTCGGCTGTCTCGAGATCGCTCGGGTTCTGACTGTTGGCTTCGATTAGATAGATCGTGCACTTCGGGCAGGCCGCCGAAACCATTTCGATGTCGAGATCTTCTTCGACGCACCAGCCGCCACCATAACGTGACGCGCAGCTGACCGGGTAGTTTTGCATCTGCCCGGTTTGATTATACTTTGTGAAATTTGCGGTGCCGAGACCGAACTCATTGCGATATGTCGCCAAGTCCGAGCTCGCGTTCGGTTCGTCTAAGGCGTCGACCACCGCGACGATCTGCCCCGATCCATTCGTCGAGGACGGGAGATTGTAGCGCGCCTCTATATCGGCGGGTGCCCAACCCGCGATCGCGGGGTCGAGCCCGCCTTTCGACTGGATCAGGGCTAAACATTGCGCTTCGCCGCGGCGCGACGTTTCGCAGGCGCGCCTCGCGAGGCCCTTGGCCTCCCAATCCGGCATGGCGATAGAATGTCGTTGCGCGGCCGGCGCGCTCGTGGCTCCAGGGATGTTGGAGCTGCCACCGCTGCATGCCGAGAGAACGACGGCTGAAACGAGCGGCGCGACGAGTCTGAAAGATGCGTTCATACTGCTCCTTTGTTGTCAGGGCTGGGGGCCCAGCAAGCGTTCGCCGGGCCAAGCCCGACACCTCGCCTTCGCAAAGGGAGTGGGGATCATTCGGTCATCTGGTTAATCGGCTGATTCGTCGCTAGCGCTCCCGAGGAGATTTCGAACATGACGCATGATGCACCGCAACGGTCAGAGATCGATCGTTACGTCGAACGGGCTCGACGTTCGCGCGCGCGGATTTCGACGTCGCATGGTGACATCGTCTTCGATTTTTTTGCTGACGATGCACCGATGCACTCGGCGGCTTTTATGAAGCTTGCCGAGGCGGGCTTTTACGATGGGCTACGCTTTCATCGCGTCGAACCGGGCTTCGTCGTGCAAGGCGGCGATCCGAAAGGCGATGGAACGGGAGGTCCGGGGTACCATCTCAAAGCTGAGTTTAGCAATCGCCCGCATGTGCGTGGAACCGTAGCAATGGCGCGGTCCTCCAAACCTGACTCGGCTGGATCTCAATTCTACATCTGCCTAGACGACGCGCGCTTCCTCGACGGCCAGTATACGGTCTTCGGTCAGATGACCGACGGCTTCGACGCGCTCGATGCGATCAAACGCGGTGACGCAATGACGAGCGTATCCATCGAACCTCGCGTCACCTCCCCGCCGGAGGGCTAGCCGTCTACGGCGTGAACCCGTTTCCGTTGTAAGCGGCAACCGGCTCGCTTAGATAACCCGCACCGATTGTAGTTTGGATGAAGCCGCGGTCCATGTCGACTTCGACAGCTTCTGCCGGGTTCGATGTGCTCGACCGCATCGCGCCCCAGACCAGGTGTCCGTCGTTATGCAGATTGCAGAACCCAGCCCACCCTAACGTGTAACCCTGCGGAAGATCGACAACGCCGCGTTCGCGCGAATCGGCGATCTGATATCGCGCTAAGAAAGCCTCGTCGCCATAGAGGGCAAGCCGGTCGGTCGTTGTGAAGCCACAGGTGGCGCTTTCGACTGTATATTTATACGCGCAGTTGCCCGGCTGATCGACGGGACACTCGTACATATAGGTAGAGCCAAGGTCCAGGCTCACGGGGGCGTACAACGTGCTGCCACGTACGGAAATCCCCGTCATGCGAGACGCTCCGGTCTCGCTACCCACGAGATAGGTTTTCCCAATGGTGGTCGATCCGTACGGGTACATCACGACGTCTTCGGCGATGACGTTCTTCTCGAACTCGCGATCCTCGACATAGAGATTGTCGTCGGCGTCGACGGTCATAGTTCCGGCATAGCCGGGCGTCGAGTACTCTGCGACCTCGCCATTCAGTTCGTGGGTCAATTCGTGAATTTTGAAGGTGCCGTCCGTCGAGTAGAGGGTGTCGACGTAGACGTGTCCTTTGCTATCGGTGACGACATCGAACGGAATTTGACTGAATTTTTTTTCTGCGACCTTGTTGCCATAACGATCAAACGCCATCACGGCTTTCAGCGCGCGGTCGGCCACGTAAAGATAGCCGGCAGAATTTGCTTCGCGACCGCCGAGCGGAAGTGCTTGCGAGGTCGAATCGCTCGCGGCCGAGGGACTGGCGCAGCCGGCAAGTGCGAATAGCGCCGCTGTCATCAGAACGCGTTTAACGGAAGTCTCCTTTCGGGCTAAAGGGTCTTCGTCTTTTCCGGCCGCTACCGGCTGGTCCAAATGTTAGCACTCCTGCCCTCGCCGGGCAAGGCTGCCGGCGCCGAAACAAGGCGCTCTACGCCGCGGTAGCTCGGCCGTGAGCGTACCGATTTACCGGCTCTACTTGCTTCGGGCGGCATACGTCTTGCTCGTGGTGGGACTCGGATCCCAGATATGGCCAGCCATTCTGACGCCCGCGAAGTCGTGGGAGCTTATGCACGGGGTTGTCGAGTCTATGCTGGGAGCACTCTCCCTTTTGGCAATCCTCGGGCTTCGATATCCCCTGCAAATGCTGCCTCTGCTCTTCTTCGAAATGACGTGGAAAGCGATCTGGCTTCTCCGGGTCGCTCTACCTCTGTGGCTGACGCACCGGATGGACGCGGACACGGCCGCAACGACGGCTCAATGCCTCGTCGTCGTGATTTTCCTCGTCCTCATACCGTGGCGCTACGTCTTCCAGAACTATGTAAAGCGAGCCGGCGATCCGTGGATGCGTCACGCGGCAGCTTCAGAATGACGCGGCACTGACCTCACCGAATAATTGATGATGCTTCGTCGTCTGCTCGTAGCGACCGTTGCCGGCGCTGGCTTGACAGCTTGCACGCATTCCGATTATATGCCCAACGTCATCCAACTGAGTCCCAATGGTACGGCGTCAAACCCCGTCAAGCAATCGGTCACGTCGTCGTTTACGCTCACTGCCGTCGAAGACGGGTACACGGGACAGTTCACCGCGCAAACGATCGTAGGGGAATGCTGGGTCGTCCAATCACCGGTTACGAGCGGTGGCGCATGGACCGTCGTGCCGCAGGGAAGCACGTGCAACAGCAACCACGACGTTGAGAAGATTCAAGTCAAGGATACCAACGGCCATTCGGCCGACACCTACATTCAATCCGTCTAGCGTCGGTGCGGCTTTCGCCTGAAAAGTAAGAACCGCACCGTGAAGATGCGGTTCCGGCATACTAAGCCATTGGACTTACCTCTAGCTTTACGTTGCGTAGTTATTCTACCGCATCGTCCAGGGTTTTAAACGCGACCAGTTTGGCCGCCGCAATGTCTTCGCAGCCGAGCCCGAGCGACTTGAAGACGGTCGTCGCGGCGGGCGGCGGCGCTTCCTTGAGGCCCGCGAAGAGCTCGCCGATCTCCGCAAAAATTTCCGCCTTAGCAAGGATGACGTCACCCGCTTCCGTCGCGGCGGCCTCGCGCGAATCAACGAAGACCACGTTGCGCATCGCGACGTCGTCGAGTTCTCGCCAATCGGGGCGTGCCGAGCCGATTGCATTGACGTGCGCGCCCGGTTTGAGCCAAGCCCCGCGAAGCACGGGCTCACGCGCGCCCGTCGCCGTTACGACGACGTCCGCGCCTCGCACTGCTTCTTCCGCCGAGTCTACCGCCCGCACACCGTACTCCCTCGCGAAGCGCTGGGCGTGCGCAAAGGTTTGGCTCCAGACGCGCACGTCGGAGAAGCGCCGCACGCGCGAGAGCGCCGCCAGATGCGAACGCGCCTGAACGCCACTTCCGAGCAGGGCTAGGGCATGGCTGTCGGGCGATGCCAGGTACTTCGTCGCGGCAGCCGAGACAGCCGCCGTTCGCATCTCTGTGATAAGCCGGCCATCCATCGTCGCGATCGGATTCCCGCTTTGCGTATCGTAGAGCACGATCGTCGCATGATGCGTTGGGATGCCACGGTTGGAATTGATGGGATAGAACGTCACGAACTTCAGCCCCATGACCTCGCCCACCACGGCGGGCATGATGCCGACGTAACGTTGGCGCTCCTCGACGGTAATAATCGATCGAACCGGCTGAACAAGGTTGCCACGAGAAAATTCTGCGAGCACGCACTCCATTGCGGCGATGAGCTCATCCCACTCGAGTCGACAAGCGACGCCGTCTTCATCAAAGTGCCGCATGAGGCGACGAGGAGGTTCTACGGCGCTCTCTCGCATACCGCTCCTCGGCATGAAGGAAGCGGAACGACTCGCCGCTCTTGGTTATCGGCAAGAACTATCGCGAGTACTTTCACTGTTCGACAATTTTTCTGTCGCCTTCAGCTACTTGAGCCCGATGGTCGGGATATATTCACTCTATACTCTGGGTCTGGGCACAGGCGGTCCGCGCTACATTTGGACGATCCCGCTCGTCGTCGGCGGGATGATGCTCGTCGCGCTGGTGTTCGGAGAACTCGCCAGCGAATATCCCCTCTCCGGAGCGCTGTATCAGTACGGCAAGTTTAGCGTCGGGCCGAGATATGGATGGTTCATCGGATGGGTGTACGGCTTTGCGCTGCTGGCGACGGTTGCTTCGGTCGACTCAGGCGCCGTCGGTTACGTTACCTCGCTATCGAACCTCTGGATAAAAACGCATCTCGATCCCGCAAATCATCTAACGATCTTCTCCATCGCCGGCTCCATTATTCTCTTGTCAGCCATTTTGAACTGGACCGGTGCGAAAGTGATGGGGCGGATCGCGCGTTTCGGCGTCTACGTGGAAAGCATCGGAACTTTTGGAGTCTTCATCGCCTTGGCGATTTATGGATTCCATCAGCATTTCGATTTTGTTTTTTCTTCGCAGAACGTGGAGCACGTCAGGAGTAATCCGCTGGGTTTGGATTTTGGAGGCCGCTGGGGAGCTGCCGCGCTTGTCGCCATTCTTGCCAACGTTTATATCTTCTACGGTTTTGAATCCGCAGGAGACATTTCCGAGGAGACCGTTGAAGCGCAACGCCAGGTTCCACGCGCCATGCGCAACGCATTGCTCTACGGTGGCATCGCATCGTTCGTTCTCGTTCTTGGTTTGCTCCTCGCGACGCCGGCGAATGGAATCGGCGGGGTCGTCAATGGCGGAATCAACACGGTTCTCGCCGTCTTGCCGGGATGGCTTCAGGATTTTTTTCTCGTCATCGTGATCGTCGCTTTTTTTAGTTGTGGAACGGCGGTGCAGGGGGCCGGCGCGCGCGTGGCCTTCGCGCTTGCCCGCGATGGCGGACTACCGATGAGCCGCCAGATCCGATCGCTTTCGCCGCGCTACCATACGCCGGCAAACGCGATCCTCATCGGAACCGTCGTTCCCTTTCTTTTTCTGTTGCTCGTGCTCATCAATCCGAGCAAACCCGTCCATTTGCTTTGGTTTGATTACCCCGCGCACGTTAACGCGCTGTACGCGCTCGTCTCGTTCGCGACGTCGGGCATCTATCTCGCGTTTCTCTTGACCGTCGTGGGCGCAGTCGTGGCTCGCGCGCGCGGATGGAGGCCGAGCGGGGCTTTTACGCTCGGCCGGTGGGGCTTACCCGTCACCCTTTGCGGCGGGCTTTATTTGGCACTGATTCTGCTCGACATCCTCTGGCCGAGCTCGCTATCGAGCGGGCGTGCCATTTTCAACTACGGCTGGGTAACGCTCTTGATCACTGCGCTCATCGCCGGCATCGGCGGGACCTACGAATCGCTCGCACGCCCCGACCGTGCGATGGCACGAGAAACGACGAATCCGCGAGGTTAGCTCGCGGCCTTCATGCAGGTGATCGTCGTCTTCGTCGTGTGTCCCTGAGCGTCGGTCGCGGTGGACTCGTCGGTCGTTTGCGTATCGCTGTTCTTGGTAACGACGTCCGTGCCGCTGCTCCCGTCGAGGCCTTTGGTCGTCCAGGTGATCGTATTGCCTTGCCAACCAGGAGAGCTCGAGGTGCCATAGCCACCACCGTTATCGACGCCGACCTGAACCCACTGTTTGATCGTCGGATCGTAGGTCATATAATTCGTTGAATTCACGGTCCACGTGCGATATTGATCGAACGGCGGCGCGGTGTCTTGCGTCACCATCCACATGCCGTCCATCGCCACCGAGGTCGTGCTGCTGTCGGGGCGCTGCTTTCCGCGTAACATCTGCGTGCAGTTCCACGTCCCGGTGAGAAACATCATCGATGAAAAATCAGGCTTCGCATTCGGAACCGGTGTCGCCGCCGGAGCGGGTTGGGCGGTCGAAGCCACCGGAGAAGCGGCGAGGCCCAGAGCCAACGCCGCCGCGCTGAGGGCCAACAAAGCCGAGTGCTTCATAATGCCTACCTTTCGCTGCATCAGCAAGTAAGGAAAATCGGCGTTCGGCGGCGTCCAACTGCCTCCTTGCTTGCAAACTTAAGGGAGGAGCTTGAAGATGCTCCCCTCCGAGCTCGACCCCCCCGCCGACGTGCTTCCGTAAAGGAGGCCGCCGGAATCGACGAGTGCCGCGCGCGGAGCCGCACCATCGGGCTTCCCGGCAAAGTCGTGAAGCACGCTCTCCTTCGAACCCGCGACCGTGAAGACGGTTCCCGCATTGGAGCCCCCGCCGTTGAAGGTCGTACCGTAAAGTTTGCCTTGCACCACGATCAGCGGCGCCACCGGGTAGCGCCCGTCCCTTACCGTGCCACAGCAGTGGAAGGAATGGAGCACGCTTTCGGCTCCCGACGAAATATTGACTTGGTAAACGGACCCATCACTGAACTTCCCGCCGCCAATCGTCGTACCGTACAGAAGCCCCGCCCGCGCGACCAGGCCCGCCGCCGGAAAGGCGCCGTCGTATTGCCCGCGTCCGAACTTGAAGCCATGCAGAATTTTCTCGATCCCCGAAGTGCTGATAACAAAGACGGTGCCGCATCCGGTCTGACAAAAACTCGTGCTCGTTCCGCCGTACTGCGTGGTTCCATAGAGCTTTCCAGCCAGCACGAGAAGTGTTGCCAGGGGCATTGCACCGTCGGGCCCGGCAAAACGATACACAACGTGCGTCGTGCCGCTCAAGTTGGATTGAAAAACAGTGCCGCAACCGCTATGACAGAGCGGCGTGACCTTTCCGCCGAGTTGAGTGGTACCGTAGAGCGACGTGCCGACCGCGACCAGTCCCGCTGCCGGATTCGCGCCGTCACTTCCGCCGAAGCTATGCAGCACTCGTTCTTTGCCGCTTGTGCTCACGGAAAAAATCGTGCCGCAGCCGGCGGCGCAGGTGCCATCCCCGCCGGCACTGGTCGTACCAATCAGCGAGCCATTGGCCACGATGAGCCCGGCTAAGGGCGCTGCACCATCGCTCCCGCCTTTGAACCGGTAGACGACGCTCTCTTTTCCCGCGCTGCTCAGGCGAAAGACGATGCCGCAGCCGATGGCGCAGTGGTTGTTCGTCGTACCGCCGTACGCCGTCGTGCCGTAGAAGTCGCCACCGAACTCGGCGAGCTTCGCTTGCGGCGCCTGGCCGTCGTCGGCCTTTCCCGATGCGGCAAAACTGTAGATCAGCTTGTACCCATCGCTTGACGTGTCGCGCGAGCTGGGCGACTGCGAGTTACGAAGAGTGCCGGCGGGCAGGAGCATCGACGTGCATGCGGTCAGGGCGCCGGCGAAAAGTGATGTCAATGCCCACTTTGCGGTTAGCGATTTATGAATCGTCGGGCTCCGTTGAGGGCTGATGCAAGAAGTACGCCGGCGAATACTTCGCCGGAATCCGCTTGAATTTGATCGGAGCTTGAGAAAAATCGAAGCAATCGAAAAGATCGTCGGCGCGAACGTCGGTTGTACCGAGCGACGGCAATCCAAAGGTCTTCTCCGCGAACTTTAGCATGCTGCCGAATTCGTGCTGTACGTGCGAGATGTAGTGCGGTTTGGCATATGGCGAGATGACCAAAAGCGGCACGCGGAAACTTAGCTCGTAAGAGTTGTAAATGGGCGGTTTGACATGATCGTACCAGCCGCCCCAATCGTCCCACGTAACGAAGATTGCGGTGCTGTTCCAATACGGGCTCTCGCCGATCGCGTTCACGATCGAAGCGACCCATGATGGTCCCGAGCCGTTCGTCGAGAGAGCATGATCGGATGCCAGTGCGGTGGGCGTGACCCAAGTAACGTTGGCCAGTCTGCCGTTCGCAATATCGGTGAGAACTTGCGCCGGGGGCGCAATGACCTTGACGCCGTAACGGCGGCTCTCGTACACGTGCAGGATGGCATCGGGCCCGTTCCATATACCGGGCCCGGCGACCGCCTGATAGTAGCGCCACGAAAGCGACTTTTCGTCGAGAAGCTGCATCAATGAATTGCGGTCGAAGCAGGGATAGATCATCTGCTGCTCGTTGCCTGCGGGGTTGATCAACGCGACGAGAGAGTCTGATGGAGAATCGCATCCGCCGCTTGCCGCTCCGCTGGGATGAAACGGATTCTCGGCTGCACGTAACGTCGAGCCGTCGGAGATCGTCGACGTCCCACTCACGATATACTGATGTGCCGGAAAGCTCGGCCCCTGGTTCGTTTGAAACATGCGATCCGCAAACGCATACTGCTGCGCCATGGCGAAATACGGCCGAATTTCGGCATGCGGCACGAAGCCGTACGCCCGCTGAGCGGAAGGAATGCAGACGATGGCGGCTTGACAATTTGAGGCCACATGGTTGAAACCATCCATCTTGCCGGCGTCGTACTCAACTTTGAAAGACCCGTGCATGTGTCCAAGGTCGTACGGTGCAGTGAGGTCGATCGGCTTGAGGACGACGCGCTGACCCTCGGAGTTCAAACCACTGCGCACCGTATCGGCCCCGGGCAATCCGTTGAAGAGATTATCGGGAGTGCGGTTCTCTTGAAAAATAATAACGACGTGCTGAATCTTCGACGACGATGACGCGGGGTTGGAAGCCTGGATGGGGGGCGCCGTTCCATTCGGACCGTTTGCCGCGCAGCCGCTCGCGACGGCCATCAGCGCGAGCGTTCCAAGGCGGCGCGCTCCCGTCATTATCGTCTAGGGTGCGATCGCGATCGCGTCGGGTCCATCGAGTCCTTTGCTCAACGTCCGCATTGGCTTGCTTCCGGATGCCGAATAGATCGAAACACCGCTCGGACAGGAGTTGGCGACGTAGAGCAAGCCACTCGAGCTACGTGCCATGGCAGTTGGACAGGCGATGCCTGAGGAGATGGTACGCTCAAGTTCGAGCGTTTGCTCGGAGTAGATCGATACGGTATTGTTCGCGTAGTTCAACACGTAGAGTTCCCCGGACGAGGTGGAGACGAGCGCGATGGGCTTGCGGATTCCCTTGGCGATTTTGCTCGGCGAGGTTCCATGTCCGGGCTTATAAATGGTTACTGTATTCGCAGCGTTGTTGGCAACGTAAAGGCGTTGCGCCGCGTCAATGGCGAGTGCGTTCGGCCTGAAGACCTGCGTGTTGATCTTCTTCGACGGCTTACCTTTGCCGGGCGCATATGCGGTCACGGTGCTATTCGACCAGTTTGCCACGTAGACGTTGGCATTCTTGTCGAATGCCAGAGCCTCGGGCGATCGCACACCCTGCGTAATCGTGAGCACCGGCGTGTTGGAACCGCCCCCATAGACGGTCACCGACGGGCCGCCATAATTTGCCACGTAGAGTTTACCAGACGCGTCGAACGCAATAGCGTATGGCCCGACAACGCCTTGCACGATCGTACGGCCGGGCTGCGAGTTACCGGGGGAATAAACGGTGATGCTACTCGTAAGGCTTCCGCTGGGCGCACCGTAATTGCCGACGAAAAGGCTTCCCGATTTATTGATTCCGAGCGCGTTCGGGTAGGAAACGCCGGCCGTAATAGTGCGAAGCTTCGACGTTCCGCCTGGTGAGTAAACGGCGACGCTGCTGTTGTACCAGTTCGCAACGTATACGTTCCCGGTTGCGGGCGGCGATGCAAGCTTCGTTTCGAGATTGTTCAAAGCTTGACCGCTTGGAATTGCCGTTTCTCTGGGCGCAGAACAACCTGAAATTGCGAATACAACGAGCGTAACGAGCAAGGATCGACTCATCGCAGGCCAGCTTCGAGTCGGCGCAGGGTAAGCCTGCCGCGCGGCCAACGTCGAGCGAACGGAGGGCCGGATGTGGATCGACGTTTGCCGGTATGCGTTCTTAGCCTAGTCGTTTCGTCGTGCGTTATCGGCAAGGACGCGGCGATCACGCCCGCTTCGGGCACCGCTAGCGATCGTCAGAACCAACGAGGGCCGCACTTCGCGAGCGAGCGTCGCTGGGGCGCGCGCACGGACATTCGCTGGGAGCCCGTCGTCGCGGCGGATCGCAATTCGAAGTGGATCTATCAAATGACGACGGCGCAGCGGCCGAACTATTTGCTCTTTCGAGCTTCGAGCGACAGCGGACGCACCTGGTCGGCGCCCCGGCACATTTGCCGGCACGGAACGCCGGGAATACCCTTTCAGTTCGATCCCCAGCTCACCGTCGCAAGCACCGGTGTCGTGGATGCCATCTGCCTTAACGGTTTCTCTCCGGGCGTCGTCTTCACGCAGTCGCTCGATCACGGACAGACGTGGAGCGCAACGGTGCGCTTGGACGGGTCGCTCCGCTATAGCGACAAGCCCACCTTGGCCGTTTCGCCGTCAGGCACGGACGTCTACGTTGCTTTCAACGTCCGCTACGCGCTCTATGTAGCGGCCTCACACGACGGCGGCACAACCTGGTCGCCGCCGATTCGTGCCACCAGCGCACACCTTTGGTACTACTCCTATGGCGGAACGGTGGCGCGCGACGGATCGGTTTGGTTCGCCGTGGATGGTGAGGACGGCCGCGACCAGACCGGCAACGGTTATGTCGGCCTCGTTACATCCTCGGACGGGGGAACGACGTGGCGCGCGATCTCGTTCGCGGTAAGTCACGAGGGCGCGCCGTGTTATGGGCACAATTGCTATCCGGACTTTTACACGGCGCAAGATGCCGTGGCGGTTAACCGCGAAGGCGCGTTCGTTTTCGTCTACGCAAAGAACTCGCGCAAACAAGGACCGAACGCACTTTACGTTACGCGGTCGAACGACGGCGTCAGATGGAGCGTGCCGTCCGTAGTCAACACGCTGGGCAATAGCACGAGTCCCGCCATCGTCGCCGGGGAAGACGCCGGGGATTTCCGCCTCGTTTGGCAAGATAATCGCAATGGCTCCAAGGCCTGGAATACGTGGTTTGCTCGAACCACGGATGGCGGCCTGAGCTGGAGCGACCCGGTGCGACTTTCAGATCGGGGCTCGGGCGCCCCGTATAAGCGAAGCGCGGGTTACGACTTTCCGTTCGGGGACTATCTTGGGCTTAGCGTCGATTCGCAAGGCGCCGATTTCGTCATTTGGGGCGAAGGCGAGCACGTCTACTATCCGGGCGGAACCTGGTGGACGCACGATTGATGGCCATTCATGGCGGCGCGGCGCCGTTCAATGGCGAGCCGCTCTCTTTGCGCAACGTGTCGGCGGGAACCGGGGTGCACGAGCTGCGCTCGGCCGGGTCGATGCAGATTAGCGCCCCGGCGAAACTCGCACCCTGCACGCGTGCACCCTGCATCGCATCACACTTTACTTGGCGCAGCGCGCCTTGCATGACATACGAGCACAGCACTGCGCCGTCGAATCTCGTGCCACGTAGATCGGCGTTATAAAAATCGACCCCGATTAAAGCTGCGCCCGACAGATCCCGACCAGCGAGCGAAGCCTGGCGCAAGTTGCAAGCATAGCAATTTGAAAGCAGCGCTCGCAATTGATCGTCGGCAATCTTCGAGGAGAGTCCATCGAAATTCGCGGCGGTCATCCGTACGCCGGAAAACGTAGCGCCGTCGAGCTTGACGTTCTCAAAGTTGCACGCGATACATTCCGCATCGTCAAAAGCTACGTTCCGTAGATCGGCGCCTTGAAAATTAGTTGCAACGAGCCGCGCTCCACGAAACGACGATCCTCCGAGTTGAGCGCCTGCGAAATTCGTTCCGACGTATGTTACGTTCGAAAAATCGGAACTTCCCAACTGGGCGCCGGCGAAACTGCATCCCATACAGAAGTGAAGCGGCGGCGCGATTAGCGCAGCAAGAAGAACCGCGAGGAACACCATTAGTAGCGGTCATTCTCGTGCCATGCGACGCGATCATCCTTCGACAAGCTCGTCCTTCGACAAGCTCAGGATGACATCACACACCTTGTCATGCTGAGCCTGTCGAAGCATGAGCCTGTCGAAGCATGAGCCTGTCGAAGCATGAGCCTGTCGAAGCACGAGCGGCGCCATCCTTCGACAAGCTCAGGATGACAATGGACAAGCTCAGGATGACATCACAACAACTTGTCACGCTGAGCCTGTCGAAGCACGAGCCTGTCGAAGCATGTCAGCGCGGTTCCATTCATTGGGTGAGTCAATGTCCACGAAGGCGCCGCAGTCGGTGGTCGCTACCTCGCGGCGCGTTAGCTGCGGATTGCTGCGTAGTACGTGGAGCGTATCGCCATCCGGGAGCGTCGCGATCAGCGGCCGCACCGCCGCACCTAGGACCACCGGATGTCCGGGTTCATTGCGTTGCAAATGCACGGGGTAAGCGACATCGGCGTTCGCTAAGGACTCGCAAACCAATGACGCGAGCTCGGCGGTCACGAGCGGTTTATCGCCCAGAAAAAGAACGAGCGACGCGTCGCGGGGAATGGCGGCATCGGCGAGTTTGAGCGAAAAGCTCATGCCGCGTTGTGGCTCTTCGTTACGCACGAGCTTGACGTCGCCCCGTGGCGCGAGCGCTCTCCATACCTCCGTCCCTGCGACCACGAGCGGATCCCAGCGAGCGGCGGCGTCGATCGCATAGTCGATCAGTGGCCGATCACGAAATTTCATGAGGAGCTTCTGCGCTCCCATGCGCCGGGAGGAGCCGGCCGCTAAGATGATGGCACGGAATTGCGCATGGTGGGGCATTAATGAATACGGCCGCGCAGAACTCGGAGCGGCGCGCCCGTTCGCGCGTGCCGTACCGCGAGCATTTCGGCGAGAATCGCGACGGCAATCTCCCCCGTCGAAGTCGCGCCGAGGTCAAGACCAACAGGCCCACGGATGCGCTCGAGCGCTTCGGGTGCAAATCCTTCGTCTTCGAGCGTTGCGCAACGCGATTCTTGTGCGCGGCGGCTCCCGAGCAATCCGACATACCAAGCATCGGAGTGCAGGGCGCACCGCAGCGCGGGCAGGTCGAGTTTCGGATCGTGTGAGAGGACGACCAGCGCGCTCCGAGCGGAGAGCAAGCCCGGCAGCGCAACGTCGGGCCACGCCTTCAGAATCTCATCCGCATCGGGTAGGCGGGCGGGGGTCGCGAAGAGCGGGCGCGGATCGACGACGACCACGCGAAAATCTGCGCGCCGTGCGATCGCCGCCAGATCGGCCGCGAGCGTCGTGGCTCCGACCAGAATCAGCGGCTCGCGCGGCGGAACGACGTATCGGAAATCGCTCACCGGCAAATAGACGGCACGATCGCCGGCCGCAATTGCTCGCGCATCGACGGCAAATGCATGCTCGGGACGCCACACCACGACGTGCATCTCGACACCGCACGAAGCATCACCGAGCAACTCATCCGTAGCGGCGATGAGATCGACTCGGCGCATCTTTCCGTCGCGGGCGGTCTGGCGGGCGGCCTCGACGATTTCGCTTTCAAAACAACCGGCACCGATATTTCCCGCGAGCTCGCAATCGACTGCGACCGCCATCGTCGTGCCAATGGCCGCGCTCTTTGCGCCGCGAAGATCGACGAGCGTCGCCAATGCGAACGGTCGTTTGGCCTCCAACCAGACCGCCGCCGTTTCAAAAACGTCGCGAACGCTCACGCCAGCAGTTTTTCGGGAGAAATGGGTAGTTCGCGCACGCGAATGCCGGTTGCATGATAAACCGCATTGGCGACTGCGGCTGCAGCGCCGGTAATCGCCACTTCACCAATTCCTTTGACGTGCGCCGGATTCACGTGCGGATCGTCCCCTTCGATGATGATCAGCTCGGGATCGGGTATGTCGGCATTCGTCGGGACGAGGTAATCGGCCAGGTTGGCGTTCATAATGCGCCCCGTGCGTGAATCGTACCGCGTCTTCTCGAAGAGCGCCATGCCGATTCCCCAAACGATCCCGCCGAGGAGCTGACTCGACGCCGTTTTGGCGTTAAGAATTCGACCTCCATCGTAGGCTCCGACGAATCGAGTGACGCGCACCTCGCCGAGCTCCGAATCCACTTCAACCTCTGCGAATTGGGCCCCGAAGGCCTGTGTTGCGTACTTTCCTTCTTCTTCGGAGGGTTTGTCCTCTACGTCAAGCGTCACGCCGCCGCCCGGTATCGAGCCGAGCGCAGCGAGCTTCGAGCGCAGTTGTTCGGCGGCTACGGCGACGACGGAACCAACACTCCCGGCCGTCTGCGAGCCGGCCGCGAGCGGCGCTTGCGGCAGGTCGGTATTACCAAACTCAAAGCGCACGCGCTCGAACGGAATCCCCAGAATTTCGGCGGCGAGCTGCGCGTAGACCGTTGGCGACCCGCATCCTTGCTCGATCGTTCCGCATTGGATCACGACGCTTCCATCCTCGTTCATGCGAATTCTCGCGCTTGCTGCGCTGCGCCGAACGGCGCGCGACGCCGTCGCCATTCCGAGGCCCACGAGCATGCGCCCATTGCGCATCGAACGCGGCTGCGGGCTGCGACGCGGCCAGTCAAAACGTGCGGCAGCGCGCTGATAGCATTCGCGTAAATGCTTGCTGCTATAGGGCTTGTCGGAATCGGGGTCATTTTCCGAATAATTGCGCAGGCGCAGCTCGACCGGATCCACGTTCTGCTCGTACGCCAGCTCATCCATTGCCGATTCTATAGCGAACGATCCGGTGGACTCGCCCGGACCGCGTTGATAGGTCGGTTTGCTGATGTTCAGCCGCGGCAGGGCGTGCGACATGCCGTAGTTCGCAACGGCGTAGAGGTCCCGGCTGAAGACACCGCACGGTTCGACAAACTCGTCGGAGACGCTCGTTTCGCTCAAGACGTCGTGAGTAACGCTGACCAGCTTGCCCGTAGGCTCGGCACCTAGCCTGACGTGCTGCTCGGTTTGCGGACGGTGACCGACCCAGCCGAACATTTGCGGACGCGTGACGATGAGTTTAACCGGGCGCCGCACGAGCTTGGCCGCCATTGCCGCAAGCGGAACGTGCGACCATGGCTGACCTTTCGAGCCGAACGCACCGCCGACATACGGTACGACCACGCGAATTTGAGATATCTCGATCCCGAAGATTTTCGCCAGCCTTCGCTGGACGCCGAAGGCCCATTGACTCGAATCGTGCAGCGTCAGGTGATCTCCGTCCCACCGGGCGACCGTGCCGTGCGTTTCCATGGGATTGTGGTGCTCCGTCGGCGTGCGATACGTTTGTTCGATTCGAACGGCGGCACCACCGAAAGCCGCGTCGGGGTCGCCACGACGATGCCGTGCGGGCTTTCCAAAGATCTCGCTCGGAACGTAGCGTACCGCGCGCGCAAAATCCATTTGCGGTCGGTCAGTCTGATAAGCGACGCGTACCAGCCCGGCGGCATGCGCTGCTGCTTCGAACGTTTGCGCGATGACGACGGCAACCGGCTGACGATCGAAGGCAATCCTGTCGTCCTGCAGCAAGAAAAGAATGGACTCATTTTCGCTGTACTTACCGGCGTTCACGTGCGGCGCGTTGCGATGCGTCATAATTTCGACCACGCCCGGAACGGCGCGCGCTTCCCGCTCGTCGATGTGAGAGACGCGACCGTTGGCGATCGTACTCGCAACGACCATCGCGTGGAGCATTCCCTCCACCCTGTAGTCACAAGTATACATGGCCTCGCCCGTCACTTTTGCCGGCCCCTCGACACGGTCGCGCGGTGCGCCGATGAGCGGCTGACTCATACCTGCGCCGCCATTTCGAGGGCGCGGATCAGCGTACGCTTCGCGAGCGCGACCTTGAAGTCGTTACCCCCATGGCCGCGAGCCCCGGCCAGTGCGGCGTCGGCCGCCCTCGCAAATACTTCGCGCGAAGTCGCGGCGCCGCTGAGCGCCCGTTCCGCGGCAGCCGAGCGCCACGGAACCGTGGCGACGCCTCCGAGCGCGACCCGCGCCTCTCGAATCGTTCCACCGTGTAGATCGAGCGCAACTGCTGCCGACGCAAGAGCGAAATCGTATTGCGCGCGATCGCGAACTTTCACGTATGCGGAGCGAGTCGCAAAAGCCAGAAGGGGCAGCGAGACGGCGACGATCAGCTCATCGTCGCGGAGGGTCGTTTCGATCTGAGGTGTGGCTTTGGGCAGACGATAAAACTCGCGCAGCGAAACGGCACGATTGCCGGCACTACCGGCGATGTGCACGGTGGCGTCAAGGGCGGCCAACGCGACCGCGAGATCTGAAGGATGGGTTGCAATGCAGTCGCGACTCGTGCCCAAAACCGCCTCGCGGCGATTTTCGCCTTCCAGCGCGCTGCAGCCGCTTCCCGGCGCGCGCTTATTGCATGCGGCCGCGACGTCGCGAAAGTACGGACAGCGTGTACGCTGCAAGAGGTTTCCTCCAATTGTCGCCATGTTACGAAGCTGCGGAGACGCGCTCTGCTCCAAGGCAACGGCCACAAAGGGCAATTTTGCCCGAACGTCGGCGTCGGCAGCGACGTCGCTCAGTCGCGCCAGCGCACCAATGTACAGCTTATCGCCTCGGCGCTCGATCGCGTCGAACGGCAGCGCATTGATGTCCACCAGCACGCGCGGCCGCTCGACGTAGATTTTCATGAGGTCGAGAATGTTCGTTCCGCCGGCAATGACTCGCGCTCCACTCTCGCGCTCAAGCGCACCGATCGCTTGCAACGTATTCTCGACACGGACGTAGCGGAACAGATTCACGGGCCGGCCACCTCCAGAATTGCGTCCACGATGTGCGGATAGCACCCGCAACGGCAGATGTTTCCACTCATCTCATTGCGTACCGTTTCGCGATCGAGTTGCTTGCCCTCGCCAAGCAGGGCGACCGCCGAAACGATCTGTCCAGGGGTGCAAAAGCCGCATTGAAATCCGTCATGCTTGATGAAGGCGGCTTGAATTGGCGCAAGTCGGCCCTCCGGCGCGATTCCCTCGACGGTAACGATCCTGTCGCGCGTGTGCATCATTGCCAAGGTCAAGCACGAATCGACGCGCCGGCCATTGACGAGTACCGTACATGCGCCGCACGTGCCTTGATCGCAGCCCTTCTTGGTGCCGGTCAGGCCAAGCCGCTCGCGTAGCGCGTCCAAAAGCGTGACGCGCGGCTCGATGTTCAGTACTCGTCGAATGCCGTTGACATTAAGGACGATCGTTTCGGATTCGACCGAGGCGTTCATCGCTCGCGCACGGCTCGGCACCGCTGCCAACTGCGTGGCGATTGCCGCGAGCGCAGCCCGCACGACGAAACGCCGGCGCGTTAACGGCTCTTCGAAACCTCTGTAAAACGGAGCGTCGCCCATTGCCGGTATGTTCCCGCATCCGAACGGCGCCAATAGTTCCAATACGACCGGATGCTTGCTTCTAGCCCAGATGCGCCGTCGCCGTGTGCAGCGCACCGCGGCCCTCGCGCCAGAGCGCATACTGCAGCGAGTGCCTGGAGTTCATCGAAGAGGCGCCGATCTCGCCGCGCGGGTTGATCGCGATGACGCAATACATGTCCTCGTGCAAATTCGGCGCCGTCTTTGCCATGAAACGCATGGCGTCGTTACACGCCTCCTGCGGATGGGCGCCGGCAGCCATACGCTGCACGATGAACGTTGACGTCGTGTAATTGGCCATGACATCGCCATTGCCGGTCGCAGATGCGGCGCCGGCTGCATCGTCCGCGTAATAGCCGCATCCCACCAACGGCGAATCGGCGACCCTACCGGGTATCTTCCACGCCAAGCCGCTGGTCGAACACCCAGCCACGACGTGACCTTGACCGTCAATTCCGACCATGCCGATTGTATCGTGATGGTTTCGATCGATCCAGAACGTCTCGTGATTCGGGGCGTTCTTCCACTTGAGCCACGCTTCGAGGCTGTGGGGCGTGAGCAGTTGCATGGGTTCGAAACCCATCGCGATCGCGAACTGGAGCGCTCCGTCGCCCGCCATCGTTGTATGGCGAGTCTTCTCCATGACTAAACGCGCCACCGAGATCGGGTTCTTAATTTTATGCACGTTGCAGACCGCGCCCGCGCGATGGCGCGTCCCGTCCATGATGCCGGCATCGAGCTCCACCTCGCCTTGCGCATTGGGCAGACCGCCGTAGCCGACCGAATCCACGTTGGGATCGTCTTCGGCCACATTGATGCCTTTCTCGATAGCATCGAGCAACGAACCGCCGCCGCGAAGTATGTCTGCGGCGCGCGCATTAGCCTCGATACCCCATTCCCACGTCGAAAGAAAGACTGCGGAACTTGCATTGGTCTGCGCGGGCGACGGCGTTGCGGCGGCGAAAGCCGCCGTTGCGGCGCCCGTCGTGATGATAAAGCTGCGGCGATCGATTGCGTTCATGGGCCGCGCTTCCTTGGCTTGAACTGCCGGTCCTAGCCTCCGATACGATGACGGGCCAGATCGAAGACCTGGTCTTCGTGAAAGCCGAGCTTGGCATAGAAAGCTTTGAGGTGTGGCTCCCGGCGCGGCAGTTCGACCATAATACTGGAAGCCGCGCTTGCCCGCGCATGCTCGACCGCGCGTTCCACGAGCGCCTTCGCCACGCCGGCCCCCCGGCTCGATTCTTCTACATACAAGTCGCTCAAGAACCAAAGACGCTTGCAATACCAGGAAGACCACAGCGCATAGAGCTGGATGAAGCCGACGCTTTCTTGCGCCCTTCGTGCAATGAAGATTACCGAATCGTCCAACTGCAAGCGCTCGGATAAGAACGCGCGAGATTGCGCCTCGTCGCTCTTGCCGGCAAAGAAAGCGCGATACGCGTCAAAGAGCGGTGTCAGCGCCGCCAAATCGTCGCGGCCAGCTTGCGTTATCGTGCGAGCAGTCGCTTTCAAATAACATTCTCCTTTAATCGAGCGCTCACAGAACATTCAGCGATCGCGTGGCGCCGTCCGCCATACTAGAGACATGACATATCTTCGATACTTTGCCACCGCGCTCGCGGCGGCTCTCGTCGTGCTCGCCGGCGCGCCCGGGCGCGCTTTAGCGGTTACGAACAGCAACGGCGAACCGGTGACGCCGTACGTGGCGGCCTTTGCGCCGGTCTTCGGACTTCAGGGCGTGCCGCACACCGGAACGATGCAACTCGTCGTGGAGAACGGTACCATTACCGGAACCTATACCGGCACGTCCGTCGCCCCCGATAACCTCAACGATCGAATCGTTCCCGTCATCGGCACGCTCAGCCCCAATGACGGCTACGTGCAGCTTAACATTGGCGGCACATTCTCTCTTCGAGGAACGATGGACGGTACCGGCGCCATTACCGGCACCGCCAGCTACGACGGCGGCCTCTACGAGTTTGCCGCTCAGCCGGGGCGCCTTAGAGTTTGACGTTGAGCGAAAAGTAAAGGTTGAGAGCCAACGGATAGTTGAAGGAGTTCGAGTCACCGTACGACGGCGCAAAGCTTTGCGCGAAATACGGGTTCTCCGGCACGCCGTTGGCTTTCGTATTGTACGGACTGCCGCCGTTATAGAAGTAACCGCCGTTGTAAAACGTATTCGCCACGTATCCGCAGACCGCGCTGTTCGGTGGGTAGGCCTTCGTCCATGGTTCGCTCGAGCCCCCGAAGCACTGATTGAGCAAGTTGGTCACGATGACCCGGCCCGAGATGCGTGGAGTGAAATCGTACGACAACTGCATGCCGAGATTGAACTGCCACGGCTGACGGAACTGGCCGAACGTATCGAACGTCCCGGTCTGCGGGTTCGGGATATAGAGCCTTCCAGGCGTCGTGCCGTCGCTCGTTAGCGCCTGATTGCACGACGTATAGTCGGCGCTGAGCGGATTACCGCCGGCAATACCGCGCGATCCTTGATTTGCCAGGCATGCCCGCGGATCCAAACCTTGCACGTCGGCCGCCGTGCCGTAGGTCGTGCCTTCTTGAAGCTGCAGTGCCGGCGTGATCGCCAATTTATCGCGGCGATAGTTCAGAATGACGGCAAACGTACTGGGCGAAATATACGGTACGTCGAGACCGACGGCATACCAGCCCTGCGGAGCGAGCGTCGGCTGCGGCGACATATTGTAGTAGGGATTGAGTATCGAACTCAAAGGGCACGTAGGCTCGGGTTTTCCTTTACCGGTATTCTTATAGCAAGGGGCGCCGCCGCCGGCTTTCGTCAGGGCGTTGAACTCCTCGATATCCTGATTGTACTGATCGATAGGCCCGATCGTACTGTTTTGGTAGTTACCCCATTTCTCCGCAGCGTTGGTGTACGTATACGAAAACGTGCCGGAGATCCCGTTCTTGGTGAAGTCGCCCTTGGTCACGAGTAGTTCGATGCCATCGACGCGCAGGGTCCCGGCATTGAATGCCGGCGAAACGCCGAGACTGGGAAGGTCGGGCGTTTCGTAGAGCTGATCGGTGCCATACCGGTAGAACGGCGTAATTTTGAAGGCGACGTCGGTTCCCTTGATGTGATGTTCGAGCGAGAAGTCGTAGTTGTCGGAGTACTGGGGCAGGCTCTCGTGCAACGGCGAGCTGTAGCCGAAGGGAATGAATCCCAGGAGCGTCGAGGCCAGGTTGGGCTGCAGCGTATCGTATTGGATCTCATAGTTCTGAGGTTGCTGCGCATACCGGCCGGCCGAAACGCGAAGCACCGTATCTGGATTGACCGTGTACGTCGCCGAAACGCGCGGCAACACGTAACCGACTGAATACGACGACGGATAGTTGTTGGTCAGCAAGATGCCGTCGGTGCCGTTGGGGTGGACGGTTTGAATCGGAACTCCGGTCGAGCGGTCGATGGGACATTTGAAGCCCACGAATGGCTGGAAGAAATAAATGTACTGCGGTGGCTGCGGCACGAAGATCGGCTGCCTCGTCACCGGATTAACGCAAAATTCTCGTTGCGCTGCAGCAAACCAGAAGTTCGTCGCTGGATTGTCGGTGTTTGCAAGCCCGTAGGCGTCATTCTCGTAGCGCACGGCGAGATTAACATTCCATGCATCGCTCGGCCGCCACTGATCGCTCAGCGACGCGGAGCCGATTTTAGGCACGACGGCATTGATGTCAGCGCTGTTACCGAGGTAGGTCAAGCGCATCGCGGCCCCGGCCACACAGGCAGGCGCGCTCGACGAAAGCTCGCCGTCGGCGCACGGATCCTCGCTCGCGAAACCTCCGTACGGATCGCCAAATGTGCCCTGAGAGACGAACTTGTTGCACGGAGCTAGATCGCCGATGTGATAACGCGGGCTCGTGTACGTCGCAAAGCACTCCGAGCCATCGGTGAAGTTGCTCGTCTGCTGCGAGGCAGTGTTGTCGTAATTGCGGTTTGCGTAGCGCAGCGTGTTCGAGGTGAGATAGGAAGCCATGCCTTGAAGCAGATGCTGGCCGGAGAGCTGGTCTGCGAACTGCATCTCGAGTCCAGCCGTGTGCGCGTCCACCTCGTACTGGTAGTTCGTGACGCCGAGCGTCTCGTTATTGCCCCAGCCGTTGGCCGTTGCCCGATTCGTGTTGGAGTAGAACGTGTATCCGAAAAGGCGCACGTACGCGGTCGAGCCGAGGTTCTTTTGATATTGAAGTTTGGCGATGCTGGCCGTATCCCAGCGACCGTCACGGTAATTAGAGGGTACCAGCGAGGCGATCTGAACGCCTTTCGCGTTCAACGGGCAGGCGCCGGGGACGCCGATGACGTTGGCGCAGCGGTCCGTTGGCGAGCCGGGATAATAGTAGGCGATCGGCGCCGTTGCGGCCGGCGCGAGCCATGCCGTATCTCCGGGAAACGTGTAATAGTCGGGCCATTGATTGATGTCCCCGGCATAAAAGTCCGGATGGCGCCCCAGCAGGCCATTGTTCTCGATCCCCATTCCGAGGGCGCCGGCATCGTCGAGGCTGGAATAGTCTTGGGTGAAGTTCGCCGACGACATATAGAGTAGCTGCACGTCGTCACGACCGGCATCCCTGCGATGCGGCACGCCAAGATGGAAGTTCGCAACCACATCGCGGCTGTCGAAGGTGGACGGCTGCCCGTAGTTCGATGGATACGAGCCGAAGCAGCCGGGATCGTTGCTCAGGCCGGTCGTGCTCTTTGGCCCAAGATACGCTGGATTAGTATACGTGGAATTGTTTTGACACCCCGGATAGACCGCGGGCCAAAACGGGAGATTCGTCGTAACGTGCGACGGCCAGTAACCGTACGGTATGCTGTTCGTCAAGCTGGCCCCGTTGTATTGATCGAAATAGCGGAAGTCCTGATTCGTTCCGCTGATGCCGACGTAGTAAGAAAAATCGCGGTCCGGAGTCGATCCTCCGGCCTCGACGCGCGCATCGTGATAGAACGTCGGAGTCCCGATTGCCAAACTGCCGGTGGCATAACCCGGATACGTGCCCGTCTTGATGACCTGATTGATGAATCCGGCAAGACCGGTCGCGTTGGCGTCGGCCTCGCCACCTCCGGTGTAAATTTGGAGTTCTTGCTGACCGAGCGTTGCTTCCGAGTTTCCAGGATAGTTATCGAACGACCGATTGATGGGGACGCCATCGTACTCGTAGCCGATCTGATCGTAGTATCCGCCGCGAATGTAGACCGTTTGGTTCACGCCGACTTGATTGGGCGGGACGTATGCCCCTGGCATCGCCGCGATTGCGGAGTAGGCATTGTTGAGGCCGCCGCCGCCGCCAAGCGGCGCCGCCGCAGCCGTCAGATTCGGATTGACCGAGTACACGTCGGTACCCGTCCCGGGGCGTACCGGACTGAGTGAAGATCGCGAGGTAACGCGCGCGATTTGTCTGAGACTTTTCTGAAGCGCGATCGGGACCACTTGACTCTGATCGGCAAAGACTGCGATACCGGCGATCGAAACGGCGATGTAGCCCTCCCTTTCGACCGATATCGTATACGTATCCGGCCCCAGCGACAGAAACGTAAACCGGCCTGTCGCGTCGGTCGTCACTCGAGCCACCTGTGATGGACTTACGGCGCTGACTTGCGCGCCCGCGATCGGCGTCTTCGTCGAAGCGTCGAGCACGGTACCCACAATGGCGCCAGTCGTCGCAGCGCTCACCGCATTTGCGTAACATAGGAGCCCGACAGATGCGACGAACGTGCAGCCCGCTCGTAGCAATAACGAACCTCTCACGTGCCCTCCAGGATGCCAGCAACAGTAAAGAGGCACTTAGTGCTCCAGAGCGGTATGCTCCTCTACAACGTTTGCTCTGGAGAGGATTCGATGGACAGCTTAATTACTCGCCGCCTGCTCGGCGTAACCGTCGCTATCGCGCTTGCCGCGTGCGGCGGCAGCGGCGTCCCAGGCGCCGCCACGGCGCCACAAACAGCGCAGAGCCGCGCGGGCGGCGTTGCGACGAGTTCGAGCCTCAGTGGTGAATACAAAGGAACGTTCGTTGACAGCGTGCGTGGGACGATGAAAGTCACACTGTGGCTTTCGCAGTACGAAAGTTCTCTAGGTGGTCCATTGACGACGCCGAGCTCGACCCCGGCGGACGTCGCCTGGAACTCGAGCGGCAGCTCGGTCAAGGGTAACACCGTCGTGCAGTCGCCGAGCGGCACGTATTGCGTCTTTGCCGATTCCGGCACGTACGACTCGCAGACTCGCAAGCTCACTGGATCCTACACTGCCGCCTACGGGTGCACCGGCGAATACGGCACGTATACGTTGAGTCACAAGTGCTACTATAAGGGAACGAGCAGCGACATCCGGCGCGATACGCTTCCGCATCCCTGCTAAGGCGTTGCCGAGAACGCGTGGGCGACAGCCTGATCGTCGCTCCACGTCGCGCCCTCCTTAAGAAGGCGGTCGAGCTCCGCGAGCTCGAGCGCGTCGCGAAAACTCTCGTGCAGGCGTCGCACGAATCCGTCTTCAGGCGCGGACGGTTCGTAGCCGACGGCGCGAAAGCGCTCCTCGGCGTAGCCGGTCAGCCGGGCCGCGCACTTTGGATCGTTTTTGCTGGCCATCAGCGCGAGCTGCATCACTGCCGTCGCGATAACGACCGAATGGCGAAGTTTCGCGCCAAGGCCGAGCGACTGACGCACGAAGGGCGCCGCTCTCTGCCAGTCCCCGAGGGCGAGATAACAGTTGGCGATGTCACCCGCGGTGAACATCATCGCCGAATCGCGTTCGTCGACCGTTGCCGCTTCGAGCAACTGCGCTGCCGCCTCGGCGTAGTTGGAAACCGTCATTTCCCACTGTGCCGACCACGTCAGCGCGCGCCAGGTATCGTCGCCGCGGCCGAGCGCGCGGAAAAGCCTAACGCTTTGCGCAAACATCGAGCGCACGATTTCCGGACCATCGCTTGCGAACGTCGTGGCGCATCGGCGTAAAACGTCGGCCAAAAGACGGCGGTCATCACTTTCGCGCGCTAAGTGCAGCGCCTCGTTTGCCGCCTCTTTGGCTTGCGCGTACCTCGACTGCAACGCGTAACGGGACGACACTTGCGAGAGAGCTCGCGCGAGGCCTCGCTCGTCGCCGGCCTCGCGATAGCAAGAAACGGCCGCGATGGCTGCTTCGAGGCATTTCTTATCGGCGCCGAGATTGCTGTAGAGCATCGATAGACCGTAGCGCAAGCGGCCTTCGAGCGACGGGGCAAGCCCGAGACGCGCGCCCAAAACCCGTTGGCAATACTCGGTACCCTCGTCGAGAAAGCCCAGCCGCAAGAAAAGGACCGCCGTATCGGCAACGATCGCAGCGCCCAGCATCTTGTCGTTCGCCTCGTCGAACGCCCAGCGAAGCGCGTTGCGAAGGTTCGGCAGTTCCGCTTCAAAACGCGTCAGCCAGCTAGGCTGAGGACCGCGGTCCCATTCTTCGTACGCATCGCGCGCAAGCGAAGCCAGCGCCGACGCGTGCCTGCACAGCGTCGCCGAGAGCTCGCCGATTTCAACGAGCTTCTCGTATGCGTATTCGCGAATGGGCTCGAGAAAACGATATCGTTGATCGTCTCCTTGAACGTCGACGACGAGGAGCGATTTTTCCGCAAGCGACGTCAGCAAATCTAAAATTTTCCACTCGTCGTTGTCGAGGCTACAAACGGCGGCAGCCGTAGCAAGCGTGAAGCCACGCGCGAAAACAGAGGCTCGCCGCAACGCCATGCGCTCGTCATCGGAAAGGAGATCGTAGCTCCAGTCGATCAATGCGCGCATCGTTTGCTGCCGGGGCCGGCGATCGCGGCCGCCGGTAAGAAGGCGTAGCTCGAGATGCGATGCGAGACTTTCGATCGACATCGTCCGTACGCGCGCGGCCGCGAGTTCGATAGCTAACGCAATGCCGTCAAGACGGCGGCAAATCTGCTGTACTGCAGCAAGCTTTTTATCGAGCACAAATGCCGAATTCGCGGCGCGCGCGCGATCGCCAAAGAGCTGCACCGCCGAAGCCGAATCGAGCGACGAGAGGCGATAGATTCGCTCGCCTGAAATGTCGAGCGGCGAACGGCTGGTTGCGAGCACCGTGAGCTCGGTGCACCGCAAAATAATCTGCGCGACCAGTGCGGCAACCTCTGACACGAGGTGCTCGCTGTTGTCCAAAACGAGCAGCATCTGACGCTTTTCCAGGAAATCGAGCAAGTCGTCGAGGGCCTCGCCGTCGGGCGAACGCTCGCCGCCGACGGCGGCGAGGATCGTCGCCGGAATCAATCCCGCGGTGGCGATCGACGATAAGTCGACGAACCAGGCCCCATCCCGCTCGTCGTTGAGCCGCGCGGCCGCAACCTCTAGCGCGAGCCGCGTTTTCCCGATTCCACCGGCGCCCACGATGGTTAGCAGCGGGCCCTCGTCGAGCAGCGCTTCGACGCGCGCGAGGTCCTCGTGACGGCCGACGAAGCTCGTGCTCTGCCGGGGCAAATTGTTCGGAGGCGTTTCAAGCGCCCGCAGCGGTTTGAAATCCGAACGCAATCCCTGCGCAATCGGCTGATAGACGCGCTCGGGCGCTTGGATGTCTTTGAGCGGAAGCGAGCCCAAGTGCCGAAGCACGACGCCGTTGGGCAGATACGGTAAGAGAAGATCGGCAGCCATGCCCGAAATTAAGATTTGGCCGCCGTGCGCGGCGGTCATGAGTCGCGCGGTTAGGTTCACCGCCGGCCCGAAGTAGTCGCCGTCGCGCTCGTCGGTTTGGCCGGCGTTAATGGCCATACGAACGAAAAGCCCGTCGACGGTGCTGAAGTCTTCACCGGCCAAACGCCGCTGGACGGCGATCGCCGCTTCGAGCGCGCGACTCGCCGCAGGGAATGCCGCGCAAAACGCGTCACCGATTGTCTTGAAGACGTATCCCTCGCGCCCTTCGATCTCCTCGCGCAGAATCGCGTCGTGGCGGCGCAGCGCATCGCGCATCGCATCGCCATAGCGCTCCCAGCGGCGCGTGCTGGCCTCGACGTCGGTGAACATAAACGCGACGGTGTTGCTGGGACGATTCACCGCACGATACGCATGGTCGCAATACTACGAGGAGGCCCGATTACGCGCCTTTTGCCGCTTTTCGCTCTCCCTTGTCCGGACGGTCGAAGAAGATTCGCATTGCGAGAACGGCGAGCAACGCTCCGACGCACGGGCCGACGGTGTAGATCCAAATGAGATTATATGCTCCCCCGACGATCTGTGGCGGAATCGATCGTGCGGGATTCATCGAGGCACCGCTGATAGGGCCCGCAAAGAACCCGCAGACCGCGACCGTCAACCCGACGGCGAGGGCGGCCTGCTTCCCAACCGTTGCCGACTCTTCCGCGGTCATTAAAATGACTAGCATGAGCAGGAAGGTCAAAATTACTTCGACGATTGCCGCCTGCACCGGCGTAAAGTTCGGACCCGGATGGCTTGCGCCGAGCACGATCGCGTGTCCCCACAGCGCAAAGACCAGCAGTGCAGCACCGAAGCCGCCCGCGAACTGAGCGACCCAGTAATAGATCATCTGCGCGACCGGCATTGCTCGGCGCGCGGCGAAGGCCAGCGAAACCGCGGGATCGATGTGCGCGCCCGATATTCCGCTGAATGCGTAGATTATCGCGGCGGTCATAAAACCGCGAGCGAGCCACCGTGAAACATAGTCGACGTGTCCCACTCCGGTAAAATACAGCACGTCGACGCTCGTCGCGGCGAGCGTTTGGAAGAGCGTACCGATAAGCTCGGCACCGAGCTTCTGCGCTAGCGTGGGCGCGCGTTCGGAATTGCCCCGAGCCACCGTTATGAAACGGCGCCCGCGCCCTGCGCGACGCCCGTGAAGAGCGCGATCATCGCCTCGTTAAATCGGGGCAGGTCCGCCGGCTTGCGGCTGGTCACCAGGAGATCGTCGCCCGCCACGGGGCGATTGACCCAGTTGCCGCCGGCGTTCACGATGTCGGTGCGCAGCGAGGGCCACGACGTCAGTTTTCGGCCACGGACGTAATCGGTCTCGACGAGGATCCAGAGGCCGTGGCAGATCGCGGCAATGGGCTTGCGTGCGATCTGCATGGCGTGCACGAAAAGCACCGCTTTGTTGTTTGTCCGCAGCGAGTCGGCGCTCCAGACCCCGCCGGGCAAAAGCAGCGCGTCAAAATCCAGCGGTTTCGCATCGGCGATGCTGAAATCGACCTGGAACTCCTCGCCCTTCTCATCGCCGTTCCAGCCTCGGACGACCACCGCTTGCGGGGAGACAATTGACGTCGTCGCACCGGCGGCATGCAGCGCCTCGCGCGGCCGAGTCAGTTCGACCTGCTCGAAGCCATTGTCGACCAGAATTGCCACGCGAACGCCATGGAGGGGATGAGGATGCGTCATCTCGCAGTAATTCCCACGCGCTGTAGCGCGGAAACGTGTCGGCCTGGGGAAAGTATCTCGGCATATGCGGTATTTGGCGCTCGTTACCGACTACGACGGAACGCTTGCGAGGGGAGGCGACGTCGAGGCAGCGACTCTCCAGGCGCTCGCGGCGCTACGCCAGAGCAATCGATTTCTCATTATGGTGACCGGACGAATCCTCGACGACTTGGCGAGCATTTTCAAGAAAATCGACCTTTTCGATGCGATTGTCGCGGAAAATGGCGCCGTTCTCTACGAACCGGCCCAGAAGAAACGGGCGGTGCTGGCACCACCACCGCCGCCGGAGTTGGCACAACTTCTCCAAGCGCGAGGCGTTCCGCTCGAAGGGGTAGGCGACGTCATCGTAGCCACGCGCGAGCCGCACGAAAAGACGGTGTTGGACACAATTCGGGAGTTAGGCTTGGAGATGCAACTCATTTTCAATAAGGGCGCGGTGATGGTGCTCCCCTCCGGGGTCAATAAAGCCAGCGGCCTTGACGCCGCGCTTAAAGTGCTAAAACTCTCCGCGCACAACGCCGTTGGCGTCGGCGACGCGGAGAACGACCACGCGTTTCTTACGCTCTGCGAATGCTCGGCTGCCACCGGCAACGCCCTGGATTCCGTCAAGGCGCATGCCGACATCGTTCTGGAGAAGCCAAACGGCCAAGGTGTCACCAGCCTGGCGACGAGTATCCTCGAGAACGATCTCGCGGACGTGTCACTCGAGCATCGTCGCGTCTCCTTCGGAACGGCGAGTGACGGCGCCGAAATCCTGATCGATCCGTATCTGCGCGGTACGATGCTTTTTGCGGGCGCCTCCGGTCATGGTAAATCGACGGCAGCCTCGGGATTTGTCGAGCGTTTGATGCAGCGGGGATATCAGGTATGCGTCGTCGACCCGGAAGGCGACTACGATACTCTTGGGGATGCGATCGTGCTCGGCGATGCCAAGACGATTCCAACTCTCGCGGAAGTGGGCGACGTCCTCGATAACCCCGAGCGCAGCGCGATCGTCAACCTGCTGGGCGTTCAGATGCACGACCGCCCCGCCTACGTCGACGAGCTACTTCCGCACCTCTTCTCCTGTCGAGCGCGATTCGGTCGCCCGCACTGGATCGTGCTCGATGAAGCGCATCATTTGTTTCCCTCGCAACGCGACCCCGACGCTATCCTGCCCCGCGAACTCTACGGTTTGCTCGCGATTACCACCGAGCCCAATCACCTCGCGCCCGCGCTTCTCACGACGGTACAAACTGTGGTCGCCGTCGGCGACGATGCCGCCGCGACAATCGAAAAGGCAACGGGTGCAACCCTGAACGACAAAGTCTCAAAACCGAGCGATTCGCACGTCTTGCTATGGCAGGCGCATGCACCTCATGAGGCGGTTCTCGCCGAACCGTGGCCGCCACAATCCAAAAAAACGCGTCATCGGCGCAAGTACGCCGAGGGTGATCTCGCGCCGGAAAAGAGCTTCTTCTTTCAAGGGCCGGATGGCAAGCTCAACCTGCGCGCCAATAACCTAACCATTTTCGCACAGATCGCCGAGGGCATTGACGACGAAACGTGGTCGCATCATTTACGCCGGGGCGACTACGCGAAATGGTTCGAGCAAGCTATCGGCGACGACGAGCTGGCCCAGGCCGCGCATCGCGCGCAACGCGAACCGCAAACGAGCCGCGAACGCATTCTCGCCGCGATCAGAGAAAAGTATACCGGTCCGGCTTAACCTGGGCTTGGGCGTTTGCGGCTGTGCTGGACGACGTTGAACGGCACCACCGGCTTCGAGAGCGCGGCCACTAACTCGGCTCGGCTCTTGACGTTGAACGTTTGGAAGAGCTGCGCAAGCTGATTTCGCACGGTGTTCGGGCTGCGGCCCAAGGCATGAGCAATCTCTGAGTTTCGCCGGCCCGCGCGAACGAGCTCGAGCACCTGACGTTTTGCCGGCGGGATGCGGTCGAGCGCAAGCACCGACGTGTTCGCTGCTTCGGCGACTCGGCGCGCGATCCAACTCCGAGGCCATGGCTCAATCTTGCGCGCCGCACGCGCGATCCATCGCCGATCGTGCGTCACCTCGTAGAGGGAGAGCGCGCAGAGCGCCGCGCGCCAGGCGTAGTTGAAATCTTCGAAGATCGTCCAGGCTTCGGTCAGCGCGTCTTTTCCGACGGCCACATCGCCGAGACGCACCCACGCGACGCCCTGAGTGTACGCTTCGAACCCTTTCACGCGAAGATCGGTCCCGTAAGCAAGAATTGGAATGACGGCAGTCGTGAGCGTACGGTACCGAGCGAGGTACTGTTCTGCAACGGCGGCATTCTCGTGCGCAAAGAGCTCGGCAAGCACCAGCAGCGCCGACCTTTCTTCACCCTGCACGTCGTTCCAGGAGAGACGCTGCGCTATCTCGTGCGCCTCGAGCAGTTGCTCGTTCGCAAACGCCTTTTCGCCGGTATTTTTCGCCAGCAACGAGCGATCGAGCAGACAAAGGACGCTCCAGTGTTCGGAGGGCGCGAGACGTGCCGCCTTCCGAAAGCCGGCGAACGCGGCGAGTTCGTTACCGTCGAGCTCGTCGATCGCGGCGAGGAATCGCGTCACTTCAAAACGTTCGAGCTGCAACCCGCGCGTCCAAGGCAGCGACTCGAAGATGCTTCGCACCCGTTCGGCGACTTCTCGAAGGGGCAACTCGCGGCAGAGCAATGCGAGGGTAAAGAGCGCATTGGCGCGATAATACTGATCGGCGACGTGGGCAGCGTCCAGCTCGTCGAGCGCCTTTTGAAGTTCGTCGACCTGGCGCAAGACTTCACCGCGACGCAACGCAATCCAGGAAAGCAAGATGTGGGCGCGCGCGCGATGGTTTGGCTCGAGCGAGCTAAGTTGCGTTTCGACCGCTTCCAATGCATCGCGATGATCGTGCCGCATCCAGGCGATCACCGCCTTAAAGTAGAGCGCCTCGTCGCGCCATGGATCGCCCGGCTCGAGCTGGGTGAGAGCCCGATCGATCAGCCGGCGCCCAGCGTGATAATCTCGGGTCAATCCCAAGGCCGTACCGAGCAGCACGTCGCGCACGTTTCGCGTTTCCACCGACCCTTTGGGAACTTCGGAAAGCGCGCCGATGACATCGACATAACGCCGCTCGCGCAATGCCAATCGCGCCGAAGCGATAACCGCGTCATAGCCCACGGCGGAATCAACGAGCTCGTGGCAACGGTCCAAGTCCGCAGCCATAAACGCCTTTTCGAACCCCTCGGAGTAAAAGCCGGGGCGAGCCTGTCTAGCGCTTGTTAACATGATCCCTACAGCGTGAAAGCAAAGCAAACAATAAGGGGCCGGGGGTCAACCGCCGGGTGACGCCGGTACGTGCGGTACTCCAGTTAGCCTGACGGCACCTTTCGATTCCTCGCTTTCGACATTCTAGCAAAAATTTTCGGGGCAGAACTATGACTTGATCGGTGGGCCGCCGCCGACGGAATCGAGCGAATGGGAACGGTGCCGGGCCATCGGACCCTTCACCGGCGGGCCTCCGCCAACCGAGTCGAGCCTATGGATCGAACTCGCACTGGTCGTGGGGAGCGGCGATCCGCCGAGGCCACCACCGGCACAGCTGCCGAGGAGCGACGCGGCCAGGGCGAGGACGAAACCAGCAGGGATGGTGCGCATCTTCGTTTTCCCTTTCAGCGCCGGAAGGCGCCAGGAAGCATGAAAGGTAGTACGAATATACTAGTACCAAACCGCATCCAAGGATAGGGCCGCTCGGCAAATCTTCTATTTATTAACCAAACCTGGCGCGATGAGGAGCGAAGTGAGACTCAAGAAAAGCCTCCCACGGCGTGCGCGAACTCAGAAAAAATCTTCCTACGCATGCGGCTCCCTCGTGCTGTTTGGCGCGCTCTCGACGATCGCCGGATGTAGCGGGTATTCGGCATTTACCCCCGGTACGGCGACAATGCTTGGAGCTCAAAGCGCTCGCGGCGCGCAGCCGGCGGGCTCGTCGCATTGGAAGTTCAGCACCCTTAACAACCCCAACAATCAGAATTTCAACGCGCTCTCGGGCATCAATAATACCGGCAAGATCACTGGATACACCGGCAACGGATCGGGGCGGGATCCACACCGCGGTTTCGTCGTGGGCGACTATGGTAAGGACAGCTTCCGCCCGCTAAACTACCCTGGTGCAGTCGACACCGTGGCCACCTCGCTGAATAACTCGAAGGCGACGGCGGGCTGGGAGGTTTCCAAACAAGGGGCCATCTTCGGATTTATACTGCAAGGCGGCGTTTGGACAATCTACAAAGATCAGAAGCTTCGCGGCGGAACGTCGAACGTCACCGAGCTGCTCGGTATCAACGACGCCGACTTGGCCGTCGGATTCTTTACCGATGAGTACGGCATCGATCATGCATTCGAGCTCAACGCGACGGTGGGCAAGTTCCATGGCATTACTCCGCAGGGAGCCTACAGCGCGGCGGCGACCGGAATCAACGGCAAAGGCGATATCGTCGGATGGATGACGACGCAGAAGGGAATCGATTCGTGCGATCCCGGGCCATGTAAAATTTGGATGTTGAAGGGCGGCGTCTTCAGCTACTACGCCTTTCCGCGTGCGAAAAGCACCGAACCCACCGGCGTAAACTGGCAGGATCAAATCACGGGCTCATTTGTCGATAGCGCGAACCACACGCACGGCTTCCTGCTCAGCCATCCCTTGGGCAGCGAGGGCTGGACGCAGATCGACGCGCCGCACTCAAAAGGCGCAACCGTCGTGACGAGCGTGGAAAATCACGACTATATGGTCGGCTACTACATCGACGACGACAAGGGCAATACCAACGGTTTCTTAGCGACGCCGCAAAAGTAACGCCGGCTAGAGAACAAACGTCTCCCAGTCGTACGGCGTAAAACCGCGGGCGGCGTCTTCCCAGCCGCGGCGGTATGCGTCGTAGATGCCGCTTGCATCGTCGAATGCCACGACCCCGAGCGGCAGGGCTTGCGCCGGACGCGCGTAGCGCAGTTCGGTCTCTGGAATGCTTTCGACATAGCGGGCCAGCAGGTCGTTCCCGCGCGTCACCCGCGCCAACTCGCCCGGTTCCAGCCGGCGTAACGCGCGCTTGCCCACCGATTGGAAGTAGGTATTGCGCATTTCCACTTCCAGAAGCTTGCGCTGCACGGTCGCGAACGCGCCGAACGCGACCTCCACTGCATCGCCATAGGGGTCCCCAGGTTCGAACGGCGGGCTGAGCAAGATGACGTCGGCCGCGCCGGCGAGCGCGTGCGCAATTCCCACCGGCGAGTTGCTCGCGACGCCGCCGTCGCAATACGCGTCGATGGTGCCGCTCGGGCCCGGCATCATCACCGGATCGAAGGCGATCGGAATCGCAACTGAGGCAAAGATTGCGCGGTGAAGAATTTCCGGCGTCGCCTCGCGGACGATCGTTTGCGGTCCGAGCGAGATTCGCAACGCGCGCGCGATCTGCTCGCGCCGCTCGTAGCTGCGAATTTCCGGATCGACGAAAAAGTATTCCGGCCGCTGATGCGATAGATTCGTCACCGCCCAGACGAGCGGCATCGCCAACGGTGCACGGGGGTCGACGTTGCGAACGATCCATTCATAGGCAGGTTTACTTTGCAGAATTCCGCTCTGATTGCGCGCCAACTCGATGAGGCTGACCGCGGCAGCTGCGCGATCGAACAATCCACTCTCGGGGTCGCGCAGCGCGGCGTATTGCGGCTTGAGCGCAATGATGTCTTGTCCACTTATCCCGTACCAAAGTTCGCGCAGCTTCCGATACTGCGCAGTGGCGACGAACCAGCCGTTGAGCGCGCCGATCGAGGTTCCGCAGACGAGCCCGTATGGCGGGAGGGGGGAGCCATCCGGAACCTGCGCGACTGCAGCGAGCTCACCGATGAAGCCGGCTTCGTACGCGCCGCGGGCCCCGCCGCCGCTCAGTACCAAAGCAGCATCGATCGGCGGCGAATCGCCGGCTCGCGCCGCGGAGCGCACCGCGGGCAACGCGCCCGCAGCCGCGAGCGAAAATAAGAAGCTCCGCCGCTCGATCACGCAAGGTGATTTGGCCGCGGAGCTTTACCGAGCCTACGTCCTGTCGCGAAGCTCGCGTTTCATTGCATCGACTTCCGCCTGCGCGCGATTCTTGGCTTCATCGGCGATCGAGCCGACTTTTTCGCCTGGGGTCATCGAGTCACCCAAAACGTCGCGCCGGGCGCGCTCACCTTCGGCCTCCGAACGGTGTTGCGTTTCGTGGACTCGGTCTTTGACGTCGTCCACGCCCTTCTTGATCGCATCACCCACGTTGTCGAGCGGGTCTTTACTCATTGATGCCTCCTTTACTGCCGCAGGCAGCCTACCCAGAGCCGGCGCTGATTAAACCGAAGGCTATTGCGTGTCGGGCATGCGCAGATCGGGTGGTTGGCGCAGAAAGTAATCTCGGTCGTATGGTGCGGCGATCTTCTTGAAAGCACGCGCCGTGCCGCCAAAGTTGAAGCACGAATCTTGCGCAGGCGAGTTCGCGCGCGCGTCGCTCGCCGCCAACCGCGGCAGGCCGAAAACATCCTCGGTGAACTTCAAAATGCTTCCATGCTCGTAATGGACGTGTGACACACACCCGCGCTTGGCGTATGGCGTAACGACGATCATCGGAATACGCAAACCCAAACCGTCGTAATCTACGTAGGCCGGCGGCTGCGGGTCGTACCACCCGCCGTAATCGTCCCAAAAAATGAACATCACCGTCGAATCCCAATACTTCGATTCCCCGACGGCGTTGACGAGCGACGTTACCCACGAGGGGCCGGTGTTCGAGCCGCATCCCGCATGGTCGGAGTTTTCGCAGGTCGGCGTGATCCAGCTGATTTGGCGCAGTTTCCCTTTTTGAATGTCGCTGAAAAACCGCGTTTGGGGTGTGATGACGTCTTTATGCCAGTCGGGCCCGTCGTAGACGTGACGATTGGCCTGATACGCGCTCCAGAGTCCGCCGTCGCCAGAGACGGCCGAGGTATAGAACGCCCACGATACGCCGGCATCGTCGGCTTCTTGACCTAGCGTCGTATCTTCAAAACAGACGGCCTGGTAACCGTAGGGTACCTGGCGATCGGGCCCAACGGTCGCGATCTCGTCGCCGGAGCCGCCGGGGCAGCCCCAGGTGCTCCAAGGATAGTTGACCGACGACACGGCTTGGCCGGCAATAATGTACTGATGCGAGATGAAACTGCTCGCATCGAAATTCGAGGCATACATTTGATCGCTTACGACGTACTGTTCGCCAGTGTCGAAATAGGGTTTCGTTTCGGAGTGGGGCACGTACGAGTACTGGGGGTGCTTGTTCGGGCACGGCGGTCCCCCGCCAGTGCCGCAGCCGACCCACTCCTGGTCGAACCCGTTCATCCGGCAGTTCGTGCCGGGTATGCTCCCGCTTCCGTCGCACGCTTCAAAAAACGACGTAGCACTATGGTCGAGATCCCAGGTCGTCTCGAGCCCGATCGGACGCAGCGCGATCTTGTGATTGGCGCTATCCAAGCCATACTTCGCCGTGGTCGCGCCCGGAAAACCGTAGAGCAGGTTGTTAAACGAGCGATTCTCCTGAACGACGATGACGACGTGCTCGATAGCGTTTTGGCTCGTCTGGTGACGCGCGGCGCGCGCCGTTGCCGGCACCGAATTAGCAAATTCGGCGGCGTTCGAGCCGCCGCCGTTGCATCCGCACAGGCCAAGCGCCAGGGCGGTGCCGATCCGCGCCGCTACGCCGTGGCGGCGAAATCGGATCGGCACGCGGCTACTCTGCGTCGGGTATGCGAAGATCGGGGGCCTGGTGCAGGAAGTACTGCTCTCCGAGCGTCGCTCGAATCTTCTTGAACTTGCGCGGCGATTGCGTGAAGTCGAAGCAGTCCGCTGCCGGCGACGTGGCGCGGCTGTCGCTGGCGGCAAGGCGTGGGAGGCCCCAGATATCTTCGATGAACCTCAAAATGCTGCCGTGCTCGTAGTGGACATTCGAAATGTATCCCCGCTTTGCGTAGGGCGACACGACGAGCATCGGAATTCGTAATCCAAGGCCGTCGTAATCTTCATAAGCCGGCGGTTCGGGATCGTACCAGCCGCCGTAATCGTCCCACATAATGAAGATTGCCGTCGAATTCCAATACTTCGATTGGCCGATGGCGTTCACGACCGACGCCACCCAGGACGGGCCGGTCTTGGAACCGCATCCCGCGTGATCGGAGTTAGCGCACGTCGGCGTGACCCAGCTCACCGAGCGAAGCTTTCCGTTCGCAACGTCGGTCAAGACCTGCGCGGGCTGACTGATGACATCGTTTTGCCAATCGGGGCCATAATAAATGTGATGGATTGCCTGATAGGCGCTCCATATTCCGGGATAGCCCGAATACGACACCGCGTAGTACGCCCACGAAACCTTAGCGTTGTCGAGCTCGTCGCCCAATGTCGTCGGATCCCAGCAAACGACTTCATAACCGTGGGGGATTTGACGCTGCGGTCCCACCTCGCTGATCATGTCGCCGGAACCGCCCGGACAGCCCCAGGCGCCGTAGGGATAGTTCACAGCCGACTCCGCTTGCGCCGAGATAATGTATTGATGCGAGATGAAGCTGCTCGCATCGAAATTCGAAGCATACATCTGATTGGCAAGCACGTATTGTTTGCCGATGTCGAAGTACGGCGCCGTCTCGGAGTGCGGCACGTAGGCGTACTGCGGATATTTGTAGGGACAGGGCGGCGCGCCGCTGTGCCCGCAGCCGACGTACTCTTGATTGAAGCCGTTCATCTGACAATCGGTGCCGGGAATGCTCCCGGTGCCGTTGCAAGCCTCGAAGAACGAATTCGAGCTATGATCGAGATCCCACGTCGTCTCTAATCCGATCGGTCGGAGGGTAATTTTCTTGCCGTAGGTGTCGTAGCCGTACTTCGCCGTGGTCGCGCCCGGAAATCCGTAGAAGAGATCGTTGAAGGAACGGTTCTCCTGCACGATGATGACGACGTGCTGAATCTTCCCGCTGCTCGCGTCGTGGCGGACGAGCGGGTTTGAAAGCGAAGTCGACGTGGCCGGAACGCTGCCGTTGCTAGCGCAGCCGGCGACCAGCAACGAGAGGGCCGCAAGGGCCGCCGCGCGTCTCAATTGGTATCCGGCGGCCGATGCGAGCTCGGCTGATCGAGAAAGAAATCTTTGCCATGAGCTGATGGAATCATCACAAACTTTCTTGGTGGTTTAGTGAAATCGAAGCAATCGGCCGCCGGGGAGTTGGCACGTTGATCGCTGGCGGCGAGCCGCGGCAAGCCCCAGATATCCTCGATGAACTTCAAGACGCTGCCGTGCTCGTAGTGTACGTGCGATACGTGGCCCTTCTTTGCGTACGCCGAAACGACCAGCATCGGAATCCGCAGGCCGAGGCCATCGTAATCCTCGTATGCCGGTGGCTCGGGATCGTACCAGCCGCCGTAGTCGTCCCAGAAGATAAATATCGCCGTGTTCTTCCAATATTGTGATTGACCGATCGCGTTGACGATGGAAGCCACCCACGCCGGCCCGGTATTGTGGCCAGAGCCTGCGTGGTCGGAGTTTTCCCAGGTCGGCGTGATCCAGTTTACCGCGCGCAGATTTCCGTTCGATACGTCGCTGAAGAACTGCGTTTGCGGGGTGATGATGTCTTTTTTCCAGTCCGGACCGTAGTAGATGTGTTTGATCGCCTGATAGGCGCTCCAGATGCCTTCGTCGCCGTTGACCGTCGCCGTATAGAACGCCCAAGGGACGCTCGCATTGTCGAGTTCGTCGCCCAACGTCGTTGGATCCCAGCAGACGACTTCGTAGGCCGACGGAATCTGCCGCTGCGGGCCGATCTCAGAGATGAAATCTCCCGAGCCGCCGGGACAGCCCCACGCCCCGCCGGGAAAGTTGACGGCCCCTTCTGCCTGGCCCGAAATGAAGTATTGATGCGAGATAAAGCTGCTCGCATCCAAATTTGAAGCGTACATCTGATCGGCCAAAACGTACTGCTTACCCATAGTAAAGTACGGCACCGTTTCGGTATGCGGCACATAACTGTACGGCGGGTTGGCATTCGGGCACGAGCTCCTGCAGCCGGAGTACTCTTTGTCGAAACCATTCATCTGGCAGTCAGTGCCGGGAACGCTGCCCGTGCCGTTACACGACTCGAAAAATCCGTTCGAGTCGTGCTCGATATCCCAATTCGTTTCCAGGGGTACGGGCTGAAGCGTGATCTTCTGGTTCGAGGTATTGTAGCCGTACTTCGCCGTCGTTGCGCCGTGGAAGCCGTAGAACAAATTGTTGAACGAACGGTTCTCTTGAATGACGATAATAACGTGCTGAATCTTGCTGCTCGACGCGCTGCGATGCGTCCGCAGGGCCGGCGATCCGCTCGGCAGTGCGTTCAGAAACGGCAGCCCGGTGTTTCCACCAGGGAGCGACCCGCTTCCGTTGCACGCCGAAAGCAACAACACAAAGGCCGTCATCAACGCCGATCGGTTCAGCCGTAGGGTGCAAGCCATGCGCTTTTCCTCCCGGAGCGGGTAATCTATTGCTTCGTTACGACGGCGAGACTGAGAACTCCCATAGAGCAATGAATGACGTTCATCAACTTTTGCACTCGAATACCATTCGCAATCGCGTGCCGGCTGCGGTATCGATCGTCAGACGTTGTGCGATGGTTCGGATAATTCGCAGACCGAATCCGCGGCCGGGCAAAGAGTGCCGCGCGATGAACGATCCGCCATCCGCGACGTCGACGGCCAGCGTACCGCTACCGTCGAACTCGGCTGTCAGTTCAAGGTAGCGCCCGTCCGCCTCGTCGCCGCCGTCCGCGTATGCGTGCTCGACGATATTCGCCAAGGCCTCGCCGGCGGCGGTAGTAACGTCTTCCAGCAAATGGCGATCGAACTCGAGCGCGCGCAAGAATGCGGCGAGCGCATGACGTGCCGGGGCGACGCACCGCGAGTGCGCCGGGCAATGAAGACTCAACGCGGACGCGCGCTTCACGACCGGATGCTCGTTTGGAGATACTCCAACGCCTCGGCATTCTGAGCGAAAACCTTAAACGAACTCGCCAATCCCGCGTATTGAATCAGACGCGCGAACTGCGGCGTTTGAATCAGCAATGCTACCGGCCGTTCCTCGCGTTGAGCCTTGACACAAAATCGCAGCAGCTCGGTCAAGGCGATGGAATCGGCATAGGATACTTCGGCGAGGTCGACGAGAATCGCTCGGGCATCGTGCACGGCCGCCAAAGCGTCGTGTATCTCGCCCTTACGTCCAATCTCGAGCTCGCCCTTGAACTGAACGATCTTGATAGCTTCGGTATCGGTCACGCACTCCTCCGCAGCCGGCTCGGATTTACCTTGCGGGCGTTTCTCGTTCTCACCTCCGCGCTTATCGCCGAGTCCGCGGCTTGGCCGCCGACCGAGACGCCACCGGTTTCCGAGAGCCGCACCGTCAGAATAGCGACGTCATCGGCAACTTTTTGGCTAGAAAAAATGCTTTCGCGAATGACGGCCGCCGCATTGGGAGCCGCGCACTCTGCCGCAGATTCCACGGCTCGGAGCAATGCGGATTCACCGGCGGCGAGGTCGCGCGCGTATTCAATCGCGCCGTCCGTGTAAAGCACGATCAATGTCCCTGGTGTCGTTTGGACGCTACGCGTTCGATACTCGACCCCAGAATCGACGCCCAGCGGCAGCGATCCGAACTCCAGCAGCCTGGCGCGCGAACCCGGCTCCAACAGCACGGGCGGGGGATGGCCCGCAGCGCAGTATGCGAACTCGCCGGTTCTCGTATCGAGGACCGCGGCGAGTGCGGTGATGATCGGCGATTTCGCGCGGACGAGCTCCGAGTTGACCCGGGCAAGCACCTGCGACGGCGTTGCGTCAAGCAGCGCCGAGCCAATGAGCAGTTGACGCGCCTTATTCATGGCGACGACCGCTTCGATACCGTGCCCGGTGACGTCGCCAATGGCGAGCAGCACGCGGTCTTCGGAGAGTTGCAGTGCATCGTACCAGTCGCCGCCGACCTTCGCTTGCTCCGTTGCCGGAATATAGGTCGCGCTGAAGCTTAGCGCCGGCACGGCCGGAAAGATACGCTCTGAAAAAGCTTGCTGAAGAACGTCGGCGATCCGCTTTTCCGCTTCGTAGGCGGCGCGGAGTTCTGCAGCGCGGCGCCGTTCGCGTTCTGAATAGCTCCGTTCGCGATCAAGCCGCTGGGCCAGTCGATACTGCTGGACGGTGAAGAGCACGGCCGCCAAGACGACGGCAACGATCGCTCCGAGCGCCAGCAGACCGACCAACACGACCGCTCGCTGCGCGCCCGCGTTGACCGCGGCTGTCCGGCGCGCAAGGTCCGCGTCGATGATGGCTGAATCGATGCGAAAACGATCCACGAGCGTCTTGCCACGCAATTGCAAACGCTGACGCGAGCGTGGGTGTGCGATGAGCGGAAATGCGATCTCGTGCACCCAGCGATAATTGGTTCGTGCGGCATCGTGCAGCGGGCGCAATGCCTCGGTGACCTTGAGGGCCTCAAGATCGGCCCGAACGCGGCGGAAGTACAGCGGAAGATTGGCGCGGCCGCCATAGTATGCGTCGAGCAGAACGGGAATGCGAACGGCGGAATAACCGCGCACGCCGGTTTCCTCGTCGAGCTGCTGCTTGAGCATATCCGCTAAGTGGACCCGGGCGATGCGCACGAGCTCGGCGTCGCGAAACGCTCCTCCCACGACTTTTCGAACGAAAAGACCTCCGGTAAAGAGCAAGACGACGACCACCGTCAGAAAAGCGAGCGTCAACACGATCGGCGCGTGGAAGCGCCGGCTCACCGGATGAGACCCTTCAATGGCCAAGATGCCAGCCGTGCTGCAGGCACTTGTACGGACGCAGTCCTTTGCTGGTCGAGGGAATAGCGCGCTCGGCGGCCTTCTTGGTGTCGAACGCGGTCTTCGGCGCACCATTGCGCGAAAAGCACGTACGCACCCCTCCGACTTTTCGCTCGCTCCGCATAGCCCTTGACCTCGTATGGTCGTCGCGAGCGAAGTTCCTTCTCCGGAAGGAGGGCGCTCGGTGAGAGGTTACTGAAAACTGTGGACGGCGACGGTCCGAGTGATGCCCTCATCGTCGAAGCTCTGGATTTTTTTCGCGATAACGTCGATGCAGGCGCTCTCTTTTTGCAGCGTTCCCTCGATGATGAGCGTCGACGAGGAGCGAATCGGACGGCGGTAGGTTTCGTAGACGTCGGGACGCACGATCACGTTAACGAGGCCGGTCTCATCTTCGAGCGTTAAAAAGACGAAGCCCTTTGCAGTCCCCGGGCGCTGTCGCGTGATGACGAGGCCCCCGACGCGACACGCGCTGTTTCGCGGTAGCTTCGCGAGCTGCGCGGCGGGGACGACGTTCTTCGATGCGAGGAACGAGCGAAAATGCTCCATCACATGACCCGCCGGCGTGACTCCGGTTGACCAAAGATCGAAAGCAACGAGTGTTTTTGCCGGCGCCGCTGCCAATTCAGCGTGGGGTTCCTCAACGTCCATCAGAGCGCCCAGTTCGCCGCGCGCTTCGCGCTCGTCGAGTCCGCGCAGGGCCCACATTGCCTCGCGGCGCGACGCATACCACGGCGCGAATGCGCCCGCAATCGCGAGGTTCTCTAGCGCTTCGCGCCCGAGCCGAGTGCGTTGCGCAAAAACGAGCACGTTATCGAACGTGCCCCGGGCGATTGCCTCTTCTAGATGCTTTTGCTGCGCTTCGCCGAGACCGCGTACGAGGTGAAAGCCCAATCGCAGCGATCCGTCGCGCTCGACGTGCGACCAATATTCGCTGGCGTTCACTTCAATCGGCTTGATCGTCACGCCGTGGCGGCGAGCATCGTTAACCAGCACTTCAGTCGAATAAAAGCCCATCGGCTGCACGTTGAGAATCGCCGCAGCGAAGACCGCGGGAAGCCGGCATTTCAAATAGGCCGACGCATATGCCAGTAGTGCGAAGCTTGCTGCGTGCGATTCCGGAAAGCCGTAATCGGCAAAGCCCTCAAGCATATGGAAAAGCTGCTCGGCGGCGACGCGATCGATGCCGTTGGCAATCATGCCGTTGACGAGCTTTGCGTGCATTGCTTCCATCCGCGCACGCGATCGCTTGTGCCCCATGGCGCGACGAAGCTGGTCGGCCTCTCCCGCGGAAAAGCCGGCCGCCTCAATCGCCAAACGCATGCCCTGCTCTTGGAAGAGCGGCACGCCGAGGGTTCGCTCCAGCACCGGTTTAAGCTTTGGGTGCGGGTACGTCACCGGTTCTAGTCCGCAACGGCGACGCAGAAACGGATGAATCATTTGCCCTTGAATCGGTCCGGGGCGAATGATGGCAACTTGCATGACGATGTCGTAAAAACAGGCTGGCTTCAGACGCGGCAGCATCGATTGCTGGGCGCGCGATTCGATCTGAAAGACTCCGATCGTATCGGCACGCTGCATCATGGCGTACGTTGCGTGGTCGCCGATCGGAATCGTGTGCAACTCGACGTCACGCGCCACCTCAGAGGGCAACCAGGAGTCGTCGCGCGCAACGCAGCGTCCGTAAATCGTAAAGGCCTCGCGCAAGAGCGAAAGCATGCCCAAACCGAGCAGGTCGATTTTGATCAAACCGAGATCTTGCAAGTCGTCTTTGTCCCATTGCACGACGGTCCGATCGCGCATAGTAGCCCATTCGATCGGCGCGACGCGCATCAGCGGGTCGCGCGTGATCAGCATGCCGCCGGAATGAATGCCTAAGTGACGCGGAAAATTGGCGATGCGCCGGCAAATTGAAAAGAGCATTTCCGGTCCTGCATCGTCGGGTAACTCTTCGCGCGCGTCGAACTCTCGCGCAACAGCGTCGACTTCCTCAAGCGTGAGGCCCAGCGCTTTGCCGACGTCGCGAATGGCCGAGCGCGTTCGATAGCAGATTACCTCGGCAACCATCGCCGCATTCGCGCGGCCGTACCGTTCGTATACGTATTGAATGACCTTCTCGCGATCTTGATGAGCGAAATCGATGTCAATATCGGGAATTTCTCGCCGCTCTTCGGACATGAATCGTTCGAAGAGCAAGTCCATCGCGATCGGATCGACTGCCGTAATACCTAGTGCGTAGCAAACGGCCGAGTTTGCCGCAGAGCCGCGCCCTTGACAGAGCACTCCGAGTTCGCCGGCGGCGCGCACGATGTCCCAAACGATCAAGAAATAACCGGCAAGATCCATCTTGGCGATAAGACCGAGCTCGTATTCGAGTTGCCGCTCGACTTTGGTCTCGAGCGGCCTTGGATAGCGCTTTGCGGCGCCATCGTAGACGAGCTTTCGAAGGCATCGCTGTGGGGAGCTTCCGTCGGGTACGGGAAAGAGCGGAAACTGCCCGGTCAAGCGCTCCAGCCTGAAGCGGCAGCGCCGCGCTATCTCGACACTGGCCGCGATCGCCTTCGGATACTGCGCAAACAGCCGCTGCATGGCGCGCGGGGATTTCAAATAAAACTCCGCATTCGGACGTAGAGCATTGGCGGCACGCGCCGCTTGCAATGTCGTGCCGTCGCGCACGCAGGCAAGCACGTCGGCGAGAAGCGCATCGTCCTTGCGCGCATAGACGATTGCATTGGTGGCGACGCAATCAATCGCGCATGCATGGGCGAGTTCGACGAGCAGCAGGTTGCGGCACGTCTCCTCCGCTGTAAGATGCTGCTGCAGTTCGATATAGAAGCGCTCGCCAAAAATTTCTTTATACGCTACCGCACGCGCGCGGTCGATGTACCCAAACGGCCCACCGGCGAGCGCCATCAATCCGTCGCTGCGCGCCGCAAAATCCTCAAATCGCAACCGTGCGTCCCCTTTGCGGCCGCGCATCTGCGCGCGCGAAATCAAATCGCAAAGGTTCGCATAACCAAGCTCGTTTTCAACCAAGAGTACGAGACGGGCGCCGTCTTCAAAGGTAAGCTCGCTGCCGACGATGGCTTCGACTTGACGCTGACGCGCATAGGTCGAAAACCGCACCATGCCATAGAGCCCGTCACGATCGGTGAGCGCGATCGCCGCCAATCCCAGCTCGGCGGCACACTCGATCAGCTCTTCCGGATGCGAGCCTCCCTGCAAAAAACTAAAATTGGACCACGCATGTAACTCTGCGTAACCGTCGGCGATCATTCATAAACGCCGCGAAGATACCAATGCGAGCCTTGATGGTAGATGCGAACGACGGTTCCGTCTTCGAGGAGGACGTCGTACTCGTCGCGCGCCACCGGCGAAGGAGCGTGCGGGCGTTCCGCCACGCGCCAGGGGCCGGTCCATTGCCGCACCGCTTGCCGGCCGACGAATGCCGGCTCGCCGCCGCGAAGCTGTACCGGAACTTCGCGCACTTCAAGCAGCCGTAGTTGCGGAACGACCTCGCAGCGATCGTGTTGTGGATGACGCTCTTGAATTGCGCGAGCGGACAGTTTGAAGGGCTCGTAGACGAAGCGATCCTCTAGTACATGCGCTTCGCGGGTCTGCGCGCGCGCGACGCGATCGCCGAGCGCCGCTTCGAGCCTTGCAATCGTCACTGCGACCCTGTGCGGATCGACGTCATCGGCGCAAAAGAGCGTTTGTTCTTCTCCTCCTTCCTCGAGCTGCAATGCTTGGAGGCGCAAACCGACGATCGCGGCGTCAAACGTGGCGCCTTCGAACTTGGCGCGAAGCATATCGAAGATCGTACGCTCGTGCGACGTGGGCGTTGCAAGCGGCACGTCGAAATCGGCGGCATCGGCATCTTCCAGCTCGACGACGAGACGCAGCGCGCCGGCACGCTTACCGCACCGTTGGAGATCCGAACAGATCCGCACGATGAGCATTCGCAGCGCGAAGAAAACCTGCGCTTCGTCAGTGGCGCGCCCCTCGCCGAAAATGGAGGCTTCGATTGCAATGGTGTGAGGCCGCGGCACGAAGGGGCGCCGGTCGATGCCACGCGCGAGTTCGTGCCAGCTTGCCGCCGGTGCACCGAAACGCCGCACGAAAGGCCCGTGCGGCAAGCGCGCGAGATCGCGCAGTCGCTCGATGCCGAGCAGCTTGAGTCGCTCGATAATCTCGCGCTCGATCTCCAGCACGCTCAACGGCAAGGGGGCGAGCAGTGCGCCTTCAGTCCCCGGCTTGCAAATCGTCCCATCGGCAACGTAGGCCGTCGCTTGCGCGGTGACCTTATTCGATGCGACTCCTATTCGTATCGCGCGTTCGAAACGAGCCAATGCGCTGCGCGTCTGCTCGATCCACCCGCGTGGCTCACCGGCGATGCCATGCATATCGAGAAAGGCGAGTCCCGGCCGAACGTCGTCGACGAGCGGCGAAACGGCATCGAGCGCATCGAGCATCTCTTCCCATAGCTGCTTGGGGACCTCGCCGGCGATGCTAATGCAGAGCAGCATCGAGTTCGTCGCTTTGCACTCGAAGCAGGGCGCTGCGGCCCGCTGCCATATGCCGGTGCTTTCGTACGTGCACGGAGAGCTCGAAACCCGCGACGGTTCCCCAAAGCCCGCTTCGGCCGTGGACGAGCACGCGTTCCAGCACGCAGTGCAACCGGACGGCTGCGGTGGCGCTGAGTGCCGCGCCGGCCCGCGCCGCGACGACGATCAGAAGCACCCCGGTGCGATGCGCCAGTTTGGCAAGCCGCCCCCAAACCGCCTCGCGTAAGGCGACCGCCGGCATGAGCACCATCCGGCAGATGCGGGAACGCAACAGAATATCGGCTGCCCTCGCCATCGCAAGCGCTTTGCGAGCGGGCACGACGAGCACCCGGTCGAGGCAGGCCCCGGCCTCGGCAAGCGCCGGAGGATAGAGTGCGCCGTCGTCGAGGATCGCGACCAAACTTCGCCGCGTCATCGAAGCCATCAGAGCGGCGGCGAGACTCCAGCCACCGCGTTCACCTTCGAGAGTCGCTACGATCCCGGCAGGAAACCCACCCTCCAGGAGCCGGTCGAGCGAGGGGATTGCGGTGGGAACGAGCGACTCGATGGGAACGGCGGGCGCCTTGGCTCCCAGCCTGGCTTTGAGACGCTCGAACTCTTCGTGTCGAGCCTCCTCTCTCGCGCTTGAAACCGCCGCCAGCGCCGCCATGGGAGAATCATGCTATCGAACATATGTTCGATTGTCAAGGCGGCACCTCGGGTCCGGTCACGAAAAAAGGGGGCGCTTCGCTTACCGCTTGTGCGGGCTATTGCCGGTTTTGCAATTGGAGCGTTGCTCGCCGCGTGTGGCGGCGGCCCTTACGCGGGCTACGCCGCCTACGGAGGCTCGGCGCACGCCGATGCCGCCGCCGGAAAAGTCTACCAGCCCTTGGCAATGGGAAACTTGTGGAAGTTTACATGCAACCATCTCTTTCCCATCACCGACCGCGTTGTTGGTACATATCACGTCAAGACGCATCTCGTCTACGCGCTCTCATTGCAAATACCGAGTTCGCCGACGAAATCAACATATGTCATTCAACTGCTGGCCAATGATTCTAAAGGAAACACGTGGATCTACGGTTATTTAATTCACGGTAAAGTCCATGCAGTCACGCCCACGGAAATCGTAGCGGCGAAACCCGTGCCATACCGCTATTACGATTATCCGGCACCGATGCATGGAACGATTACGCGGCAATTCCTACAATTCGAGGATACGAATAGGACGCCGCTTGGCGTATTCTGGGTGGCCCCGTACTTCGACAGCGATCGAACGCATAATTATGGATACTCGTTGGGTAGGGGCGTCATGGAAGAGGACCATGGCCCGCAATATAAATACGACTGCTTAATCGAGAAGTACGTCCTCCACTAGGGCTCATGCTTCGACAAGCTCATGCTTCGACAAGCTCAGCATGACAATTATTGCTCGCCCAGGGATTCGCGATCGTGCGGCGCGTTGAGATCCATGACCGGGCCAATGGGGACGATGCCGGTCGGATTGATATCGTTATGGGTCATGTAATAGTGACGCTTGATGTGATCGAAATTGACGGTCTCTGCGATGCCCTCGATCTGGTAGAGATCGCGTAGATAGCCGTAGAGGTTCGGATAGTCGACTATTCGCCGCAGATTGCACTTGAAGTGGCCGTAATAAACCGGGTCGAAGCGTACGAGAGTTACGAAGAATCGCCAGTCCGTTTCGACCGGCTGGGCGCCGAACAGATACCGCCGATACGCCAGGCGCTCTTCCATGGCGTCGATCGTGATGAAGACGCCATACGCTGCCGATTCGTAAGCTGCTTGCGACGTCGCAAATCCAGCCTTGTAGACCCCGTTGTTGAAATCTTCGTAGAGAAAGTTATTGAGCTCATCGATCTGCGAACGAAGGTCGACCGGGTAAAGATCCAGGCCCGGATTCTTCGCAAAGTCATCGAATTCACTCTCGAACATGCGCAAGATGTCGTCGTCGCAATTGCTGACGATGCGTTTGCGTTGCTTGTCCCAGAGCACCGGCACCGTGACGCGTCCGCGATAACCCGGATCCGTTGCGGAATACGCTTCGCTCAAGAAGTCCCAGCCGTTCACCGGGTCGGGCTGGGCAGCGTCGAACCGCCAGCCCCGTTCGTCGCGAATCGGATCGACGACCGTCATGCCGATGGCATCCTCCAGGCCTTTGAGTTTACGGGCGATGACGGTACGCGATGCCCACGGGCAGGCCAGTGAAACGTAGAGATGATACCGGCCTGCCTCCGCGGGAAAATCTGAGCCGCCGGCGGCCCGAACCCAATCGCGAAAAGCATCGTCTTGTCGCACGAAGCTGCCGTCAGTTGCTTCTTCGTCGGGAAACTGTGCCTTGGTCGTCATGCAACCTTCCTTTGACTCAGCTCAGGGCGAGACTTCGTGAAGGTACGTGATCCCGGCGCGCTCGAGAATCGGGCGCCCGTCGCCGCGAAGGATGAACTCGGCAAAGTCTCGCGCGGTTTGCGGGTGCGGTGCATCTTTCATGACGGCGAGCGTATAGGTAATTCGGTCGGTCAGCGCCGCGGCGCCGGGAAGTGGGACGAAGTGCCAACCGCGCGCGATTGCCTCGGTACGATAGAAGAATCCGGCGTCGACCTGTCCCGTCTCCACGCGGGCTAGGAGGTCTTGCTCGGGGAAAATTTGCGACGGATTTTCGTCGTCGCCCAGCAGCCGGCGCTCGCCGTCGATCCCTAGCCACATCGTCACGCCTTGCACGGTATAAGCGCCCTTTGGATCCAGCCGCGGATCGGTGCGTCCAAGCCGTAGCTCTTGGCGTTGGAGCGCCTGTTGCAATGTCGTTTGCCCGGCAACGACACTATCGAAAAGAGCGGCGAAGCGCGAATGCGGTGGCCAAGCGATGCCGAGGCTCGTACCCCCAAACGTCGTGGCGGTCATGACTCGGGGACCGAGCTTTCCGACCAACTTGGGGTCGACGCTGATAAAGACGTCGGGCGATCGGATCCCGGCGAGGATGAAGTTTGCCAGCTCCTTACTGCCGCCGGGCTCGCCTTGGAAATCGACGCCGCGCGCTTGCAGCGCAGACTTGATCGGCCCCTCCATCGGCGTCACCAATGATCCAGCGTAGAGCACGGTGAGACTCTGCATTGCCTGCACGCGCATCGCGCTGAACGAGAGCGCGCCGGCTACGGCCGCGACGAGGGCGAAAAGTCGAGCGACGCGGAGTTGATGCAATAGCGTTTCCCTTCGGGGCCGGGGCCATCGTCGAAGACGTGGCCAAGGTGCGAATCGCAGCGTTTGCACCGCACTTCAGTGCGGTGCATGCCGTGACTAGAGTCGTCGAGCAGCCGCACGTTTTCCTGTTCTTCCGGACGCGTAAAACTCGGCCAGCCGCAATGCGATTCAAACTTTGCGTCGGCGGTAAAGAGCGGTTGTCCGCACGCGCCGCAGAGATAGGTTCCGGCGTCATCGATCGCGAGAAGCGACCCTGAGAACGGCGCTTCCGTTCCTGCCTCGCGCAGGATGTGGTATCGCTGCGACCCGAGCAGCGCCTTCCACTCTTCTTCGCTCTTTTGGACTTCCGGCGTGACGTCGTGTTTCAAGATGAGCTCCTTATGGTGCATAACCGGCGAAGGCCACCACGCGATGCAGGGAAGAATAGCTTCGTATGAAGCTCCTGCTGGAAATTCTCCTCTCGATTATATTGCACCCCATCGCGATGATCCTGATGTGGATCAATCTGTTCGCGCGCAGCGACATGTCGGCGCTGAAAAAAGCCGTCTGGTTCGTCGTCAGTATCGTCTGGGGGTTGGGCCCGATACTCTACATTCTTGTAGCAGAAGGCTCGCTGTGGTAGCGAGCCTTCTGGATTCGTAAGTCCCGATCGGTCCTAGCGTCGAGGTGGCCGGCCGCCGCCTCCGCCGTGTACTGATCCGCTGGAGACGGGGGCATGACCGCCGCCACCATTGACCGTGCCGCCATGCGGACCACCGTAGTAACCGTGGCCGTAGTATCCGCCGCGCACCGGCGCACCGACGGTTCCGCTGCGATAGTAGGGACCGTGATAGTAGGGTCCGCGGTAGTAGCCGCCACCGTAGTATCCGCAGCAGTAGCCGCCCCAGCCGCCCCAATATCCGGGATATCCCCAGTAGCCGGGCCAGCCCCAGCCCCAGCCCCAGCCCCAGTTGATGCCGATGCCGAGGCCGACGTATGGGTAGCCGTAACCATAACCGCCGTAGCCGTAACCGCCATAGCCGCCGTAACCGTAGCCGGGGTCGCCGTACCCGTACGCGGGGTTGCCATCGCCGCCGTAATAGGGCGAGTAGGGCGAATAAGCGACGTCGACCCGGTTCGCTTGAAACGTCGGGCCGTCGGCATAGCCGTAAACTGTGGCGCGCATTCCTTCGAGCAGTTTGATGCCCGTGGGATTGATGATCGTGCCCTGGTGCAGGGTGATGTGGTCGGTATAGCCCTTATCGTCGCGCATATAGACGGTCCACTGACCGTCGAAGCCGCTCAAGGTCCCTTTGATCGCCGGCTGATTTCCGTATGTCGGCGGTGGTTGCGCGTACGGCGGCGGCTGGCCACCATAGGGTTGCTGGTCGCCATAGGGCTGCTGCGCCGATGCCAGTGCGGGGAATGCTAAACAAGCTGCCGCGCCCAACGCGGCAATGAGTCGTGTGGTCGAGAAGTTTCGCGAACGCATATCCATCACATTATAGCGCCCAGCCGGCATGGGCGCCTTAGAATTCGTGCAAAAAAGGCGCTTTTCCGGAGCCCAATGCCCAAGCGGCCGATTTGCCGCCGACGGCCTTGACCCCGCCGCTTTGCGTCGCGCCACATACCGGCGCGCACAAAAAATGGAGCCGTCGATGGGGATTGAACCCATGCTCTCGTCATTACCAATGACGTGCTTTACCACTAAGCTACGACGGCACCGGCGAACTCGATTCGGATACTCCGCCCGCTAGATGCGCACCTACCGAAAGAGTTCGACCATCGGAGCGAGCGAGGGTTCTCCGGCTTGTCGAGCGAAAAATGAGGATATGATACGTCGAATTGCTTTAATTGGCGCGGCAAGCATCGCGCTCGGCGCGATTGCGCTTCCTGCGACCGCGCAGATGCGTCAGCAGATAGCCGACAAGGTCGCGACCAACGCCGCGCACTCGTTTGTAAGCAAGATCAACGGCGAGACCTGCACTCAGTTCGCCGCAACGATGGCGCAAATGAAAGGCAAGTCGAGTTCCAGTTCGAGCGGCATGGCCTCGAAGCTCAAAGCCAATGCCGAGGCGCGTTCCGAATTCGTGAATATCGTCGGCGGTCCGCTCATGAACAAAATGATTGACTGCGACATGATGCCGGGAGGCATGTGATCGTTCTCACGCCGGCAGATTAACGAAACGAGGCTGGAGCGGGCGGCGGGAATCGGACCCGCGACTCCTGCTTGGAAGGCAGGGGCATTACCACTATGCAACGCCCGCGAAAAATCTGGGCAGGGCTGGATTTGAACCAGCGTAGCGCTTTCGCGCACCAGATTTACAGTCTGGCGCCATTAACCACTCGGCCACCTACCCACGCGGTTTTCGCTTCCGGTTGTTCGATTGAGGCCCACCAGGGTACGATAGAAGGGCTACAAGCTCCTCGGGGTAATTAATGGTGGTTATTGGAGAAAGCGCTCCTCATGGGGTTCTCATGTGGGGCCCAACCTGGTACCTTACCATGGAAGCTACAGCATACTCGCCTACGACTATTGGAGTCTGCCCTGGATGGTCCGTTTAGCGATCCTCGAGATCGCCGCCCTCACAGGTCTGTTGCTCGCCGGTTGCGCCGGCGGTAGTTTCGATCGGACTGGGCTTTCGCTGCCTAGCGCCGACGGAGTTCAGACCGTGAGCGACGCCGCCGACGCGGCGGGGCACCGGCCGTCGGCATCCGATAGCGCCAAAGCGGCGATTGCGGTGACCGACGCCCTGGGCTCTTTTGTCCGCGATATCAGCGCCGACCAGCACGGCTCCATCCACGGCTCGAGGCGCATGCTCTCTTCGATCCGGCATTACACCATCGAGCGTTACGGAAAGCGAATCGTCGCCGGGTCGGCGCTCGTCATGCGTTCGGGGTCGGGGAGCTACTGCCAAAGCTCCGCGGGCTATAGCGTCAACGGCATCCCCTCACTCGATGCGACTTTCGGCTGGGAGAGCGGCGCATTCGACGGCGGCAGCAAGAGCGCGGGTCCTCGCGGCTCGGCCATGTGGTCGGCCAACGCGCAAGGCGCAGTGATCCTGGGAACAATCGGAACGCTGTCGATTGCCCGCAGCGCTGCGCCCGCAACCTGTCCGATGACGGCGCCCTCCTTCGTCCTGAAGGGCGGCAGCTTGGAAAACGCATTTTCACTTCCGACGTCGATGGAATTCCGGCATGGCCAACTCGTGGACCTCAGCGTGGTGAACGGGCGATTTGCCAGCGGCGCCGGCCTCGAAGTGACGACCGCGCGTCAGCCGTTCGAAATCAGGGGGCGCATCAGCAACGGCGGAATGCAGCTCGCGACCTTCCGCACCAACGCCGCCGGCGATGGAACGCTGACGGTCGTCAGCACCGGCGCGCAATACGTCATTGCCGACTGGATCGTCATCGGAACGTAACTAGCGACAGCGCTTGGGCTTGGGCTCGAGCTCGCCTTGCTGCCCCGGCGTCGCAATGGCATACGGTGCCCTCGCAAATGTCACGCTGGTAGGACCTTCGACGGCCGCACACGCCAGGAGCGTTCCGCCACCCTTGAGCGGCACGCCGTTCCAAGTCATCCAATCGATATTCGGTATCGCACCAAGCGGCTGGGTGAGATCGTAGGTCAAGCCGTCCTGATCGATTGCAAAAACGTTGGTCATGCGTACCGTGCCGAAATCGTCGAGAGTATTCGGCAACGAGCCCTTGATGCTACTATAGAACGTTGCTTCGGTCATCCACTCCGCCGTATTGCCGAAGAGCGTCGCGGGCCGATGATACGGCGTGCCGCAATCGACGCAACCGGAATGAAACGTGCGGGGCGGCAGATAGAGGTCGGTTGTCTCATCGACGAACCACAACGTCGCCTCTTGCCAGGCTCGCGGGCCGGTCGTCGTAGCGGCGATTCGTACGAATATTTTGTCGCCGGGTTGCAGGGCGAGCGTTTGCGCGTGTTTGGTGACGGCGATATTCTTTACGCCCGACCATTCGATCCAAAAGTAGGACGACGTCTTATAGTTCTTGAGGGCGCCCCCGTGATAGCAGGGCACGTCCGACTCCGATCCGGCTTGCAAGATGTCGGTGGAGTCGTACGTGCGATATTTGCCATTCTTGCCTTTGACATGCGCCTTGAACGTCGCGCTCCAACCATCGATCGCGATCCAGATCGACGAACCATCGGCCGGCTCGTGCGGATTGGAGCAGTTGATGGTGGGTTTTGCCGCCGGAACCGTCCACTCGCCTTCGACGGCGCAAAAACGATGCCGCGGGATGCGTAATGGGACCTGTCCCGGCGCGAACAGCACGGGGCCGGCCCAATCGGGTTGGTAGACTCGCGTTACGGCGGCATCCTGAACGGTGCTGAACGCCGGTGAAGCCCCGCACGCCGGCATCGTGATTGGGCTGCTCGCAACCGAAGGGATGCCGCTGGTACACGCCGCGAGCGATGCCAATATTATGACGAAGGCGAGTTCGGGGCCAAAGGCCCCGCGCCGGCGATAACCTCGCGATCCGTTAATCAGGCGCGATGCACGCGACGCGCTTGCTCGACGCGAGCGTCACGTGTCGTGCGGAAACCGTATTTTTCGACGCGTTCACCATTACCGTTGCGCTCGCGTTCCCATTTGAAAGCATCACGCTTTGGGCGCTCGGATTTGCGGCGTCGATATCCGAATCGACCCCCGCGCTCTCGGCGACGCGCACGTGTCCCAAGGTTAGTGAGATCGCCGCGAGCGATCCGGAGGGGCAGGACGCCAGCGCCTGTTTGAAGCCAATGCTCGAGGGCTGCACGCTGACGGTCGCGGACCCGCCCGTAGCGCCGAACGTCGCGGTGAGCAAGAAAACGGCGACGAGTTTCATATCGATCTGCATAGCGCGGTTGCGTTTCCCGCGCCGTACCCAGGGGCCTCCCGGCGGGAGCGATGCGCACTCACGAGAAGGAACCTCACAGATTGACACGTCCAGCACTGCTGACGACCGACTTCAACGAAACGATACTCCAACGCGAGCTCGCCGGCATCCGCAGCGGCATCGCCGCGGTGCGGCGGCTCTATCCCGAGGCCGGCGCGGAGAGCATCGAGATCGCGGGCGGGCTCGTGGCCTTCACCGGCGTCGAATCACCCCTCTCACAAAGCTATGGAATTGCTCGCCAAGCGTCCGTAACCGCGGGCGAGATCGACGAGATCACGTCGTTTTACGAAACCCGCGGTGCCACACCGCGCGTCTTCGTCACCCCGTTTTCGGATCCGTCGTTGGGCCGCCGGCTGGCGGCGGCCGGGTATGCGCCAAGCGAATATGAGAGCCTTCTCGTGTCGGATTGCTTCGATTCGTATGCCGCGCTCGACGATCGCATTAGCGTTGCCGCGAATCTCAACGCCTGGGCACGCGCGTCAGCCCAAGCGTTCATGGATGTCGAGATGCTCAAGCCGGGCGACGACCGCATCGCGATGGTGCTTGCCTCGTCCGATGGCGTGTCGCCGCTTGAAGCACGGGAGGGCGACGCCATCGTGGCGACCGCGGCGATGGACGTCCGGGATGGATGCGCCGCGTTGTTTGCCGGCTCGACCATGCCGGCGTTTCGCAACCGCGGCTGGCATACGACGATGATTCGCGACCGTATCGCGCGGGCTCGGGCCGCAGGCGCGCGCTCGATGCATGCAACGGCGAAACCGGCAAGTATTTCGGAGCGCAACTTCCACCGCTGCGGCTTCATTACGTTCTACACACGCACGTTGTGGGAACGCAGCGCCGCAACCGTTAACTGAGACGCTCCACAATCGTGCGATAGAGCTCTTCCCGGTCGGCGATCGGATCGACCACCATGACGGTAGCGGGACCCTGTTTTGGTTCGATACAGACGGTCACCCGGCCGCGGGCGCAGACGTCCATGCAGCTCGTGCTAATCGCGCGAATCTGGCCCCAACGCTCGTCTTCTTTCAATCGAGCCTTCAACCAATTGCGCAGGTGGAAGTCTCCGATCTGCTCGGCAACTTCGGGAGCTTCGTCGGGGATACGCTCTTTGAAGCAGCGCTCGCAGACGAGTACGAGTCCGGAGCGAAGCCACGTTGGTTTAACATCTTGCATTACGTAATATTGGAGCCGACGGAGGGATTCGAACCCACGGCATCCACTTTACAAAAGTGGCGCTCTGACCAGCTGAGCTACGTCGGCGAGAGCAGCGTCAATTGCCTCGACGCCTTCGTCAGCACCTTTTCGCGGCGCTCTGTGATGTCACCCAGAGCTCGCCTGACGTGTCACCCTGAGCTTGTCGAAGGGCGACAAGCTCAGCACGACAGAGAGAAACGAAGGCTTACTGGAATTCGAACTCCGCGAGATTCTTTTCGATCTTGCGCTTCACGCGTTGCAACGCGTTGTCAATAGACTTCACGTGGCGCCCCAGATCGCGCGCCATCTCCTGATAGCTCTTGCCTTCCAGATAAGATTCGAGCACCTGCGACTCGAGCTCCGAGAGATTCTGACGGATCCGCTGGCGGATGTCGTCGGAAACTTCTTGCGTCACGACGAGCTCTTCAGGGTCGGAGGTCTTTTGCGACGCCATTACGTCGAGAAGCGTACGCTCGCTATCTTCATCGTAGATGGGCTTGTTTAGTGAGATGTACTGATTGAGCGGGATGTGCTTCTGGCGCGTCGCGGTCTTGATCGCGGTGATGATCTGCCGAGTGATGCAGAGTTCGGCGAAGGCACGGAAGCTCGAAAGCTTATCGGCTTTAAAATCGCGCACGGCCTTGTACAGCCCGATCATTCCTTCTTGAATGATGTCCTCGCGGTCGGCGCCGATCAGAAAGTAGCTCTTGGCCTTGATCCGAACGAAATTCTTATATTTGTTGAGCAGATATTCCATCGCGAGATTGTCGCCGGTCTTCGCGATGGCGACGAGATCTTCGTCGACCCGCTGCTGGTACTCCACTCCGTCCGAGACGGGATGGGTCATAGCCATAATTCTCTGTTTGCCTCGTGGTTAAAGACGAGCCGCATGTGCAGGCCCAGCCCGTCGGGCGCGGCACGTCGTGGCTAAGTATATAGGAGGTTCCCCCTCCCCCGTCAAGGACGAAGCGAGCACTCTCGCTGGCGAACCGCCTCGTAGATCAGAACCGCGGCCGCAACCGAGGCGTTCAGCGCGCCTACCCGCCCCCGCATGGGGAGCTTAACCAAGTAGTCGCACTCACGTTTGACCAGTTGGGCGAGGCCGGTCCCCTCGGCGCCGATGACCAAGGCTAGGTCCCGGTTGAAATCGGCATCCCAGAAATCCACGGCGGCAGAGGTCAGATCGGCTCCGGCAACCCAGATTCCGGCTTTTTTCATCACCCGAATGGCGTCCGCGATATTCGGGACGCGGGCGATCGCGATATGGGCTGCGGCTCCGGCGGCGGCTTTTCGTGCTGTTGCGTTGATGCCCGCGGAACGGCGATCCGGTATCACGACGCCGGCGGCCCCCGCCGCCTCGGCGGTACGAATAATGGCGCCCACGTTATGCGGATCGGTGAGGTGATCCAAGACGACGATCAGGCGCCCCCAGTTCGGTGCCGGTTGGCAGGCCAGTACGTCGTACAGTGAAGCGTATTCAAAAGGCGGCGCGATGGCGACGACACCCTGATGCGCTTTGAAAGGAACGCGATCGAAGAACGCGCGGCCTTCGAAACGCACCGGCACGTTGCGCTCTTTTGCTTGGGCAAGGAGGGCCCGAAGCGCGCCGTCTTTGGAACGGTCGCTCGCGACATGCACCAGACGCAGTTGTTCGCCGGCGGCAAGCGCCTCGTGCACGGCGTGGATGCCGTAAACGAGGTCGTCGAAATCTAGAGGGGCGAAACGGCGACGCTCCACGTCGTGCCTTCCTTGGAATCTTGCACTTCGATTCCGCAGCGCGCCAGGGCATCGCGCAGCTGATCGGACGCCTTCCAGTTTCTCTCGCGCCGGGCGTCGTTGCGCAGCGCCACGACGCGCTCGATGGCCTCCTCCGCGGTTGCGCCGTCAATCGCGCTCATATCCACACCAACGTGGAGTTCGCGCAGAGAGTGCTGCAAACGATCCGAGAAGTTCGGCGGAAGCTCGGCGGCAGGTTGCTCAAGCCACGCGGAGTTCGGCTCGATCCCCAATATGCGAAGCCAATACTCGAGACGCTCCCGGCTCGGTGTCGAGTGACTTACCGTGTCGTAGAGTACCGCCATGGCAGCGGCCGTATTCATGTCGTCGTCGAGCGCCGCTTCCATGCGCGCGTCGAGCTCCGCGGCTGCGATCGGTTCGCCGTCGCTTGCCGGTGAAGTGTTGCGGTACGCCGCCTTGATGCGGGCAAGCCCGAGGCCCGCGGCTGAGATCGACTCTTCGGTGAAGTTCATCACTTTGCGATATCCGGTCTGCAAAAAGAGCCAGCGAATCGCTTGCGGGTCGTGCCGTCGCAGCAACTCCCCGAGAGGTTCGAAATTGCCGAGCGACTTTGCCATCTTGCGATTGTCGAAGAGCAGCAGGCCGCCGTGAATCCAAAAGTTTGCCATCGGGGGGCGGGCCATCAACGGCTCGCTCTGCGCGATTTCGTTTTCGTGATGCGGGAAGATCAAGTCCGCACCACCGCCGTGAATGTCAAAACCGACCCCATCAGGATCGAGCAGCTCGCGAGCCATCGCGGAGCACTCGATGTGCCAGCCGGGGCGCCCGTCTCCGTACGGATCGAACGGCCAGCGAGGCTCGTCCGGCTTAGCGAACTTCCACAATGCAAAGTCGAGCGGATCCTCCTTGCGCTCGTCTACCTCGATGCGGGCGCCTGCCTCGAGTTCGTCGAGGTTGCGATTGGCCAGGTGCCCGTAATTAGCAAAGGTCGCGACGCGATAATAAATCCCATCGCGAGTGACGTACGCATGTCCGCTCGCGATTAACTCGCGAATTATCGCCTGGATCGGTTCGATGAATTCGGTAGCGTAGGGCTCCGCATCGTACTCGAGCACGCCGAGTCGTCGCATCGATCCCTTGAACTCGGCGTAAAAACGTTCGACGATGTCGTGGTAATATTCGCCGGTTTCCCGGGCGGCGCCGATGCTGCGATCGTCAATGTCCGTGACGTTCTGCACATAGGTCACCCGGTAACCGCGGTGCGCGAGATAACGGCGTAACACGTCGAAAAACAGGAAGGAGCGGGCGTGGCCGAGGTGCGCCTGAGCCGACGGGGTGAGACCGCAAACGTAGATGCGAACCTCGCCCGCGCGTAGCGGCTCGAACACCTCGATGCTGCGCGTGCGTGTATTATAGAGTTTCAACGTCAGATGACCCAGCTCCAGGCTTCTTCTTCCGATGCTTCGCCGCTTTCGAGCTCGGATAGTCGCCGTTCCAGCTCGCCGAGCTGCCGCTGCAGCCGTCCGATCGAGTCGGCGGTCGGATCGGGCATATCGACTTGCGGCCGCTCGGGGACGAGCCGAATAGGTTTACCGTCCTGCATCACGATGCGCGCCGGAACCCCGACGACGGTCGCATTGGCCGGCACGTCCTTCACGACGACCGAGCCGCCGCCAACCTTCGCATTGTCGCCGAGTACGATCGCGCCGAGCACGCTCGAGTTGACACCGATCGTAACGTTGCGACCGAGCGTCGGGTGGCGCTTGCCATGGGAAAGGCTCGTTCCCCCCAACGTCACGCCTTGATAGATCGTACAACCGTCTCCGATCTCGACGGTTTCGCCGATCACGACACCGCTGCCGTGATCGATGAAAATCCCCTTACCGATCGTCGCGCCGGGGTGAATCTCGATCTGCGTAAGAAAGCGCGCAACGTTTGCGAAAAAACGCGGGAGAATCGGTACGCCGGCGCGATGAAGCGCATGGACCACTCGATGGGCGACGAGCGCGTGAAAACCGGGATACGATAGAACGACGTCCAACCAGCCGCGCGCGGCCGGATCGCGTTCGAGAGGCGCTCGAAGATCTGCGGCGACGTCGTCGAAAATCATTTGCCGCGACTACCTTCGTCGAGCTTCGCACAGGCCTTCTCGATACGGCGCAGACGCGTTCCGGGTTTCTTCGCAGCCTCGATCCACTGCACATATTCCCGTCGATGGCTGTACGACATCGCATCGTAGGCGGCGCGCTGGGCTCCCGTCATCGCGGTTGAAAAGTCGGCAGGCACATTCGCTCGGCGTTCCTCGGTGTCGAGCTCGATCGAAAGCGTAATGCGGTCGCCACGCTCGATTCCGGCTGCCTGGCGCGTCGCGGCGGTCACGCCGACCATCGGCCCCGCGCCCATATTCGCAATCGTCGTTCGCCACGCGATGCCGTTGACCGCGGCGCGAACGGGAACTCGAGTGCGACCTTTAAAGACCTTCATGACCGAAGGGGGAACCAGGACGTAGGTCGCCGCGGAGTCCTGCGCGCCCTCGAGCGTTGCTCGAAATCTGCGTGCAATCATGGTGAACCCGAGAGAAGCGCCACCGCGTAAACGGCGAGGCCGCTACCGTCGCCGGTATAGCCCATCCCTTCGCTGCTTTTTGCCTTCAGGCCGACGGAGTTGGAGCCGATTTTCAAGCGCGATGCGACATTGAGACGCATCTGCTCGATGAACGGTCCAAGTCTCGGCCGCTCGACGACGATGGTGGCATCCACGTTGACAATCCCAAAGCCCGCCGCATGCACGTCGGCGACGCATCGCGCGAGCAGCTCCATCGAATCGGCATCCTTCCAGCGCGCGTCGCCGGCGGGGAAACGCGCGCCGAGGTCACCCAACGCGGCGGCCCCCAGCAGAGCATCAGCGAGTGCATGCGCGAGCACGTCGCCGTCGGAGTGCCCGAGCGCCCCGCGTTCGAAGGGAACGCAGACGCCACCAAGGATCAACGCGCGTCCTTCGACGAGTTGGTGCGCGTCGAAGCCGTGGCCAATGCGCATCACGAGACGTTGGAAGCAAGCTCGCGAGCTTGCAGGATCGCAACCGCCCGTGCAACGTCTTGCTGGTGAGTCACCTTGAAGTTCTCGCTCTTCGATCGGACCACGACGACCTCAATTCCGATGCGTTCGAGCAACGCCGCGTCGTCGGTTGATTCGAAGCCTTCGCGCCGCGCGCGTTCATGAGCGCAACGCAAGTCCGCGGTCAGTGCGAACTGCGGCGTTTGCGCCGACCAGAGCGTCCTTCGGTCGAGCGTAGCGCCGACTCGAAGCGATTCTGCATTGACCTGTTTAATGGTGTCGACGACGGGCGTCGCCAGCAGCGAAGCACGGCCGGAACCAACCGCCGCCATTCCTGCGCGCACGTCGTCTTCAATCACCAATGGCCGGGCGCCGTCGTGAACGAGAACCGCGTCGCAAGCCTGCGTGACGAAACCCAAGCCCTCGTGGACGCTTTGCTGGCGGGTCGCTCCGCCACCTACGACGCGCGACGATTCTTGCGGAGCGAGCTTCGCTAGAAGCTCGCGCACTGGTACGATCGAGTCCGGCTCGGTCGCAACGATCAGCTCGGCAACTTCGGGCATCGCCGCGAAGACTCTGATCGACCAGCCAACCATCGGCAAACCGGCAAGCTCGAGAAGCTGCTTGGGGTGGCCCAGACGAGTACCGCGACCGGCCGCAACGATGACCGCCGCCCACTTCACGAAACGACGCCTTCGCGTTTGGGACGCGCGAAAATCATCCTCCCCGCAACGGTTTGCAGCACGCTGGTGACGATGACGTCGGTTTCCTCGCCAATCAACCGCCGTCCGTGCTCTACGACGATCATCGTGCCGTCTTCAAAATAGCCGATCCCTTGATGAAACTCTTTGCCCTCGCGGATTACCGCGACGTGCAGTTCCTCGCCCGGCAGCACGACCGGTTTAACGGCGTTGGCAAGCTCGTTGACGTTCAGGACGGAGACGCCTTCGACGTGGGCGATTCGGTTCAAGTTATAATCGTTGGTCACGAGCTTCGCACCGAGCTCTTGTGCCAAACGGACCAGGCGCGCATCGACGTTACCGGGCGCCATATCGTCGAAATCTCGTTCGCTAATCTCGACGGCGGCTAGCTCTTGCAGGCGGCTGAGCACATCGAACCCGCGCCGGCCGCGCGTACGCTTGAGCGGATCCACCGAATCGGAGATCGCCTGAAGCTCGCGCAAGACGAAGCGGGGGACGATGAGCTCGCCCTCAAGGAAACCGCTCTCGACGATTTCGACGATTCGTCCGTCGACAATCGTCGAAGTATCGACGAGCTTGAGGGTAGCGTCGGTCGAATTACCGGCGATGCTACGCGGAACGGGAACGATGCGTATTTTGGCACCGATACGCGCACCCAAATATGCGGCAAAAATCGCGACGATCAGATAGAGCACGATGGCGACATACGTTCCGGCGCGCCCGAAATCGGAAATGAGCTCGAAGACAATGCCTTTAATGAGGAACGCGATGAGCAACCCGACGATCAAACCGACGGCGCCGCCGGCGATCTCGGCGGGGGTCAATCGCTCCATCGCGCCTTCGGCTTGACGAAGCTGGCTCTCGAAGAGCACTTGCGCCGGCGGCGCGAGGAGCGCGCCGACGACCGCACCGATTACCGGAGAGAGAATGAGGAACGCTACCTGCAGCGTTCCGTTCGCGAAATGTGGCGACAGTAGGCTAAAGTACGCTTCGCGACCCAAAAGGAAACCGGTCGCCCCGAAAACGACGATGAAGGCGGCGCGCAAGACGGTTTCCGAGAGTGGATTCGGTGTTACTCGAATGTTATGAAGGCTCCGCAAACATCGTTGGCAAGGAATCGACCTCGCTGCGTCAGTCGCACGGCGTCTCCAACCCGCTCGAGCAATCCCGTTTGCGCGAACCGACTTACGACGGGAGCGTAATCGGCCATGACATCGACCCCGTATCGTTCTTTGAACTCGCTTAGTCGAACCCCCTGCGCGGTCCTCAATGCAAGCATGACCGCCTCCCCCACGCGCTTGCGACCGTGCAGTCGCTCGGCTTGCGACGGAATCGGTTGCCCCGCGAGTGCCGCGTCGATGTATTCTGAAAGCGAGCGCGTATGGACGCTTCGGACGCCGGCACGATACGATGCCGCGCCGACGCCGAGCCCGATGTAGTCGCCGTTCGCCCAATAGTTGCAGTTATGCTCGCAACGATGCCCTTCCCGCGCGAAGTTGCTAATTTCATACTGCTCGTAACCGGCAGCCTCGAGCGTTTCGAGGGCGATTTCATAAAGCTCGCCTTCGCGATCGCCGTCAAAAAAAACGGCAGGCTCCCGCGCATGCCAAGCCGCATACGGCGTACCGTCCTCGATCGTCAGACCATACGCGGAAACGTGATCGACGTCGAGCGCGATAGCGGCGCGCAAGCTGCGCCGCCAGCTCTCGGGCGTTTGCCCCGGCACCGCGAACATCAAGTCGACCGAGATGGATTGAAGCTTTGCCTCGCGCGCGAGCGCGACGACGCGCTCGATCTGCGCGACGGTGTGCTTTCGCCCGAGCGTTTGAATTTCGTTGGGCTCGAACGACTGCACGCCGATCGAAAGGCGCGTAATTCCCGCCTGACGATACGCGGCGAAGTCGTCGTCGCGAACGAGCTCGGGGTTTACTTCGATCGAAAGCTCGGTAGCGCCGTAAAGCCGCAACTGTAGACGCGCTAGAAGCGCTGCGATCGTCGGCGCATCGTACGCGTTCGGCGTGCCGCCGCCAAGATAGATCGTCGAAACCTTGAAGCTCGGTTCGCGCTCGATCTCGGCACCGAGTGCGTCGAGATATCGCTGCGCGGCGCTTTGGCGCAGCGGCCACTTCGCGAAATCGCAATAGGGACAGAGATACGGACAAAAGGGAAGGTGAACGTAGACGCCGAGCATATTCGGCGGGGCCGCTTAGGTGGCAGCGAGGTGCGGTACGATGAGCTCGCTAATCTTTCCCACGACGTCGTGATTGACTTCCTGAACGGCCGCGCCGATTGCATGCTTGATCGCGTTACGACTCGCTCTACCGTGCGTCACGATACAGTTTCCGCGCAATCCCAAAAGGGGCGCCCCTCCGTACGTTTCGTAGTCGAAGCGTTTGCGAAGCTGCTTGAGCGCCGGTGCCAACATCGCCGTACCTATCTTGGTGAGTAAACCCCCGCCCAGGAGTGTGTCTCGCATGATGCGAGCTAAATCCGCAATCATGCCTTCGCCGGTCTTGAGCACAACGTTGCCGACAAAACCGTCGGCGACGATGACGTCGGCGAGGTTGTGAAAGAGATCGCTTCCCTCGACGTTACCGATGAATCGAACCGGTGCCGACTCCAAAAGGCGCGCGGCCTCGAGCACCAGCTGATTGCCCTTGCTCCGCTCCTCGCCCACGGAGAGGATGCCAACGCGCGGGTTGGCGACATTCAGCACGCCTTTCGCATAGGCCGATCCCATGATTGCGAACTGTTCGAGCCACTCGGGCTTACAATCGACATTCGCGCCCGAGTCGAGCAGAACGGTCGGGCCGTCGAGCGCCGGCCAAACGGTGGCGATGGCGGGGCGCGAGATGCCTTCGATTGGTCGCAGCTTGATCAGTGCGATGGCCAAGAAGGCGCCGCTATTACCGGCGGAGACTACTGCGTCGGCCTCACCGCGCTTCACCAGCCCGACGGCGACGCCCAACGAGGTGCGCTCGCACGATCGAAGCGCGATGGATGGTGAGAGGTCCATTGCCACCGCTTCAGGCGCGTGAATTTGCTGGACACGCTCCGCACCGGGACCCTTGAGAAGCGGACGAACGCGTGCCTCGTCGCCGACCAGCAGAACGTCGGCTTCGAACTCCGCGGCCGCAAGCAGAGCGCCCGCGACAATTTCATGGGGGGCGTGGTCGCCTCCCATCGCATCGACCGCAATACGCGCTCGACCCATGGCGGGCCGTCTTTGGGAGGCACCAACGGAATCCTTGCCTATCGTCAACTTTTTCGCTTGCTCCCAAGGCGCGGCCGTGATACTATCGGCCGGCTATGGCAAAGCGGTGTGAAATTTGCGGAAAAGGCCCAAAAGCCGGCAACAACGTCAGTCACGCTATGAATAAGACGAAGCGTCGCTGGCTGCCAAATCTACAATCGGTCCGCGTCGACGATCGCGGCGTTCACCGCACCGCGCGCGTCTGCACCGGCTGCCTTCGCTCGAATCGAGTCACGCGCCGCGCCTAGTCTAGGTGGCAGCCTGTTGCGCGAAGTGATCCCAGCCCGAAGGTTCCAAAGTCTTTCCACGATAAGTGACACCGCGCTCGGTGCTTAGCGCGCCAACCCTGCATAACTCGCGTCCAAAACGTTTCTCGTAACACCTCGCTAGGTGGCCGAATGCGCGCGGCCGGATTGCGACGAGCAGTTCGAAATCGTCGCCGCCCTTTAGAGCGAAATCATCGGCGTCTTCTCCGTGCAACTGCGCTACCGCGCGGGCCGATACGGCGACCGGGACGCCTTCGAGCGTTGCGCCGCATCCGCTTGCGGCTGCCAGCCGATGAACGTCGGTCGATAAGCCGTCTGAAAGATCGGTCATCGCGGTGACGTTGCGGCTGGCCCCGAGAAACTTTCCTTCCGCAACTCGCGGCTGAGGCCGGCGAAATGCTTCGATCGCTTCTTCGCGTCCTTCGACGTTCGTCGCCGCGGGATCGCGTGTCAGCTCGAGGCCGGCTCGCGCAGCGCCCAGCGGACCGGTAACGGCAAGCACCTGGCCGGGCCTTCCGCCGTCGCGCAACTTTACATTCGAGGTACGGACTTCGCCGACGACCGTCACGGCAATCGTCAGCCCGCGCGCGCGGGAAAGATCCCCTCCAACGATCGCGAGCTTAAACCGCGCCGCGCAAGCCGCGATACCGCTATAGAGTTCGAGGATCTCCTCGCAACTCGACCCGAGAGAAAAACCCAGAGCAACGGTTCCCAACACGGGCCGCGCACCCATCGCAGCAAGATCGCTCAAATTTGCCGCCATAGCGCGCCATCCGGCGTCTCGGAGCGACATCGCATCCCGGGTAAAGTCGACGTCTTCTACCAACATGTCGCTCGAGATGGCGCTGCGGTGCGAGCGTGAGGGCTGCCACAGCGCCGCGTCGTCGCCGATGCCAAGCTTGACGCCATTCCCTGTCACGCGACAGAGCTCGGCTATCTTCGCAATGACCTCGTCTTCGGTCACGCCAAGCGTGCGCGAATCCGGCGCAGCGCCTCACCCGGATCCGCTTGGCCGAAAATCGCCGAGCCCATGACCAGCACGTCGGCGCCGGCCTCGACGAGAGCCTGAGCGTTCTCGGCGTCGACTCCGCCGTCCACCTCGATCAAACACGCCGTATTTCGGCGATCGAGCAGCGCGCGTGCCTCACGGACCTTCTCCAATGCCCGCGGGATGAAGCGTTGCCCGCCAAAGCCGGGATTGACGCTCATCACGAGTACGGTCTCGCAATCCTCGATGATGTCTTGCAGCATTGCAACCGGCGTTTGCGGACAGATGGCGACGCCCGGCTTCGCGCCGGAGTCGCGAATATGCGTCAGCAGCCGTTGAGCGTGAGACGTTGCTTCCAAATGGAACGTTATGCGATCGCATCCGGCGCGGCGGAATTCGTCCACGTATCGCTCGGGTTCGGCGATCATCAAATGCGCATCGAATACGAGCGGCGAAAGATTCCGCAAGTCGCTGATGATCTTCGGACCCCAGGTGATGTTCGGCACGAAGTGGCCGTCCATAACGTCGAGATGCAGATACTGCGCGCCGGCATTCTCCACGCTCGCTACCTGTTCGGCAATTCGCGCAAAATCGGCAGACAACAACGACGGCGCGAGGATCGGCACCTGTCGGCGGTTCGCCCGCTCGTTGCTCGACTCCGCTCGTGACCACAATGCTAGAACGGCGATGGTGTCGGTGATGGACCGGGGCTGCCGTAAACCTTCGGTGGTTCCGTGCCCAGGCGCTCTTCTCCAACCAGCGTGTTGTTAACGTACATGTCGAGCAGCGACGTCCCGACGGCCGCCACCGTAAAATCGAGTTTCTGTCCCGGCTCGGCAAATGCATGGTAAAAATCGTATCGTCCGGTTTCGTCGGTCAACGAGAGCCGCACGTCCAGTTGCTGACCGTTAACAACGTTGTCGGGCTCGGGAACCGAAACGAGGACGTGAACCTGGCGAACGATGTATCCCGATTCATTTGGGCCGGCGCTAACTTGCAGAGCTACGGGATCGTAGGACGCAATCTTTGCGCGCGGGGGCGGCACCTGTCGCGCAACGATGCCGTGCGGTGGACCATTCCGCCCCAACGGGGTCCAGACGACCTGACCGAGCTTGATGCCCGCGTCGGCGGCCAGCGTCCGAGCCTGGTCGATCGTCAAACCGACGAAATCGGGCACGAGCACGTTCGCGCGTCCGCCACGGCTTACGACGAGCGAAACCGTATCGCCCTCGTGAACGCTCTGCAGCGGAGCCGGATCTTGCGAAATCACGTGCTCCTCTGGAATAACGTCGCTTCGACCGTACGTGATCCGCCCTAGCTGCAGATGGGCATGCGATAGATCGAGCTCGACCTCACGCATCGATTGATAGCGCAAATCGGGCATGAGGCGCGCCACGATCCCATCGCTGATGACGAACGAGACTTGGCGCCCCTGACGGACTTGTTCGCCGGCATCGGGGCGCTGCATAACGACGACGTCTTTGGGATAGCGATCGCTAATCTGATGATCCACGACCGCCGAGCTGAGTTTTAGTCGCTGGACTTCAGCGTTGGCATCGGTCAGCGTCTGACCGATGAAGGACGGGACGGTCACCGTCGCCGACGACGGAAGGAGAAAGTCGTAAATCTGACGTCCGAACCAGACCACGACGGCAACGAAAATCACGAGCACGACGGTGAAAACCCAATCGCGCGGTAGATACGCTTGGATCGACGACCTCAGGCCAACGCCTCCTCAGGGACGCTGCTGAAGTCGAGGTTGCTGAAGAGTTGCACGACGTCTTCGTGCTCTTCGAGCGCTTCCAAAAAGGCCAGCGCCGCCGAGAGTTCGGCGCCCTGCAACGCCACTCGCGTTTTCGCACGCATCCCGAGATAGACGTCGGAGACCTTCAGGCCGCGGGCCCGAAAATCGTCGCGCACCTCCGCCAAACGCGCCGGTTGCGTGTAGATGAGCGCAACTTCGTCATCGTACTCGATGTCATCGACGCCGTCGACGAGCGCCTCTTCCATGAGCGCTTCTTCCGATTTTCCCGCGGGATCGGCTTCGATGACTCCAACCGGATCGAACATCCAAGCAACGCTGCCGGTCTCTCCTAGGTTTCCTTCGTGCCGGCTGAAGAGAAATCGCAACTCGCTCGCGCTCCGGTTTCGATTGTCGGTGGCCGCATCGAGGACCACGGCGATTCCGTGGGGACCGTACCCCTCGTAACGTATCTCTTCGATCTCGCGTTCGCCGCCCTGTCCGCTGCTGCGCGCGATGGCGCGCTTGATGTTTTCATGCGGCATGTTGAACTCGCGAGCTTTTTCCACCGCCATCTTCAGGCGATAGTTGGCCTCGGGATCGGGCGAACCGTTCTTAGCGGCCAGAATGATCTCTTTGCTCAGCTTCGTAAAGAGCGCGCCGCGCTGAGCGTCGACCTTGCCCTTCTTGAGCTTGATGTTATGCCACTTGGAATGTCCTGACATCGTGCAAACCTCAAAACGCTCTTCGCTAGCCCGGACCGATAACCCAGGTTGGGAACCACATGCGCGCGTGCCAAGCGCTCCACGAGATCGGATGCGCCGCCAAGATCGGATAGAAAAAGACGAAGCTCAATGCGGCTGCGGCAACGTAGAGCCCCACGCCGGCACTTCCCAGCCAGCGCGCACCGTCCCGCCGCTGAGCCCATTGCCAGAGCCGCTGAAGGATGATGACGTTGCACAGGCAGATCAGCGGAATGTCGACATAAAAGTGATACGCAAAAGTGATGCGCGGAGAGCGTATCCATGGCAACCATTGCAGCAGATAGGTGATCACGATCAAGGCGTACGCCTTGTTCCGCTCGCGCCACGCCAACAGCGCCACCCAGGGCACGCACACCAATCCGAACCATAAGATCACCGGATTCGGCAGCGAGGTGATCTCATAGACGCAACAGCCGCTGGGATTGGTCGGGTCTTTACGATGGTCCTGATAAAAATAGGCCACGGGCACGTAATCCAGCGGCCACTCCCACCACTTTGAAGAGTACGGGTGCGTCGCCTTGAGGGTGTCGTGATACTCGAACATCGAGTACTGTCGATAGACCAAGTCGTTCGCGTTGTGAATCTCGCCGGGATCGGGTGAGTGACGTAACAGATCGGGCACCCAAACGAGTGCATAGACCGTCGCGCTGACCAGAAGAATCGTCGCCAGCGCGGCATCGAGCCGAAAGCCGCGCGGGTTGCCCCAGAGCGCCGGGCGAGATTCGAAGAAGTACCGTTGCATCCAAATCCACGCCAGCACCACGAAGCTCACGCCGAAACCCATGACCCCGTACCATTTGGTGCTGACGAGCAATCCGAGCGCGACGGTAAAGAAAATCAGCCAGAGCTTCGAGGAACGGCCACGCTCGACGGCGGTTCCGGTACGGATCTCGTCGCCGGCATAAACGGCGGTGCCCGCGGGCGTCGCGTAGGTAACGCGTGCGTCGCGGCGATACTCGATCGTCAAGGGTTCGTCCCGATAGACGAGCGCTCCACTCTTGGGTTGCGAAACTGCGCCGCGCGCAATCTTTCCGCGCGCGTCGATGGTTCCGCCGTCGGCCGCGAAGAGTTCGGTGCCGTCGCCGCTGCGCAACGCGTACGACCCTTCGGCGAACGTCAGCTGCCGGCGTTCGTCGCCGAAGTAGCGCGGAAAGCCGATGTAGCGGACAAAGAGGTAGCACAAACACGCGATGTAGAGCGTCAGGACGGTCGTTGCCGCGCCATCAAAACCCAAGCGCAGGCGGCAGAACTGTCCGATCGCGGCGCCGACAATCAATGCGGCCGCGGCGCCTGCCACTAGTCCCGGCCACGGCAGGGTCACGTTAACTCGGTCGCCGACTTGGGAGCTTATCCAGAAGCGATAGAACGCGTAGACTGCGAAGGTCGCGAAGAAGACAACGAAGCCTTCTGGCGTGGCGGTCCGCGATTGCACGAAGTGCATGCCGTCGAAGGTCAACAGCAGCGCCGTGATGGTCGCGAAAAACGTCGAGCCCGTGACGCGCTTTGCGAAACAATAGAGTAGCATCACGACGAGAGCGCCGAAGACGAGGTCAAGAAAGCGCCAACCGTAAGGATTGTCGCCATTGCTCATGTGACCGATGATGCCGTTGAGGAACGTCCACCCCCCGACGCCATGGCCCTTCGGCATGCCGCCGAAGAGCATCATCGAAAAGGTGATCAACAGCTTGCTGAGCGGAGGATGAGTATTTTCGTAGATCCGCAGATTCTGCAAATACTCTTCACCGGCACGAGCGAAGTACGTCTCGTCGAAGATGCCGCACCGCTGCAGACCCATTTCAGCCCAACAGGATGAACCGTTCGGCCACCAATATCCGATGAACGAAAGAATGAAGTTGCCGATGCCGAGCGCAGCGACAATCGCATAGTCGAGCGGCCGGCGCATCGCCGCTAGGCCTTCGCCGGGATCGAACCAATTTCGGGTGCTGCCCGCGTGCGAAACGGGGGCATCGGCCTCATCGCGTTCGCGAGCTGCTGAGCTTCGGGCGTTGGCTTCGGAGGCTCCGAGATACTGATATCCCAGCACGAAGAACGTGCCGACCGCCAAGAGCGAAAATGCCGTCGTCCACCAGCCCCACAGATTTTGGGCGTTGACGCCGGGCGTGTTACTGGTAACGACGTGCAGGTAGTCCAGGCTATAGACGAGATTGGCGAAGAGCACGACCGAGAGTGCGACCGCGCCCCAGAGATAACGGCGCGCGAACGGTATGCACGCGATCGTGAAGAGCAGGCCGTTGAAAAGATACCGCTCGTGCATGCGCGTGGCGAGCACGAAAAAAGCGAGCGAGGCGATCGCACATCCTTCGAGCAGAGCTTGCGAACTGCGGTCTTGCAGATAGCGCCAAACGATGAGCGCCAGCGCGGCAAGCACGAGCAGCACGCCCCAGAGGTATTGCGGCAGTAACAAGATGTTTTGATTGTCGGGAAGCCATAGTGCGCCCCGGAGGGCCCACAGGTTGAACGCGTTCACGCTGTTATAGGGATAGACGTTGGAGCCGTACGCATAGCGTTCCAGCAGCCAGCCCAATGCAGCGACTGGATTGCCCGGATGGAAGGGCTCCGTAAGAAGCAATGCCAGGGCGATCGCCGCGGCAATGCCGATGGCGGTTGCGACCAAGCGCGCGCGACGTCGCAGCGGATCGACGAAAGCGAAGGCCATCATCAGCGGCAGCAAGACCGCGGCCTGCGGCTTGATCAGCAGCGAATAGGCGAAGGCCACCCACGCTCCGACGATCCAGGCGGTATGCGCCCTGCTTGCAGATGCTTCGTCCCCGCTTCGCAGCAAGGCAAACAGCGCGAGTAACGCGAGGCCGCCAGAAATCGAGTCGACCTGACCCCACAGCGCCGACACATAGATTGTCGCGGGGTTGAGTAGATAGAGCGCGGCGGCACCGAGCGCGACGCCGGTGGTGGCAAACCGGCGAACGATTGCGTACAGCAGCACGCCGACGCCCAGATCGGCGAGAATGGCCGGCAGCTTCACGAGAGCGCGCAAAATGTTTTGGCTTTGATCGTGCGCCGCAAAGAAGAGGTGCCAAACATCTCCGACGACGGCCAGAATATAGAAATAGCCCGGCGGATAATCGGCGAAACCGATCGTGGAATAGAACGATGCGAAGCCGTGCTGGCTCAGTCCAAGAGCCCAGGCGACGTAGGTCGTAACGTCGGTCTTGAAACCCTCGTTGCCGATGACGAGCAGCCGCGCGGCGAAGCCGAGGAATAGGAGTCCGCAAAGAGCCCAGACGAGCCCGCTTTGCCGTGCCGGAGCACGGAGCGTACCGTTGACGTTCACGCTTCGTTCCTTGCCTTCAGCGAGCGGGGGTGAGCCCGAGCGACGTGGTGAGATACTCGCGCAGTTCGGCGTTCGGATGCGCCTCGACGACCGCTAGATGTTCGGCGGCCGCTCGTGTGGCGGCTTCGCGGGCGCCAAGGACGTCGAGCGCTTCGACAATTCGCTCGACCGCCGGCGTGTCCAGCGCGTCGCCGCGCGCATAAGCTTGCGCGACGGCGGCGCGGGGCGCTGAAGCTTGCTGCGCGATTGCCCAGACGACGGGAAACGTCCACTTGCGCCGTGCGATATCGCTCGCCACGGTTTTGCCGGTCTCGTCGACCGACGACCAGATCCCCGCGACGTCATCGCGAATTTGAAAAGCCATCCCGTACGCGCGTCCGACTGCGCCATACGCAGCGATCGCCGCCTCATCGCATTGAGCGGCGTGCGCTCCCAACCGGCAGGAAGCGTCGAAGAGCTGCGCGGTCTTGCATTCAATCATTCGATAGTAATCGCGCAATCCTACTGAGGGTTCCGATTCGAAGGACAGGTCGAGCGACTGCCCTTCGCACATTACGGCATGCGCTTCGTGCAACAACGCGAGCATTTGTAGCACGCGCGCGGCATCGAGATGCGCGCCGGCGTGCTCGAGGCTCAAGAAGCTCAGAGCGCACATTGCGTCGCCCGCATCGATCGCTCGCGCGACGCCATAGGCGCTCCAGAGCGTCGGACGTCCGTGACGCAGCTCGTCGCGGTCTTCAATGTCGTCGTGTACGAGCGAATAGTTGTGAAAGATTTCAACGGCAACGGCGGCGTCGAGCGCGCTTTCGATCGGCGCGCCCTCGCTAACCGCAACGCGCATCACCATCTGCGGGCGCAGCCGCTTGCCGCGTCGAGCCGGCCCGTAGGGCGCGTAACCAAAGTGGCGCAAAAGACTATCGGAGATCTCTTGAGATCCCCGATATCCGGTAATGCGTCCCTCGAGGGCGCTTTCAAAGCGCTCGGCGAGCGTGGCCACACTAAGCAGAGGCCGCCAACTCCTCCATCCGTGACTCAACCTTGTCGACAAGCCAGCCCGGCGTCGACGCACCCGACATGAGTCCGGCAACTCCAACGCCTTTGAACCATTGCGGCTGAAGCTCCTCGGGACCCTCGATGTGATACGCGCGGGCACCGTGCGATTCGGAGAGATCGGCGAGATGCTTGGTGTTTGCCGACGTCTTGCCGCCAACGACGACCATCACGTCGACGTCTTTGGCGAGCCGCAATGCCTCGTTTTGGCGGTTGTGCGTATCGGTGCAAATCGTATTGACCGCGCGCACTTCGTAATACTTCGCCGAGAGCGCGCGCACGATTTCGGTAAAACCTTCGCCCGACCAGGTCGATTGAACGACGACGCCGACGCGACTCGAGCGCGGAAGGCGCTCGACGTCCTCGGGCGTCTGGATACACCACGCGCCAGGAACGTGGCTAAGCGTGCCCTTCACTTCGGGGTGATTGGGATCGCCGATCACGATAATTTTGTAACCGTCGGCCTTGAGCTTCTCGGCCTGAACGTGGATCTTCGTGACCATTGGACAGGTGGCGTCGATGATTTCGAGATGCCTGTCTTTGGCCTTTTCGAAAACCTCGATCGGTAAGCCGTGAGCTCGGACGAAGAGCGCACCGGCATCCACCTCGTCCACGCTCTGGGCGTTCTTCAGGCCGCGCGCCGCCAGCGATTCGACCATCTGCGGATTGTGGACCACGTGGCCGAGCGTGGTAACGTCGCCTCGCGAAGCGATGGCCTCTTCGGCCTTCTTCACGGTGATCGCTACCCCAAAGCAGAAGCCCTGGACGGACGCCTTACGTATTTCCACCGCTACTCCCAGCCAGCATTTCGATCGATTTCATGATCTCCGCAGTCAAGTTCGCCAAGTCATCGCGCGTTGCTTTCCTACCCACCGGCGGCGCGATTGGCTCGCCGAATGCCACGACGATCTGGCCCAGTCGAAGCGCCCGCTCGGTGCCGGTAATGCAGGCTGGCACGACGGGGGCGTGCGCCAACGTTGCCAATAAGGCAACTCCCGTCTGCGGCGTCGACGGTCCTTTCCGGCTACGCCGCCCTTGGGGAAAGATCCCGACGGCGCCACCCGCCTTCAAAACCTGAAGCGACCGCTTAATCGCGCCCGCGGCGCTACCCTGGCGGTCGACTGCATATGCGCCGAGGCCGCGAATGACCGGTCCAAGCAGCGGTATCGCGAAGAGTTCTTTCTTTGCCATGTAACTGACGCGACGCGGGCAGAGGCAGCCCAGCACCGGCGGGTCCAAATACGAAGCGTGATTGCAGGCAATGATCAGCGCACCCGAGGCGGGGACGTTCTGCGACCCGTAGACGCGGGCGCGCCACATCACACGCGCCATCGTGCGCACGGCGACCTTTGAAAAATCGTAAAACCAAGGGATCATCCTTCGGCTTCGCTCGGGAAGCTGCGCGCAACGATGGCACAAATCTGATCGACGACTCGCTGCGCATCGATCTCGCTCGAATCGATAATGTGCGCGTCGGGAGCCGGTGCGAGCGGCGAGATCGCGCGCGTTTGGTCGAGGCGGTCGCGCTCTTCGATCTCCTCGGATAACCGGTGGACATCGACGTCGACACCTGCCCTTTCGAGCTGAATTCGCCGGCGCTCGATTCGCGCCGCCACCGACGCGGTTAGATAAATCTTCACCGGCGCCTGGGGCAGCACCACCGTTCCAATATCGCGACCGGCCATTACAACCGAACCGCTCTGGGCAATGCGGCGCTGCGCGCGAACCATTTCCGCACGGACTTCGGATTGCGCGGCAACCACCGAAACGATCGCCGTCACGTCGGTGCCGAGCAGCTCGGCTTCGTTGAATTCGCGCCCCCCCGCACTGATTTGAAAGCCCAGGGCGGCCGACTCGTCGAGCTGAATTTCGATCGGCGAGATGAGCATTAGTCGTGCCAAAGCCGCACCATTGTCCACTTCGGTGCCCGTGCGAAGCGCGAGCGACGCTAACGCGCGATACATTGCGCCGGTGTCGAGGTAGAGAACGTTCAAGCGCTTTGCCGTCGCTCGGGCAACGGTGGTCTTTCCCGCGGCCGCCGGTCCGTCGATCGCAATTTGCAAATGCGCGGATACGCTCACGCGCGCCCACTTTCGCCCAGGCGAAGCAGCGGCCCCGCAGAACTTTGGGCCCCCACCGGGTTATGCTAGCTGGTGGCTAAAACGCGCGCGATCTTCTTTTGCTCAGCCTGCGGTTTCGAATCACCGCGGTGGCTCGGGCGTTGTCCGCAATGTGAAGCTTGGAACTCGTTCGACGAGCGCCCATTCAATGTGGCCGCGAAGCCAATGCGAACTACGCGACCTTCCGCATCGCAAACCGTTACGCCGGTTGGACTGCACGAAGTCGGTTCGGACGCTATGCATCGCATCCGAGTCGGCATGCCCGAGTTCGACGGAGTTCTCGGCGGCGGCGTCGTTCCGGGAAGCCTCACGCTCGTCGGCGGTCCTCCGGGGGCCGGAAAATCAACCTTGCTGCTGCAGATTGCCGCGCGTTTGGCGACGCAAGGCGAGGTTATGTATATTTGTGGCGAGGAGTCGGCAGCGCAAGTCAAGTTACGCGCGGAGCGTGTGTTTGGCAGCCGGCCGTTTCTTCGAGAAGCACAGGACGAGTTCAGGATGACCGTGTATCCGGAGACGAATCTGCGTGCCGCGCTCGATACGCTCGAACGGCACGCACCGCTCGCCGTGGTCGTGGACTCCATTCAAACGATTTGGCTCCCGGAATCGGAGGCGTTTGCCGGCAGCGTTTCCCAAGTTCGAGACTGCACGCAGGCACTCGTCGAGTACGCGAAGCGAACCGGCTGCGCGTGCTTCATCGTCGGGCACGTCACGAAAGACGGCTCGATCGCCGGCCCGCGCCTCCTCGAGCATCTCGTCGACACGGTACTCTACTTTGAAGGCGAAAGCAGCGAATACCGAATTCTTCGCGCGTATAAGAATCGCTACGGATCCATCGACGAGATTTGCGTCTTTACGATGGGAGACGAGGGACTGCGCGAGGTCCCTAACCCTTCCCAACTCTTCATCGGCGCACGTACGCAACGGCCCAGCGGTTCGTGCGTCGTGGCGTCCATCGTCGGCTCACGGCCCGTCTTGGTGGAGGTTCAGGCGTTGGTCGGTGAGGCTGCGTTCGGAACGCCGCGCCGCCTGGCCAACAATCTCGATCAACAACGGCTCGCGATGATCATTGCCGTGCTGGAGCGGCGCGCCGGCTTTTCACTCGGCGCGCACGATGTTTATGCTTCCGTAGCCGGCGGCCTGCGAATCATCGAACCGGCCGCCGATTTGGGAATCGCGCTGGCGATTGCATCGTCGTTTCGCAACGTACCGATCGCGTCATCGGTCGCCGTCTTTGGTGAGCTCGGGCTCTCCGGCGAAGTCCGCACGGTCAGCGCCGCGGACCGGCGCGAGGCTGAAGCTCGCAAGCTCGGATACACGCACCTCGCTTCGCCGGCCAGTGCGCGGGATATTTCCGACGCAATACGAGACGTGCTCGGGTAATTTTCGAAACGAAATCTTGAATGAAGAAGCTGTTTGAAATCGTGCCGAATCTTTCGGAGGGGCGTAAGGCCGCGACGATTGAGGCCGCGTGCGCGGCCGTCGAGGGCACCGGCGCACGGTTGATCGACTGGAGCAGCGACCACGTTCATCACCGCAGCGTCTTGACGGTCGTCGGCGATGAGGCGCAGGTGCTCGAGGCAGCCATACGCCTTGCCGGCGTCGCGCTGGAACACATCGACCTTCGCGGCCATCGCGGTGTCCATCCTCGGATCGGCGCGCTCGACGTGCTGCCATTCGTTCCGCTCGCCGATGCGACACTCGAGGAAGCTGCCGCTCTGGCGCATCGCGCCGGCAGCGAGATCTGGCAGCGCTATCGTGTTCCTTCCTATTATTATGGCGCGGCTGCTCGTCAGCCGGAGCGGCTGCTCCTCCCCGAGCTGCGGCGAAATGCCGATTGGCTGCCCGACGAAGGAGATGTGCGGCGCCACTTGAGCGCGGGCGCAATCGCGATCGGTGCTCGCGGGGTCTTGATTGCGTTCAACGTCGAACTCGCGAGCGGCGACGTCGCCGCCGCGCGTGCCATCGCGCGCGCGATTCGCGAACGCGACGGCGGCTTGCGCTCGCTTCGCGCGCTTGCACTGCCGCGCGGAGACGGTCGCGTGCAGGTTTCGCTCAACGTGACGGACTATGTTGCAACGCCACTCTATCGCGTCGTCGAGCTGATCAAACGGCTTGCGGCGGAACGCGGCATCGAAATCTCCGGCTGCGAGCTCGTCGGCTGCGTTCCCTTCGCGGCGGTCGAATCGGCGGCCGCATATTACTTAGGAGTTACCACACTGTGAGCCCTTCGACGGCGGCACTTCGTGCCGCGCTCAGCACTTCGACCCTGGTAGCGTTGCTCTGGCTTCTTTGCGCACCGCTGGTGGCGGTGGCGGAAGGCGGACCTGGTGACGCCGGTATCTTCACCACGACGTTGCGCAACGGGCTGCGCGTCGTCGTCGTCGAGGACCGCGCCGCCCCGGTCGTGCAAACCTCGGTTTGGTACGGGTTTGGCTCGCTCCAAGAAACTTCCGGTAAGACGGGTCTTGCGCACGCCCTCGAGCACATGATGTTCCGCGGAACGCCCGAGATCTCGTCCGGCGGTCTCGACGATATGACCGCGCGTCTAGGCGCGCAGATGAACGGCGAAACGAGTTACGACTACACGCAGTTCTATTTTGAAATGCCGGCCGACAAACTCGACGTGGCGCTCTTCGCCGATGCCGACCGCATGCAGCACGCCGCGCTGCGGGCAGCCGACTGGGCAATCGAGCGAAACGCGGTACTCAACGAAATCGAAGGCGATGAGAGCTCGCCCTTCTTCAATCTTCTCGCGCGGGTTCGCGCGGCGGCTTTCCCCAGTCAACCCGCCGGCAGGACGCCGCTGGGTAGTCGCGAGGACGTAGCCCGCGCGACCGTCGCCGACATCGCACGCTACTACCGCGAATGGTACGCGCCAAACAACGCAACGCTCGTCGTGTCGGGGGATGTGAACCACGCAACCGTCTTTGCTAAGGCGGCTCGCTATTTCGGCTCAATCCCCGCGAAAACGCTGCCGCACAAATCTGACGCGGCGCCGGTCGCCGCAACCGGACAGACGGTGGAAGCGCAGTTTCCCTTCCCCTTTGAAATCCTGGACTTAGCCTACTCCATTCCAGGCGATACGCAACGCGGTGAGCCGGCCATCAGCACCTTAGCGACCCTGCTCGAGAATCAGCGTTCGCCATTTTACCGGGCGCTCGTTGAAAGCAACATTGCCCTGGGCATCGAGGCGAACGCCGACACGCAACTGCGCGGCGGCCTTCTGCACGTCTTCATCATTCTCAATCCAGGTCGGAGCGCGAGTGAGGCACAATCCGTTTTTCAGTCGACTCTCGCTACGGCGCTTCAGAACGGTTTCGATCCAGATCTGGTCCTCGCGGCGAAACGTTTGACGATCGCCGATCGGATCTACTCCGCGGACTCGATTGACGGGATCGGTAGCCTCGCGGGCTATACCTACGGCATCGTCGGCGAGCGCCTCTCCGACGAGGACTCGCGGCTTGCTTCGCTGCGCGACAGCGACGTGCTCGCCGCGGCGCGCAAATATCTCAACCGGCCGACCGTGGTGGGGCATTTGACGCCCAACGAAAGCCCGCCGCGCGGAAACTCGCAAAAGACGAGCGCCGACGCAACCGACGACTTTTCGCGCCGCGTGCCAAACGGACCGATTATCGAACCGACCTGGATAGCGAAGGCCGTGCGAACTCCCACGACCGCGCGCAGCCCACTCGCCCCGGTGGAGTTCAGACTCGCGAACGGTCTGCGGGTAATCGTTCAAACGAAAAGCGATCGTCCGACGTTCGTCCTGCGCGGAAGGATTGCGTCGTCTCCGGCATTCGAGCCCGCGGGACAAGAGGGCATCGCTCGCCTTGCATCCTCGGTAGCCGACTATGGAAGCGCGTCATATCCCTTCGCCCAGCGCCGCAAACAGACTGACGAAATGGGTGCGTTCGTCAGCACTGGCGGGCAATTTATGGCGCAAGGCCTTGCCGGAGACTTTGAGCGGATCGTTCACATCGTGGCCGATGGCGAAGCGCATCCGACCTTCGCCGACCCCTGGCTCGAGCTCGAGCGTTCGCAGCTGGCCAACAGCTTACAATCCGAATCGCACATCTCGGGTGTGATGATCGATCGCGCGTACGATCGGCTTCTGCTTTCGACCGACGATCCGACGTTACGCCAGCCGTCGCCTCAAGAGATCGCCGCGGTGACGCAAGCCGACCTGCTTGCCTACGCGCAACGCTATTGGCGGCCCGATCTCACGACGATCGCGGTCGTCGGCGACCTTTCGCCGCAGCGCGTTCGCACCGCACTTGAATCGGCATTTGGCACGTGGCGGACCGACGGTCCGAAGCCGGATCCCCGTCTCATGCCTATGCCGCCTGCGGCCAGTGGCCACGACTACATTGGAACCGCAGCAAATCAAGTCTATATTCGCCTCGGCCAGCCTGCGCTGTCGCGGTCAAATCCGGATTACAATACGTTCCTCGTGCTCAACCAAATTCTCGGGGGCGCCGGCGCATTTGAGTCGCGGTTGTGGCAGGAGCTTCGCCAAAAGCGAGGCCTGGTTTACAACGTGAGCAGCTCGCTCGATGCCGACGCCGATCGCGGTGATTTTCGGGTTGAGCTCAACGCATCGCCGCAACGCGTCGTCGAGGCGGTCGACTTGGTGCGGAGCGAACTGGAGCGTCTTCGCGATCAGCCGGTTTCGGCGACGGAGTTGCAAGAGGCGAAAGTGCGACTGGTCAGCAACGCCTTGCTCGACGAAGCTTCGTCGGGTGGACAAGTCAAACAGCTGATGGACATTGCGAGCAACGAGCTACCTCTCGACTATTACGGTACGCTCAACGAGCGTTTTGCACGAATTACGGCCGCCGACGTGCAGCGCGTTGCACGCCAGTATTTGCATCCGAATCGTCTGGTTCAAGTCTATGCCGGGCCGTCGGGGCCGTGGTCGCAAGCGTCGATATGATCGAAACGATCGATCCGGCCACGGCTAAGGTTCTCGAGCGTTTTCCGCTGATGGATGCGTCGGCGATCGATGCTAAGCTCGAAGCCGCAGTGCGCGGCGCGAAGGCATTGGCATCGGAGCCGTTCGAAGAGCGCGCCAACCTCTTGCGACGCACCGCCGCACGGATGCGCGCCGAACGCGACGACCTGGCGGCGACGGCCGTACGCGAGATGGGCAAGCCAATCGCCCAGGCGCGTTCCGAAGTCGAGAAATGCGCGTGGGCATTTGAGTACTTTGCCGAGCATGGCGCCGCGATGCTGGCGCCACAAACGACGGATTCCTCGGCATCGCGCAGTTACGTGGCCTTTCGGCCGCTCGGCGTGCTCCTCGCAATCATGCCGTGGAACTTTCCCTATTGGCAAGTCGTCCGTGCGGCCGCCCCGGCACTCATGGCCGGCAACGCGATACTTCTCAAACACGCGGCCAATACGACTCGATGCGCGCTGGAACTCGAACGCATCTTCGGAGAGGCCGGCGCGGCAGAGGGCATTTTCGGCGCGCTGATCGCTCGCGGTGAAGGGATCGACAAGCTCGTCGGCGACCCGCGCATCGCCGCGGTGACGCTCACCGGCAGCGAACGCGCGGGCGTGGCCGTCGCGCGCGCCGCCGGCGCCGCATTGAAGAAATGCGTTCTCGAGCTAGGAGGATCGGATCCGTTTCTTGTTTTCGCCGACGCCGACATTGAAGCGGCGGCGAAGACAGCAGTAACGGCGCGCTTTCAAAACAACGGCGAAAGCTGCATCGCCGCCAAGCGCTTCATCGTCGAGTCCGGCGCTTACGACGAATTCCTCGATCGCTTTGTCGCAGCGGCCAATGCTCAGACGATCGGCGATCCCATGGAGGAAGGAACTCAGATCGGGCCATGCGCGCGCGAGGATTTGCGTGCGACCGTTCACGAGCAGGTCAGCGAAACCGTCGGTAACGGCGCACGGCTCGTGCTGGGTGGCCGTTCTCTCGAACGGCCCGGGTTCTTTTACGCGCCGACGATCGTTGCGGACGTGATGCCCGGCATGCGCATGTTCGAAGAGGAAGTCTTCGGACCCGCCGCGGCGGTCGTGCGAGCAAACGATCGCGAACATGCGGTCGCACTCGGCAATGCGTCCTCGTTCGGTTTGGGATCGAGTCTGTGGACGCGCGACGTTTCCGCAGCCGAACGATTTGCCGGGCGGGTTGAGGCCGGGAGCGTCTTCATCAACGGCATGGTCGCAAGCGATCCGCGTCTACCATTCGGCGGCATAAAAAAGAGCGGGTACGGCCGCGAGCTCTCGACTTTCGGAATCCACGAGTTCGTCAACATCCAAACCGTCTGGATTGGTCCACCCCAATCGTCGTGACCATTGTCATGCTGAGCTTGTCGAAGCATTGACGCGCCCTCAATAGGCGCACCCTTCGACAGGCTCAGGGTGACAAAGACAAGCACCCTTCGACAGGCTCAGGGTGACAAAGACAAGCGCCCTTCGACAGGCTCATGCTTCGACAAGCTCAGGGTGACACTGCCGAGGTCACGGTGGAGCAGTATTCGGCGATTCGTTCGAGACCCGCCGCAATGTTGTTCGGCGGGGAGACCCAACTCAAGCGTAGCCAGCCTTCCATCGAATCTCCGAAAGCAATCCCCGGTATTGCAACGACGTCGTAGCGCTCCAAAAGCGCATTGGCGGCCTCGAGCGACGAAACCCCGTGCGGCAGGCGCACGCAAACGTAGAACGTACCTTCGGGCGCGATGAAGCGCAGCCCGCTCGCGCGTAACGCCGCAAGTACGCCGCCGCGCTGCTCCCGGTACCAGGCAGCGTGCTCGCGCAGCGCGTCGCATTCGAAAATATGCAGAGCAATACGCTGAGCGAACGTATCGGCGCAGGAGGTCGCCCAGGCGTGAACTTTGATCGCGGCGCTAACGACGTCGCTCGGCCCCAGAATCCAGCCCAAACGCAGCCCGGTCAGCGCGTTGCTCTTGCTCAGCGAGTTGGTCACGATCGTGTGCGGATAGATGCGTGCAAGCTCGGCGGCATCGTCGACAAAAACCTGTTCTCGATAGATCTCGTCGTGGAGCAGCCAGAGCGGCGTGCCGCGACGCTCGAGAAGCGGCCCGACGAGCGATTCAGCGTCGGCTCGTGAAATTACGCGTGCAGTAGGGTTGCACGGCGAGCAAATCACGATCGCGCGCGTTCGTTCCTCGATCGCATGAACGATCCGCTCGCCGTCGATGGCAAAATCGTCCTCCTCGCGCATCGCAACCTTGCGGACCGCAATGCCTTCGAGCATCGCCATTTTTTCGTAGGACGGAAAACAGGGTTCGACGATCAAGAGCTCGTCGCGAGCCGGATCCAGCAGCGTCTTCAGGGCGACGTACATTGCCTCTTGCGAGCCGACGGTGACACAGACGTTCTCCGGACGCGCCATTCCGGGATAGTCATAATGGCGCGCGATCGCTTCGCGCAACGCGAGGTCGCCGGCATTCGGTGTGTACCGAACGCCGCGCTGCGCGACGTACTGCATCGCCGCGTGGAAGTGTTCGAGGTTCGGTAAGAGCGAGGGTTCGCCCAGCCCGAGATCGATGGAAGTAGGCTTCTTCCTGCTCGAGATTTCGCGAATCATCGACGGCGCGATCGACCGAACGCGCGGATTCATATTGCCACGTCGTGCTCCCGCAACGCCGCGTTCAGCGAAGTTTTCAAGTCGGTCGACTCCGTGCGCGTTCCGACGATGAGCGCGCACGGCGTCGCAAACTCACCGGCCGGAAAACGTTTGTTTTGCGTGCCCGGTATCACGACCGAGCGGGCGGGAACGACGCCCTTGATCGTCACGGCCTGCGGACCGCGCACGTCGAGAATCGGCGTGCTCGCCGTTACCACGACACCCGCGCCGAGGACGGCTTCACGCTCCACGCGGACTCCTTCGACCACGATGCAGCGCGAACCGATAAAGGCTCCGTCCTCGACGATAACCGGGGAAGCTTGCGGCGGCTCGAGCACGCCGCCGATGCCGACTCCTCCCGAAAGATGAACGGCCTTTCCGATCTGCGCGCACGAACCCACGGTCGCCCACGTGTCGATCATCGTACCTTCACCAACGTAGGCGCCGATGTTGACGAATCCGGGCATCAGCACGACACCACGCGCCAAGAAACTACCGTAGCGCGCAACGCCGGGTTTGACGCAACGAACGCCAAGCTCGCGATACGCTTTCTTCATCGGAATCTTCCGGTCGTGGCGAGCGAAGTAAAGCAGAATCGCCTCCTTCACCCACGCGTTGGTTACCCATTCTCCGTCGCGCTGCTCGGCAACGCGGAGCTCGCCCGCATCGAGCATCGCTAGTACCCGGTCGATCGCCCGACCCGCGCGTCCGCGCACGTCGCCTTCTCCTCGCATGAGCGCGGCGATCCGCGGTTGCAGTTCCTCCACCGTCACATGCGGAAGCTACTCCGCCAGGTGAGCCCGCCCCCGCGTATGAAAGGAGGCTTCGTGTCCAACTCTCCCGCCGACGAGCAACGAATCAACGCGATCCGTTTTCTAGCAGTGGACGCGGTTCAAAAGGCCAACTCCGGCCATCCGGGGATGCCGATGGGAGCTGCGGCGATGGCCTACACGCTATGGACCCGCCATTTGCGCTTCAATCCTAAGGATCCGCATTGGCTCAATCGCGACCGATTTGTACTGTCGGCCGGTCACGGCTCGATGCTTCTGTACGCGCTGCTCTATCTGACGGGCTACGACCTAACGCTCGACGACCTCAAGCACTTCCGGCAGCTCGGAAGTAAGACGCCCGGGCATCCCGAGGCCGAACGAACGCCGGGAGTCGAGGCAACGACCGGGCCGCTGGGGCAGGGAATCGGCAACTCCGTCGGCATGGCGATCGCCGAGGCGCACTTGGGTGCGGTATATAATCGCGACGACCAGCCCATCGTCGACCACTTCACCTATTGTATCTGCGGCGACGGCGACCTCATGGAAGGCATTAGTCAGGAAGCTATCTCGCTTGCGGGGCACCTCAAGCTGGGAAAGCTCATCGTTTTTTACGACGACAATCGCGTTACGCTCGCGGGACCGGCCGACGTGGCCCTATCCGACGACGCCGTGGCGCGCTTTGATGCCAGCGGATGGCATACGCAGACCGTCAACGTCGATCGCGGCAACGACGTCGCCACGATCGACCAAGCAATTCAAGTCGCGAAAAATGTCACCGATCGACCCTCGTTCATCGCGGTGCGCACGCACATCGGCTACGGGTCGCCGCGCCAAGACAACTTTTTGGCGCATGGCGAAGCGTTAGGCCCGGATAACGTAAAGAAAGCGAAAGAAGAACTCGGCTGGCCGCTCGAGCCAGATTTTTACGTTCCCGACGACGTGCTTGCGTTCTATCGCGAGGTCGGCGACAAGGGCGCCGAACTCGAGGATCGTTGGTTACAAATCTACGACGCGTGGAAGCGCGGGAACACGGAACTCGGCGCCCAACTCGAACGCGCGTTGCGCCGCGAGGTTCCGGCGACTCTTCCGTGGCCGTCCTTCACCCAAGAGAATGGCAGCGTCGCAACGCGCGATGCCGGTGGAACGGTCATGAACGCCATCGCGATCGCACTGCCCGAGCTCGTCGGCGGATCGGCCGATTTGGATCCCTCGACGAAGACCTACCTCAAGAATTGCGGAGACTTCGAGCCCAACAGCTACGGCGGCCGGAATATTCACTATGGCGTACGCGAACACGGCATGGCCGCGTGCACCAACGGAATCGCACTGCACGGCGGCCTGCTGCCGTTTGCCGCAACGTTCTTTAACTTTCTCGACTACTGCAAGCCGTCGTTACGCCTTGGCTGCTTGAGCGGCATTCATTCGATCTACGTCTTCACTCACGACTCGATCTTTCTGGGAGAGGATGGGCCGACGCACGAGCCGGTGGAGCAACTCGCGACCTTGCGCGCGACGCCGAACTGCTACGTCATCCGCCCGGCCGATTCGCTCGAAACCCTCGAAGCGTGGAAGATCGCCGTCGCCGCGAAGGATGCACCGTACGTTCTCGTGCTGACCAGGCAGAAGGTGCCATTCCTCGGCGCGCGCGACGCCGCGGTTGCAAAAGGCGCCTATGTGCTATCTGACGCCGACGGCGGTACGCCCGATCTCATCCTCATCGCCACCGGCTCGGAAGTCTCGCTGGCAGTGGATGCGAAGAAGATCCTCGACGCGAAGAGTTTACGCACGCGCGTCGTCTCAATGCCCTGTTGGGAACTCTTCGACGCGCAGCCGCAGGCCTACCGCGACGAGATTTTACCGCCGTCGGTGAGCGCCCGTATGTCGATCGAAGCCGCGGCTACGCTCGGTTGGTCCAAGTACGTTGGCGATCGCGGCTTTGCGTTCGGAGTCGACAAGTTCGGCACGTCCGCGCCTCTCGCCGCCGTCGCCGAAGCGTACGGCTTCACGCCCGAAAACATTGCCGACGTCGCCATGCAGAAGTTCGCCTTCGCCACCCGTTAGGAGAGCACCATGAGAAATCCCGTCCAGCAACTGCTCGATGCCGGGCAGAGCGTGTGGCTCGATAACGTTCGCCGCAGCATGTTCGCATCCGGCGAGCTTACGCGCTTGATCGACAGCGGTTTGCGCGGCATGACGAGCAACCCGACGATCTTCGAAAAGGCCATCGGAGCTGGAAACGACTACGACGAACAGCTCGCAACCCTCATCCGCTCGGAAAAGAGCGCCGATGCGCTTTTTTGGGACCTCGCGATAGTCGACATTCAAAGCGCCTGCGACGCGTTCGCAGCGCTGTACGCCTCGTCGGGCGGAAACGATGGCTTCGTCAGTCTCGAGGTCTCGCCGCTGCTCGCTCAGGATACGGCCGGCACGATTGCGATGGTGAAGGAATTGTGGTCGCGGGTCGACCGTCCCAACGTGATGATCAAGATTCCCGGCACGAAAGAGGGCCTGCCGGCGATCGAAGAATCGATCTATCGCGGTTATAACGTCAACGTCACGCTCATATTCTCGACCGAGATGTACGAGAAAGCTGCGCTTGCCTACGTCAAGGGCTTGCAGCGCCGGCTCGACGAGGGCAAGCCAATCGACAAGATCCGTTCGGTGAACTCCGTCTTCGTCAGCCGCATCGATACGGCGATCGACAAGCTTCTGCAAGAGCGCATCGCCAAAGGCGAGAAACTCGAACATCTTCTTGGTAAAGCCGGCGTTGCCGGATTAAAGCTCACCTATCAAAAATTCAAGGAGATCTTTTGCGGCGACGAGTTTGCGCCGATTAAAGCGAAGGGGGGCGCCGTCCAGCGTCCGCTCTGGGCTTCGACTTCGACCAAGAATCCGCATTATCCCGATTTGATGTACGTCGAAACCGTCGTCGGCCCCGACACGGTCAACACGATGCCGCCCGCGACGCTCGACGCATTACTCGATCACGGGAAGATCGTTCCAGACACCGTTGAGGACGATCTGCGCGGCGTTGGCGACATCATGCGCGGTCTGCAAGAGGCCAAGATTTCGCTTTTCGACGTCACGGCCCAACTTCAGGTGGAGGCCGTCCAGCTCTTCTCCGACTCATTTGCAGCCCTGCTGGGAGCAATTGTTTACAAGCAAAAGCTGCTGGCATCGGGCGGCGCGGAACGCGTGCATCTTGCGCTCGGGGCTTCTGGCCCCCACTACGAGGAGGCCTTGAATCGCCTCGCCGGCGCAGATTTCCTCAAACGGCTGTGGACCCACGATCCTACCCTCTGGTCGAACGAGCCTGACGCGGCTGCGATCATCAAGACAGCCCTAGGATGGCTCGATATTCAACAACATATGCTCGAGGAGGTCGCCGCTCTTCGCTCGTTCGCGCGCGAGGCTAAAGATAACTTCGAAGCCGCCGTCGTTTGCGGAATGGGTGGAAGCTCGCTGGCGCCCGATATCATCGCCGACACGTTCGGACCCGAGGGCGGATTCCCACGACTCTACGTGCTCGATTCGACGTCACCCCAACAAATCAAGGAGCTCGAAGCACGCATCGACATTGCGACAACGCTCTTCATCATCTCGAGCAAGAGTGGAACGACGACCGAACCCAACGCGTTCTATGCGTACTTCCACGAGAAAGTTTCCAAAGCACTCGGCGCTGCGGTTGCGGGCCGGAACTTCGTCGCGATCACCGATCCTGGAACGAAGCTCGATAAAGAAGCCCAGGAGGAAGCCTTCCGCGCAGACTTCCAGAACGATCCGAACATCGGTGGACGCTACTCAGCGCTTTCATTTGTTGGAATCGCACCGTCGGCCATCGCCGGCTACGATGTCAACCTCATGCTGGATCGAGCGCTCGGCGCGATGCACGCCAACGATCGCACCGTAGATCCGCGGACCGCTCCGGGCGTATGCTTTGGCGCCGCGATCGGCGGCCTCGCCGTCAACGGGCGCGACAAACTGACGATCATCACCCACAGCGCCGTCAAAGCCTTCGGAGCGTGGGCGGAGCAGCTCATCGCCGAATCGACCGGGAAACTCGGGAAAGGCATCGTTCCGATCGAAGGCGAGAGGCTCGGTGCACCCGAGGATTATTCGGACGACCGGACGTTCGTCTACGTCGGTGCAAATCTTCCAGATGCCGACGGCGACGTGGAACAGAAACTCACCGCACTCGAGGCAGCCGGACATCCCGTGATTCGGCTCGACATGAACGATCGGTACGATCTGGGCGAACAGTTCTATCTTTGGGAGATTGCAGTCGCGGCGGCGGGAGTGATTCTCGGCATCAACGCGTTCGATCAACCGAACGTTCAGGAATCGAAAGACAACACCGTCGCCTTACTCGCGCAGTACGCGCGAAACGGCGCCTTTGACGAACCAACGGCGAACGTCGACGGGCCGTCATTCAACGTTACGTATCTTTCCGGCAGTAGCGACATCGCGGCGCAGAATCCGGCACAAGCTCTCGCCGGACTCTTCGCCCAGTTGCGGCCGCACGATTACAATGCGATTACCGCGTACATCGCACGCAATCCGGCACACGCGGATCTATTGGATGAGATTCGGCTCAAGATACGCAACGCGCACCGGGTAGCGACGACCGTCGGTTTTGGCCCGAGATTCCTTCACTCCACGGGGCAGCTTCACAAGGGCGGCCCGGACACGTGTGTGGTTCTGCAGATCACGGCCGACGATCCCGACGACCCGATGATTCCTGGAATGAACGTCGGCTTTCGCACCTTGCTGGCAGCCCAAGCGCTGGGCGATTGGATGTCGCTCGACAAACGCCATCGGCGCGGGGTGCGAGTGCATCTCAAAGGCGCGGTCGAACCGGCGCTACACGCATTGCTCGCAGCGGTCGACGAAGCGCTCGCGGTGCGAGCCTAGACTTAAAACGCTATTTGAACGGAGTGGTGTAAGCGATGCAACTCGGAATGGTCGGACTTGGCAAAATGGGCAACTACATGACGCAACGCTTGATCGGCGGCGGCCATCAAGTCGTCGCCTACGATCGCGATCCAAAAGCCGTGCACGACGTTGCCGCGATGGGCGCAGACGGTGCGTCGACTCTCCAAGACATGGTGGCGAAACTTACTGCCTCCCCGAAAGTGGCGTGGGTAATGGTCCCCCCGGGCGCGCCGACCGATGACACGATCCATCAGCTCGCCGACCTCTTAGGCAAGGGCGGCATCATCATTGACGGCGGCAATACCAACTACAAAGACGGTCTGCGACTCTACGCCGATTGCAAAGCGAAGGGCGTCTCGTTGATCGACGCCGGAACGAGCGGCGGTGTTTGGGGGTTGAAAGAGGGATACTGTCTGATGGTCGGCGGCGACGACGAGCAGGTTCGACATTGCGAACCGATTTTCGTGACGCTTGCGCCACCAAATGGCTACGCTCACGTCGGTCCGGCCGGTGCCGGCCATTTCTCCAAGATGGTGCACAACGGCATCGAGTACGGACTTCTGCAAGCCTACGGCGAGGGTTTCGAGATTCTCGAGCGCTCGCAGTACGATTACGACCTTGGGCAACTCGCCGAGCTTTGGACACACGCCTCCGTCGTTCGCTCGTGGCTGCTCGACCTGCTCGTGCTCGCGTTTCGCGCGGATCCCGGTCTAAAGGCGATCCGCGGTTACGTCGACGACACCGGTGAAGGTCGCTGGACGGTCGAGGCGGCGATCGACGAGAACGTCCCGGCGCCGGTGATCACGCTTTCCCTGCTGGCGCGAATGGCGTCGCGACAAGACGAGTCATTCAGCGCGAAGGTCGTCGCGGCGTTGCGCAATCAGTTCGGAGGTCACGCCGTCAAGAGCGAGACGCATGCCTGACGAAACAGTCGCCGCGAGGGCGGCGACGACCGGCGACGGCGCGGCGGCGAATCCATTGCGAGAGGGCCTTTCCGAAGACCGAATTACGAATCCATGCAGCGCAGTTTTTTTTGGCGCCAGCGGCGATCTTTTCAAACGAATGCTGCTGCCGGCTTTGTACCGGATGCGTCTGCGCGGTACCCTGCCGACCGATTTTGCGCTCGTCGGTTTCTCGCGAACGGCTTTTGATGACGACGGCTTTCGCGAATACTGCCGCCAACAGCTCGAGCTTTTCATGCCCTCCGGCGCCAAGCCGCAAGGGACGCTGTGGGAAGATTTCGCGCGACGCACGAGCTACGTCACCGCGGATTTCAATGATACGAGCCACTTCGCGGCCTTAAAGGATCGCCTGGCGCAGAACGACCGCGACTTCGGAACGGCAGGAAATCATCTCTTCTACCTCTCGACACCGCCGCCGGTCTTCCCCGAAATCATCACGCAGCTCAAGAAGGCCGGTCTCGACAAGAGCCAAAACGGCGGTTGGACGCGGATCGTCGTTGAAAAACCGTTCGGTACCGACCTTGCCTCGGCACGCACGTTACAAGCGGCAATCGAAGCGGTCTTCCCCGAAAACGAGATCTATCGGATCGATCACTACCTCGGTAAAGAACCCGTCCAAGACATCATCGCGCTGCGCTTCGCGAACACGATCTTCGAGCCGATTTGGAACCGCAACTACATTTCAAACGTGCAGATCACGTCGGCAGAGTCGCTCGGCGTCGAAGAGCGCGGCGGCTACTACGATCATGCGGGCGCTCTGCGCGACATGATTCAAAACCACGTCATCAACTTGCTCGCGCTCGTCGCCATGGAAGCGCCGATCAGCTCGGATGCCGATGACATACGTAGCGAAAAATATAAGGTTCTCTCGGCGATCGAGCCGCCGGCGCACAACGATGTATGGTCCGTAAGTGCTCGAGGGCAGTACGGCCCCGGCACGATCGACGGCAGCGCCGTCAAGGGCTACCGGCAAGAGCAGGATGTCGCACCCGAGTCGAACACCGAGACATTCGCGGCAGTCAAACTGTACATCGAAAACTGGCGTTGGGCGGGCGTTCCGTTCTATTTGCGCTCCGGCAAGCGGCTGCCGCGCAAACTCTCTGAGATTGCGGTGACGTTCAAACCGATTCCGCACCGCTTCTACGGCGAATCGACCGATCGCATCGAATCGAATGTTTTGGTCATCAAGATTGAGCCGGATGAAGGTATCTCGATGCGCTTCGAGGCGAAAGTGCCCGGACCCAAAGACCACATCCGCAGCGTCTTTATGGACTTTAACTATGGAACCGGCTTCGGCGTGCAATCGCCCCCGGCGTACGAGCGGCTCATTGGTGATGCCATGCTCGGCGATCAGACGCTGTTCACTCGCTGGGACGCCGTCGAGCGTGCTTGGGAGATCGTAACGCCAATGCTCGAAGTCTGGCAAAACACCAAGGATTTTTCATTCCCCAACTACGCGGCCGGAAGCCAAGGGCCGGAGAGCGCGAAGAAACTATTCTCCGATTGGCGTCACCTGTGAACCTGGCACCCGTCCTCGACGAAATGGAGGAGTCGTTTCGCGAGCGCGGCTGCGACGCCAACGTGGCGACGATGACGATCGTCGTGTTCTTCGAGGATCCGGCGATTGGCGAGCTTGCCAGGGAGCGAATCCGGCGCCTTGCTTCGAAGCATCCGTCGCGCGTGGTGCTCCTGGACGGAACCCAAGGCGATGCCATGCATCGCGTCGAGGATTGCACGTGGATCGAGCTGGGTGTCAAAGAGAGCGCCCCGGAGATGATGCGCGCGGCCGTCGCGACGCTTCGCGCCGCCGACGCGCCGGTCGTTCTGCTTTGGATTGCGCGCGGGATCGGCAGCGACCCGCGTTTTTCCGCGCTCTCCGCCGACGCGCAGACCGTTGTCTACAACAGCTCGCTGCTCGACACCGGGCACGACGCCCTCTGCGAGCTGGCCGCCTACGTCGAGCGGAATCCTGATGTCGTGATCGCCGACATCGCCTATCTTCGGCTGGCGCCGTGGCAAGAGTCCGTCGCCATTTTCTTTGATGGGAAAGCTTCGCTGGAACTGCAAGATCTAGAGCGCGTCGAGATCGCCTGCGGCTCGGAGCCAGAGGCATTCTATCTGCTTGGATGGCTCGCCAGCCGGCTCCAATGGACGAGCGAATCGGCCGACGCGCTCACGAACCGCGCGGGCAAACACATTACGTTCGAGATCGATCGCCAGGGAGAACCGCGGCGCATCGCGCGCATTGCGTTGAGCTCCTCGCAATCGCGGTTCGTCGCCGAGATCGATAAGAGCCAAGAAACAATCTCACTCCAGGTTACCGGCTCGAACGAGCATGGCTCGCGTTATCGTGCAATCGAAAACCCCGGCATTGCCGCGTTGGTTGAACGCGCAATTCTTTGGGGACAGAACGACCGGATTTTTCGGGCCGCACTTGCGGCGGCTGGCGAAATTCTCGCGCATACAAAGGGATAACGATGGCGAGCCGAAGCGAGCTGCACGTTTACCGCGATTCGAGGGCGCTGGCGCGAGCCGTTGCAGAGCTCTTCGTCGCCACTGGGCGCATGGCAGCGGCCGAGCGCGGAGCTTATCACGTCGCGCTTTCAGGCGGCAGCACGCCGCGTGCCGCGTACGAGCTTCTAGGGCAAGAACCTTGGCGCGACGAGCTCTCCTGGAGCGACGTCTTTATCTATTTTGGCGACGAGCGGTGCGTGCCGCCCGACGACGAGCAGTCGAATTATCGAATGGCGGAGCGATCATTCCTCGATTCGGTCGGTATTCCGCGGGCAAACGTACACCGAATTCGCGGTGAGATCGAGCCAGGCCACGCGGCGAACGAATACGCTTCACTTCTTCGCGCAGATTTGGGCTCGACGCCGCATTTCGATCTGATGCTTCTTGGACTTGGCCCCGACGGCCATACCGCCTCGCTTTTTCCGGGGACACCGCCCGACACGGGCGACGACGGGCTGGTTCGCGCGGTCTACGCGCAATCGCAAATGATGTGGCGCATTACGCTGACGCCCAAGGTCATCAATGCCGCGCGAACGGTGGCTTTCGCCGTGGAAGGCGCCGAGAAGGCGCAGATTCTCGCCGCCGTTTACGAGGGTCCAGTCGATCCGGTCAAATACCCGGCGCAGATCGTTGCGCCAACCTCCGGCCGTTTGATGTGGCTGGTCGACGAAGTCGCCGCGGGAATGCTCAAAACGAGGGCTCGCTGAGGAAGCTATTCCTGACTAGGTGAAGCGGCTTATCCTCACCGCCGACGATTTTGGCGCCGCGCCGGAAATCAATGAGGCGGTCGAACGCGCGCATCGCGACGGAGTGCTACGCGCAGCGAGCCTGATGATCGGCGCCTCCGCCGCGCAGGATGCGATTGAACGAGCGCGACGGATGCCGGATCTCGCGGTTGGATTGCACGTCGTCTTGGTGCATGGCCGCCCGGTCTTGCCACCCGATCGCATCCCCGACCTGGTTGACCGCCGCGGCAACTTTCTCGTCGATTTGGTCCCGGCCGGATTTCGCTTCTTCTTCCGCCCAGGCGTGCGGGCGCAGCTAGCTGCGGAAATTCGCGCCCAGTTCGAGCGATTCGCGGCGACCGGCCTCGCACTCGATCACGTCGACGCACAGTCGCACATGCACGTTCACCCGACGGTTTTCCGCCTTTTGCTCCAGGTTGGAGGCGAGTTCGGAATGCGAGCGGTGCGCATACCACGCGAGCCGTTCGGCGGTACGCGCACGATCGAACTATGGCTGGCGCTCATGCGTTACCGGGCGCGTCGCGCCGGGCTTCTCTGTAACGACTACGCCTTCGGCGTTAACGATGCCGGAACGCTCACCGAAGCACGGGTCATACAGATCCTCGAGCGTTTGCCCGACGGCGTTACCGAAATCTTCTTCCATCCCGCGACTTCGGAGTTCGCCGGTGCGGACCGAGGAACGCAGGGTTTTCGCTGGGCCGCGGAACTGGCCGCATTAACGAGTCCGCGCGTGCGCAACGCGATCGCGCACGCCGACATTGCGAGCGTAACGTATACCGACCTGGTCGCAGCCCAACGGGCTCAAGCTTGCCGCTAAGGGCGTGGACTAATCATTATCGACGGGCATATTCGAGGGCGGCTGGCGTTCGAAGAACTTCTTGGAATATTTCGCTCGAATCGGCGTGAAGGTTTTCGGGGGTTGTTGAAAATCGAAGATGTCGTCGATGGTGCCGGCGCGTACGTCGGTCGTCCCCAGCCTTCCGAGGTCCCAGACGTCTTCGACGAACTTGACGATGCTCCCGAACTCATATTGGGTATGCGAAATGTAGCCGCTCTTCGCGTATGGAGACACGACAATCATCGGAACGCGAAAACCAAGGCCGGCGTAGTCGAGCTGCGGAGGAGGAACGTGATCGTACATGCCTCCCCAATCATCCCAAACGATGATGATCGCCGTCGAACTCCAGTAGCGGCTGGTACCGACAGCGTTGACGACTTGGGCGACCCACGATGGCCCCGTGTCGGTCGTTCCAAAATTAGGGCCGCCGTGGTCGGAGTTGACGGCGTCGGGTATGACCCACGAAACGTTTGGGAACGCGCCGCTCCGAATGTCGCGAAAAATGTTCTTCTCGGGCGAGGAGACGTTCGTCTTCCATTCCGGACCGTAACGCACCGGTCGAATGACATCGTACGCGTTCCAAATCAAGCCTACGGAATCGGTGCCGCTTTCCGCGGGGACGTAGTATTTCCACGAAATCGATTTGGCATCGAGGAGGTCGCGCAGGGTCCTGTAGGCAGACGGGAATTTGTTCGTGCAGGGAGCCGGACCGTTTCGAATTCGATCTTTCCAAGTAAGCACCGCCGTCGTCGTCCCGGCAGGAGCGTCGCAGCCCCAGGGTGTGTTCGAGGGAAAGTCGATCAGACTTTCGCGCTCGGTGAGCGCGCTGTCGCCGCGGATCAAATCTTGATGCGCAGAAAAACTGCCACTGGTCTCGGATGGAAACATGTGATCGGCAAGAGCGTAACGGCGGGCCATCGTCCAATACGGCTCAATTTGCTTTGGGTCGACGTACTGGTACGCGCATCGCGGAGCGTAGGGGGGAAACTGCGCGACGCAATCCAAATTCCAGCCGTCCATTTTGCCGCCATCGTAATCTAAGACGAAATCGTGGTGCTTATGTCCTAAAAAGTTAGGGTTATACAGCTCATGCTCTTTTAGCTTGACCACCGCGCCGGTGCTCATTTTTCCGCTAACCGCACCGTCAGCACCGGGAAACGTGGCAAAAAGATTATCGAACGTGCGGTTCTCCTGCACGACGATCACAACGTGCTTTATATAACTACCGAGTGAGTTCGTTTGGGGCGGCGAAGCCGCAGGCGGCAGCGCAGAGCCGCCGCCGCACGAAGTTAGTGCGGCGGAAAGGGCAAGTCCGCCAAGAAGGAACTTGCTGTCAAGACCCGTTGCTGAAGTAGCCACGACCACGCTCCCTGTCGGCTTTTTCCGTGTGGAAGGGGCCGACCGGTACCTTGATACTGCTTACGGGATTCAGGCACCTTCGATCCGGTAGCGGATCCGCCGGCGTTACGTGCCCGGGTTACGAAGCTTTTTCATCGCCACGCGTTGCTTCACGCGCCGCGTTCTTGGTTTCGCCCGATGGCCCGTCGCACTCGGCATGCCCGCATTGACAGTGGCTGTTGTCGTTTGACGCCCGGCATTTCTCGTCGCAGTAGGCGCCTTCAGGGCCGCTCTGACACTTGCATCCGTCGCCGCGGCAATTATTTTGTGAACCTTCCATCATCCGCGTTTACCCAGATCGCTACGGCGTCTGTCAGCCTGAGGCTGTCAAAGGGTCATCGCCTTGTGACGCCCTAACTCGGCCATAGCATGGATACCCCAGGATGACGTTACTATTCGATAATGCGCTCCTCGGCATCGCGATCGCCGGCGTGTTCTACCTTGCGCTCGCGTGTGCGCGCCTGGCGGCCTTCACGCGCCGGCCGCGGGAACTTGCCTCGGAGTTTCTTCCGAGCTTCTCCATTCTAAAACCGCTCGCGGGCCTCGAGCCGCAGCTAGACGAAAATTTGCGTTCGTGCTGCGATCAGGAGTACGCGGGCACGTTTGAAGTAATCTTCTGCCTTCATTCCCGAGCAGACCCGGCATTTGTAGTCGCCGAGCGGATCGCGGCCGAGTTTCCGGCATGCACGCGCATTGCCGTGGGCGAGAACCCGCGAATCGTCAATCCAAAAATCGCCAATCTTGCGAAAGCCGGCGCCGAACCACGCAACGAGATCGTCGTGATTGCCGACAGCGATATCAGGGTCACGCGCCATTATCTCCGCGCGCTCGCGTCGTCGTTTACCAGTGAAAAGGTCGGAGCTGCGACCTGTCTGTATGCCGGCCTTCCCAATGCAAGCCTGGCCTCACGGCTGGGAGCGCTGCAAATTGAGGACGTCTTTATCCCATCGGTTTTGGTCGCGCTCGCGCTTGGACCGCTGCGCTTTTGTTTGGGAGCGACGATGGCGGTGCGGCGCAGCCTGTTGCCGACAATCGGTGGGCTCGAAGCCCTGGGGGAAACGATCGCCGACGATCACACTCTTGGCCGGCTCGTGGCGGACCGGCAGAAAATCGTGGAGCTTTCGCGATACGTCGTGCGAACCACGGTTCCGGAGAGGACGCTACGCGAACTTTGGGCTCACGAGCTACGCTGGGCGCGCACGAATTTCGCGCTAGCGCCGGCCGGTTACGCCTTCTCCTTTCTCATGTACGCGCTGCCCCTCGTCCTGATATACCTGCTTGTCTCGCGAAACCTCGCCTGGGGATTGCCGCTGGCGCTCATTGCGGCTCTCATGCGCCTCGCACTGCATTCACTGGCGCGCCGCGCGCTCGGCGTGAACCGCGGAGTCGACGTATTGTTGGTACCGATTCGCGATTTCCTGAGCCTTGCGGTGTGGTTCGTCAGCTTATTCGGACGGCGCGTCCGGTGGCGCGGCAGAACGTACGCGGCCAAATAGATTTACGGCACTGCGGTGGCGAGCGCTCGCGAGCCCAGAGTTTGAAGGTTCACGCCATTGTCGGTAAGGATCGTTCCTTCGACTCGCTGCAACTCAACGACGGCTTTGTTCAGGTCGGTTTGCGCTTGGAGTTCTTGACCCCGTGCCTGCGCTAGCTCGACCTGACGTTGCAAGACGAGAAACGTCGTCGAAGCACCATTGTGAAAGCGACGAAGCTCGCTGGCATAGACCGCCTCCGCAGAAGCCCGGGCCTGACTTCCAGAGGAGAGCCGTGAAAGCGCCGATTGGTAACTCTGCAAGGCGTTGCGCGCTTCGGTTTCGATCCGCTGGTCCAGCGCTTGCTTCTGAATATCTGCCTGATCCTTTTCTTGGTTGGCGATCTGCTTGAGACTGCGCGCGAAGTTGTTCTCCAGCGGGATGTTGACGACCAAGGCGATGTTGAACTCAGGATACGCGCTCGTCCACATGTTGTGGAACGCCTTCGTTTCGTTGCCCTGCGATTGCGGCGGCGGCGTCGGGCATCCACTCGGCAAATTGCCACAAGCATCGGCTTCGAAGTTTGGAATGGGCTGCAAGATACCAGCAAAGCCGTTGCTGAGATACTGGACGACGAGGTCGGCCTGCGGGCGCGCTTGATTTCGCGCATACACTGCATCCAGCTCGGCGACTCGGTGCTGATCGCTTACCTGGCGGACTTCCGGCCGTTTCTGTTCGGCCAGCGCGATGACGGCGGCCAGATCGCTTGCGCTCGGCAGTTGTTGCACCGGTGACGAGGGAACTAAGTTTGCGTTCCACATGGGATCCCCGGCGTCGGACAAGATGAGAGCCTTGAGTTGCGTCTGCAGCTCCGACACGGTCTGGAACGCCGAGAAAACCTGCGCCTGGTAATTGGCGGCCTGAGTCTCCGACTCGACGGCCGTCGCCGCCGGAATCGCACCGCGAGCCGCGAGCCGCACGGCGCTGCGCTGCTGTTCGACGGCTTCTTTAAGGGCGTCTTCCTGAATCGCGACGTTTCGCCAACCGGCGACGAGGTCCCAATAGGCATCTTCGACTTGCGCGATCGTGCTCGACGCGTCAACGAGCGTTTGCGCCTCGTTCGAATCGGCGTCGATTAGCGCCAGCTTTAACTGGCGCTTGACCGCGTTCATGCCGGCGTTCTTGAGCAAGGGCTGGTCGACCGAGAGATTCAGGATCGCCTGATAGTATGGATTGAACGTATTGATGATGACGTTATTGTAGGTCCGCGATTGGAGAATGCTCGCGCCATATTGTAAGCCGTTGACGGTCTGCCCGGCGACGCCGGACTGGAACGAATACTGATGCTGGACGATATAGCCGGGCCCGGTCGTCGAACATGGCGACGGGGTTCCGAAAAGCGGCTGGCACAAGTAACCGTGTCCGCCGATGCCCGGGCCTGCGAAGAAGAGATTCTCGGGCGGCGTGACCGAGAAGTTCGACGCCGGCTCGACGTGAAGCTGCACGTCGAAATTGGCCTTCGCCTGCACGACTCGATATCGCGCAATCCGCACGTTCGAGGCCGAAACGGCGAGATTCGTATTCCGCAGCAGCGCCATCCCTACGGCGTCTTGTAGCGAGATTCCAACAAAAGGGTTCTGGGTCACGCCGACGATTCCGGGACTGCTGGGCTCGACGTCGGGGGCACGATATCCCGGGGCGACGCTGGGCACGGTCGCCATTCTCGGCGATGGAATCTCCGTAGGTAAAACTGCCCGGTGCGGCAACGCCTCGTCGATCTGCGCCGACGTGCGCTGCACCGGAAGCGCCGCGAGCAACAGCGCAGCCGCCGCGACCATCGCCGGAACGATTCGTCCATTTCGCTTTGACATTTACTTAGTGCGCCAGCGTTCGGCTTCCGAGCGTTTGCAGATTCACGCCGTTGTTGCTCAGAATCGTGCCATCGACTCGCTGCAGCTCGACGAGCGACTGGTTGAGCTGCGTCTGGGCGCGCAACTCTAATCCGCGCGCCTGTGCGAGCTGCAGTTGATGCTGCAGGACGAGATACGTCGTCGATCCGCCTGCATGGAATCGTCGCAACTCGCTTGCGTATACCGTTTCGGCGGCCTCGCGGGACTTGCGCGCGGCACGGAGCTTGGAGAGTCCCGACTCGTAGCTTTGCAGCGCGTTGCGCGCTTCGGCCGCTATGCGCTGTACGACGTTCTGCATCATCAACTTCGCTTGTTTCGTCTCCTCACCGGCAACACCGCGCATCCCGCGCGCAAGGTTCCCTTGAATCGGATAGCTGACGACGAGCGCGACGTTGAAGGTGGGAAAATATCCGGCCCACAGATTGTGATAGGCCCACGGCATCGAGCCTTGCGTGTTGGGCGGTGGAGTCGGGCACGACAGGAGTCGACTGGCTTGGAAGCATTCACCGAGCAAAAATGCCGGAACCGGGGTGAGGATTCCGGCAAAACCATTGCTCAAATACTGAACCTGGACGTCGGCCTGCGGAAGCGATTGGTTCGCCGCAAACATTCGGTCAATGTCGGCCGAGAGACGCTTGTCGTCGGCTTGGCGAATCTCCGGACGATTCTGCCGCGCTTCCGAAACGATCGTCGCCAGATCTCCCGCAGTTGGAAGCTCTTGCACGGAGGTCGAGGGAACGAGATTGGCCGTCCAAATCGGATCGGCCGGATCGGCGACGACGAGGCTTTTGAGTTGAACCTGAACCTGCGAGACGGTCTGCAGCGCGGAGTAAACGTTGTCTTCGAAATTCGAGGCTTGCGTTTGCGACTCGACGGCATCGATGGACGCCGCCTCACCGCGGCGCGCCGCGCGAACGTTGCTCTGCTGCTGCGCAATGGCCTCTTTCACGCCCTCTTCCTGGATCGCGACGTTACGCCAGGCGGCGACGAGATTCCAATACGCATTTTCGACTTGCGCGATGGTGTTCGATGCGTCCACGAGCGCCTGCGCGGCGCTCGCATCCGCGTTCGCAAATGCCAGCTTCAACTGCCGCTTGGTCGCGTTCATGCCGGCATTTCTCAGCAGCGGCTGGGTGACGGCGAGATTGAGCGTCGCGATGTAGTAGGGATTGTACGCGTCGAAAACGGTGTTGTTATAGGTGCGGCTCTGCTGGATGCCGGCCTGGTATGTCATGCCGTTCTCGGTCTGCCCGCCGACTCCGTACTGAAAGGCAGATTCGTGCTGAATGATGTTACCGGGGCCTTGAGTATAGACGACCGACGGCGTCTCCCCGGGACCGGGTGATGGCGTATATCGCCCCACCTGACCGGGCCCGGATTCGAAAGCGTTCTGTGGCGCCTGCACCGAAAAGCTCGAAGACGGTTTGAGCTGGAGCTGCACGTCGTAGGCGCCCTTCAGCGCGACAATGTTGTAGCGTGCGATCCGAAAATTTGATGCGGAGACCGCAAGGTTGGGGTTTTTGAGCAGCGCCATTGCGATAGCGTCCTGCAAGGAGATTGCCACGAAGGGCTCTTGCGTGACTCCAACGATCTGCGCCGAACTCGGCACCACTAGCGGGGCGCGGTACCCGGGCGCGACACTGGGCACAATCGGCAGTAGCGGTGAGGGCATCTCCGTCGGAAGCGTGGCGCGCTTGGGAAGCGCGTCTGCCATCTGCGCCGAGGTCGGCTCGATTGGCAATGTCGCCAATGCGATCGAGCAGAGCGCGACGGCGGCGGGAAGCGCCCGAAGTTTGTGTCGTGGCATAGCCTTAATGCGCGAGCGCCTGCGTTCCAACGGTCTGCAGATTGACGCCATTGGCCGTAAGAATGGTGCCTTCGACGCGCTGGAGCTCGACGAGAGCCTGATTGAGCTGCGTTTGTGCCTGCAACTCGCTGCCGCGCGCTTGTTCGAGTTGTACTTGGCGCTGCAAGACTAAGAACGTCGTCGATTCGCCTTGATGGAATTTGCGCAGTTCGCTGGCATAGACCGCCTCGGCGGATTCGCGCGCTTGGCGAGTCGCGCTCAACTTCGAGAGCGCAGATTGATAGCTTTGCAGTGCATTGCGAGCCTCGGCGCCGATTCGTTCTTGCACGCCCTGCATCAAGATTCTCGCTTGCGAGGTTTCCTCGGCCGCGAGGCCTCGCAGTCCGCGCGCGACGTGCCCTTGCAGCGGATATCCGACGATCAACGCGAGATTGAACGTTGGGAAGTAGCCGGCCCACATATTGTGATAGGCCCAGGGCATGCTCCCCTGAGTATTGGGCGGCGGAGTGGGACACCGTGGTATGCCGACGCCTTGCTGGCAATAGCTCAGTAAAAAGAGCGGCACCGGTACGGGTATTCCGGCAAAACCGTTGCTTTGGTATTGCGCCTGAACGTCGGCCTGCGGAAGCGCTTGATTCTTCGCATAGGCGACGTCGATCTCGGACGCTCGCCGTCGAGCTTCCGCTTGCGCGACCTCGGGACGACTCCGTTGCGCTTCAGCCACGATCGTTGCCAGATCGGCCGTCTGCGGAAGCTGTTGCACCGAGGTCGACGGCACTAAATTCGCCGCCCAGATCGGGTCACGAGCGTTCGAAGCGACCAACGTCTTGAGTTGATTCTGCAGCCGCGCGACCTCTTCGAGCGCCGAGAATACGCTGGTTTGGAAGTTTGCGACCTGACTCTCGGACTGTACCGCGTCGATGGGAGCCGCGGCCCCGCGCGCGGCCAGGCGAACGTTGCTCTGCTGTTGCCGAATCGCTTCCCTCAATGCTTCTTCTTGTATCGCGACGTTGCGCCAGGCGGTGACGAGGTCCCAATACGTGTTTTCCACCTGCGCGATGACGTTGGAAGTGTCGACGAGCGTCTGTGCCATACCGGCATCCGCATTGACGATGGCCAACTTCAATTGCCGCTTGGTCGCGTTCATTCCGAAGTTTTTGAGAAGCGGCTGGTTGACGGCCAGGTTTAAGGTTGCCAGATAGTACGGATTGAACGCGTCGAAGAGCGTGTTGTTGTACGTGCGGCTCTGCTCGATGCCGGCTTGAAAGGTGGTTCCGTTTTCGGTCTCACCGTTGAGGCCGTAGCCGAAGGCGGATTGGTGTTGAATGATGTTGCCCGGCCCCGTCGTGAAGACTGGACCAGGATAGACCCCCACCTGGCCCGGACCGGCATCGATGAAATTGAGCGGTGGATTGACGGAGTAGTTCGACTGCGGCTGCAAGTGAAGCGCGACGTCGTAGGCGCCCTTCACCTGCTCGATGTTATAATGCGCGATTCTGAAATTCGAAGCCGAGACGGCGAGGTTCGGATTCTTGATCAACGACATCGCAATGGCGTCTTGGAGCGAGATCGCAACGAATCGCTCGGCGGTGACGCCGATGATTTGCGCGGGACTCGGCGCGGCTTGTGGCGCGCGATAGCCCGGAGCAACGCTCGGCACGGGCGCGAGCAAGAGCGTCGGAATCATCGTCGGCAAAGCAGCTCTGCTGGGCAGACGATCGTCGAGTTGCGCCGATGTCGGTTGCAGCGGGACGATGACCATTGCCAGCGCCGTTGCCGCGACGGCGGCCGAAAGCGCTCGATTTTGACCCATCTTACTCCGCCAACGCCATGCCGATGCGCGGTTTGCGCAGCAGCAGCACCAGTGGCGCTAAACCGAGCGTGATGACCGCGACCCAGCGCGACGTGTCGGCGTAGGATTCAACCGCCGATTGCGACTCGACCAATGTGGCCAGACGTTGCATCGCCCCCGCGTTCTGCGTGCCGCCTTGCGCCAGGACGTACTGTTGCGTGGGCCCGTGTCCTAGCGTTTGACTGCTTGCGAGTTCGGTCTGATGAACGGTAAAGCCGCGCACCAAGAGCGTGATCAAGATCGCCGCCGCGACGCTGCCGCCAATCTGTCGCGAAAGATTAAAGAAGGCCGCCGTGGCCGGAACCTCTTTATCGGGCACGCTCCCAATAACCGCCACCGAGAGCGGGACGAAGATTTGCGCAAGCCCGATTCCACTGAGAATCAAGGGAAAGATCAAGCTGTGGAAATCGGAGAGCGGCGTCGTAATGCTTCCGAGGACCCAGTTTGAAATCGCGAGCAACACGAAGCCGATCGCCGCTTGAAGCCGCGCATCGACCACGCCTCGCTGTACCAAGATCGCGGTGAGCGGCGTGAAGAGCGCCACGGCGCCCGCACGAATCATCACGGTCGCGCCGGAGAGCGTTGCCGTAAAGCCGAGCGAATTAATGAGATATTGCGGAAGGATGATAATCGAGCCGTAAAGGCTGACGCCAAGCACCGCGCCCAAAACGCTACCGGCCGCGACCTGCCGCAGCTTCAAAACGCGCAAATCGACGACCGGACTCGTCGAACGAAGCGTCCACCAGACGAACGACGCCAGACCCGCGATCGAAAAGAACGTGAACCAGCGAATCCGCAGGTCGTCGTACCAGTCGTATTGCTGACCGTTCTCGAGCACGAACTGCATGGATCCCAAGCCGATGCACATCAAAATCAAGCCGATCCAATCGAGCCGGCGATACTGCGGCTTGGCAGGGTTGCGCAGAAAGTTCCAGATCAAAGTCGCAGCGATGATTCCAATGGGGATATTAATGAAGAAAATCCAGTGCCAGTTCCAGTGGTCGGTGATCCAGCCCCCGATCACCGGTCCCAGCGCCGGCCCCACGATCACACCCATCGCGAAGACGCCCTGGGCTTTGCCTTGCTCCTTGATCCCGTACGTGTCGCGCAGGATCGCCTGCGAGGTCGCGATGAGACCGCCACCCCCCAAGCCTTGAACGAGCCGCCAAAAGACCAACTGACCCAGACTATTGGAAAGCCCGCACATCAGCGACGCCGCCGTGAAGATCACGATTGACGTGAAGAAATATTGCCGGCGTCCGAACCGCGCAGCGAACCATGGATTGAGCGGAATGACGACAACGTTGGCGATGAGATAGGCCGTGACGACCCAGGCTCCCAGATCGACGCCGACCCCGAAGTTACCTTGAATGTTTGGCAGCGAGACGTTCACGATCGTGACGTCGATGATCTCAAGCAGTGTCGCGGTGATCACCGCGACGCTCACAATCACCCGGCGCCAGCCGTGCTCGACGACTGTGCTTTCGTACCTGCCGAACATCCTTCGACTCGCTAACGCTCGCTCAGGACAGGCTGCCTACTTCACGTTAACGTAGGTTTCGACGCTCATTCCGGGCCTCAACGGCAGGTCGCTGCGCTGATCGTCGACTTCGATTCGCACGGGTATGCGCTGAGTCACCTTCACGAAGTTGCCGCTTGCGTTTTGAGCCGGAACCAAAGCGTAGGTGTTCTCCGATGCGGGATTGATCGAAGCGACGTGCCCGTGAAACGTCACGCCCTTATACGCATCCACGCGGATTTCGACGGATTGACCGACCCGCATCTTCCCCATCTGCGTCTCTTTATAGTTTGCGGTAATGTAGACGTGGCGTGGAACGATCGTGAGCAACGTCATGCCTGCGCCGACGGTTTGTCCAACCTCGGCCGACTTTTGGCCGACGTAACCGTCGGTCGACGCGTAGATGTGCGTATAGTTGAGGCTCTGTTTCGCGAGATAGTATTGCGCCGCCGCGGCCTCGACTTGGCTGGGATCGTCGGCTTGCGCCAACTTGCCCTGTGCGGTCGTCAACGCTCCCGAGGCTTCCGAGACACCGGCTTGGGCGGCCGAAACGCGGGTCTGCGCCGCCGCGACGTTCGCCTGTGCAACCGTCACCTGGTCTTGCGCGCCCCGCAACTGAGCCGCGGCGCCCGCGGATTGCGCGCGCGCTGCGTCGAGCGATTGGGAGGCGACGTCGCCCGTGCTCACGAGCGAGCTCGCGCGATTGAGGTCGGCTTGGGCTTTATCGTAGGCTTGCTGGGCCGCCGGCACCTGCGCTTGCGCGGCGCGCAACTGCGCGTTGGCCTGTGCTACTTGATCTTGCGCTGCCGGCACTTGCGCCTGCACGTTGGCGATCGCGCCGCTCGCTTGAGCGATGCCGCCCTGACCCTGCTCGGTGTTGGCGCGCTGGTTGGCGGCCGCGAGATCGTACTGCGCTTGCGCCTGACGGAGCCTCGCGAGCTCGTCCTTGTTATCGAGAACAACCAAAAGCTGCCCGCGACGAACGGGCTGATTCGTGTCAACTAAGATCGCGTTGATACGCTCGGGAATCTTGCTGGTGACTGCCACTTCGTCGGCGGCGACGTGCGCGTCGTCGGTGCCTTCGTGTGAGAACATGAAGTTGAGCCACGGCAGACCCCAGATCACCGCGGCGGCGATAACGATCAGCACGCCGACGGCGAAGAAAATCGGACGCCGGCTCGATCGCGGTTCGGCGTCGTCGGGGCTCAGATCGGCGGCCGCGGCACTCCCCGCGCCGTTTCCTTGCGGAACCGCCGTTTTTTGCTGATCGATTTCTCGCGTATCCATTTAGCCTTTCCTTACCCCATTGAGAAAAACGTCGACGTAGAAGCGCAGCGCGACTTCGGAATCGCCACGGTGCAGCGGCGAATCCGGAAACTTTTTGCTTCCGAGCGCGTGCATAAAGATCAAACCCAAGAAGACCATGGCCAGCTTCGGCGCCTCGCCGCGAAGTTCGTCCGCGTCGATGCGACGCTGCATGAAGACCGTCATGATCGCGACGATCGCCAGCTGCGGCCGCCAGGCGGTTTGAGCGAAGATGTCATTTTCGTACTCTTGCTCGACCAGCGACCATCGAATCATATCCTGCAGCGACTCGAAACGGGCGAGCATTAGGCGCGCGACCGTCAAAAGGTCGCCGGCGAGATCGCCCGTGAGCTGCCCGGCCACATCGGCGAGTTCCAGATAGCCGCAGAAATGTTGAGCGCACGCCACGAGCAGCGCTTCTTTTGTGCCGAAATGGCGGAAGAGCGTCGCTTCGTTCACGCCGGCGACCTCGGCGATCTCGCGCGTCGTCGCGCCGCGCTTGCCCTTTCGGCCGATGACGTCGCGCGTCGCCGTGAGGATCCGCTCGCGCGTCTCCTCAGGCGACGCGGATCGGCCGCTCTCGATCGGACGGCGCGTTTCGATCACGGCAGACTGTTCCCGGCACCGATTGCGACATTTGCTTCGTAGGTTCCGTAGGTCGCGTCGGCGACGGCGCGGACGTGTGGAATGTCAATCGTCGCATGCTGCTGCGAGACGACCGAATAGTCGCCCTGCACGCGATACTGCTGCGACATCACGATCTTGCCGCCGCTCGTGTAGTACCATTCCATCTGCAGCAGCGCGTAGTCGGTGGGGTCGACATAAACCAGGGTATGGTCGAGGATGTCGCTGTGAATTTTCTTCGTCATCCGCAAGACGATGACGGCACGGCTCCCGAGCGCTGCCATTCCGCTGACCGAGATATTCTCGTCCTTTTCCCACGCGCGCGGATTGCCGACATCGTTGAAAAGCCGTCCGAAACCGCGCGCATAACTGGGCATACGGTCGAAGGCGACGACATAAAAATCGGGCCGCTTGTAGTACGACGTGCCGTCGAGTTTCGGCGCGAAAAACGGGAAGCTGTACATGTGGACGTCGACGTGAACGCGCGCGCGGAACGAACGCAAGCTCGGATTGCGATCGGCCATTCGGATGATGACCGTATGCGCGTCGAGGGGAGCCTCGGCGGCGGCACCGGGTACCAGTCCGGATGCTGCGCTCAATACGGTTGCGGCGAGCAAATACGCAAAAAATTTTAATGGCATCGTACTTTGTGCAAGTGGGTACTTGCACGCACTAGTCTATCACCTGAATTTGGGCCGTGCAAGTGCTTGCACGCACCTACTTGCTCGCCCCGGCGCGGGCGTCAGCTCGAAGAATGCCGGTGGTGATGATGCCGGAAGGGGTGGCGCGCACCATGGTACCCCTCCGCCTGCGCTTGCGAGAGGCACATATACTGGCCGCGCTTCGTCTTCCCGTACAGCCGGTCACCCGGCAAGAGGTAGACCTTGGCACCTTCGATCGCCCAAACCGGGGATTCGCCGTTGCAGCTCGGCGGCGAAGCGGCCACCGGCGCGCCGCTCAGCGCGGCGGCGGTCTGCAGTGGCGCGGAGTTGCTCGGCTTGACGTTACTTCGGCACGAAGTGAGCGCGGCTAAAGCGACTGCGGCCAGGACGATCGTCGTCTTGCTCATAGGCGACCGCTTTCACGGGGGCTGCGCGGAAACCCGCTTCGCGATTCGGGCGGTCGCATCGCGAGCCCGGCGCGCAAGCGGCGAGGCTTCGCCGACGTACACCCGGCGCCCACCCACGAACGTGGCCTGTACCCACGCATCGCTGCCGCGATAGACGACTGAGTTGATCGCCGGAGACCACGGGTCGATCGCCGACGCATCGAGCACGGCGTAATCTGCCGGCATTTTGGCCACGAGGTCTCCGGTTCCAATACGCAACGCGCGCGCGCCTTGCGCCGTTGCGAGCGAGAACGCCGTGGGCGCGCCCAAGGCCGCTGCGTCCAGGTACAAGATCTTCTGCAGGAGCGCTGCAGCGCGCATCTCCTCGATCAGCGACGGACGAACGTCGGCGTCGGTGCCCAGACCCATCGTGACTCCCAGCGATTGCAGCTTGGTCACGTTGCAAATGCCGTCACCCAAATAAAGGTTCGTCATTGGATTATGAATGACGCGGGCGCGGCGGTCGGCCAGCATCGTCGCGTCGTCGTCGCTGATGTAAATGGCGTGAATTGCGACCGTCCGTTCGTCGAGCGCGCCGAGCCGGTCGAGCAACGCGATTGGAGTGGCGCCAAATCGCTCCAGCGTCTCCTCGCCTTCGTAGCGAGCCTCGGCGACGTGCACGTGCAGCATGCAATCGTGCTCTCGCGCGAAGGCCGCGGACGCACGAATCATCTCCGGCGATGCGGCGTGCAACGAGTGCGGCGCGACGCAGACGTTCGCTTCGGGATAGCGTTTCATCAACTCGCGCGTTCGAGCAGCGGCGGTTTCGGCGTCCTCGCGGAACTCGGGCGGGGCATATGCGGCGTCCATCCATGTGCGCGCGAGAATGAGCCGGATGCCTGCGTCGCGCGCGGCGTTGATTGCCGCCTCGGCAGACTCGTTTCCCGCACCGTTGAGGTAAAAAAACTCGGCAACCGTCGTGATCCCGGCGGCGAGCATCTCCGAGAACGCGGCCGCGAACGTCCAGTAGACGTCGTCGGGCGTCAGCGCGGGCACAACGCGATAGAGTGCGTCGCGGCGCCATCGTTCAAACGGCCAGTCGTCGGCCCAGCCGCGCAGCAGAATCTGGTACGCATGGCTATGTCCGTTGATAAATCCGGGCACGATGAGACGATCGGCGGGAAACGAGCGCGCCTCGAGGTTGCGCCCGCTCGCGCGAAGTTCGAGAAAATCGCCGGCTTCCGCGATGATGCCGTCGCTCACGATGAACGCATAATCCTCGCGTAGCTGCCCCGAAACGATCGCTCGCGCGCAGCGGACGAGCTCGTTTACCACGCCGCCTGCACGCCATTCTTTACGACGAGCCGTGCCAAGTTGCCGCCGAACTGCCAGCCAAATTCGTCGGGCGACTCGATCTGCAGCGCCACGAAATCCGCGGGAGCACCAGCTCGAATTCGGCCGGCATCAACGCGCAGCGAGTGAGCCGCGGCCCGCGTGACGCCATAGAGTGCCTCGGCGGCCGAGAGTCCGAAGAGCTTGCGCCCAAAGAACGCCACGGTTTGCAGATTGAAGCACGGCGAAGTCCCCGGATTGTAATCGCTTCCCAACGCCACCATTCCGCCAGCCTCGAGCAGCGCACGCACCGGCGCGCGCTGCTCCAAATCGAGATAGGCAATCGTGGCCGGGCACGCAACGGTAACGATGCCATGTTCGGCGATGGCCGCAACGTCGTATTTTCGGATGCAATTGCAGTGGTCGACCGCGTCGACGCCGAGTTGCACGGCCATCTCGGCCGCACCGCCGTACGACATCTCGTCGCAGTGGACGCGCAGGCGCATGCCCCATAGCCGTGCTGCATCGAGATAGCGGCGCGTTTGCTCGGGCGAAAAGTACCCCGGCTCGCAAAACGCGTCGGCATAAACGGCACCGTGTGAAACGGCCGCGGGAATCACCTGATCGATGAGATAGTCGACGAAAGCTTCTTCGTGCACGAACTCGGGCGGCAAAGCATGGGCACCCAGAAAGGTCGCGACCAGATTGGGCACGTCGGGGTCGCTTTTGTGCTCCGCAATCAGGTCGAGCAATGCGGATTCTCCGGGCTTGTGCAGCGCATAGCCGGTTTTTGTTTCTAATGTCGTTGTGCCGTGGGCGAGAATGGTTCGCAGCCGCGCGCGAATCGTTCGGTCATAGAAGGCCGCCGGGTCGAGAAGCGCCTCGCGCGTTCGCTCGACCGTGTACGACATGCCCAGGCGCGGGGGTTCGCCGCGCTGCCTGGCGACAAAATCCGGTTCGCGATCGCCGGCAAAGAGCGGATGCGCGTGCGCGTCGACAAAGCCGGGGAAGATTACGCAATCGCCCAGGTCGAGGTCTGCTTTTTGCAATGCGGTTCCAACCGGCTGCGCGTAACAGGAGATAAATTTTCCTGCTTCGATTTCAAGAACCGCATCGTCGATGCGCCCGAGCTTCTCGAAGTCAATCCCGCATTGCGGTAAATCGGTATCGCAGGTAACGATCGTCTTTGCGCGGACGATCAGAGGCGCCAATCGATACCCTTTGCGTCGGCGGTTTCGATTGCAATTTCGTAGCCCGCGTCGGCGTGACGCACGACGCCGAGGCCCGGGTCGGTGGTCAGCACGCAAGCGAGCCGTTCGCGCGCGTCGTCGCTGCCGTCGGCGACGACCACCATTCCGGCATGCAAGCTATAGCCGATCCCTACGCCACCCCCATGATGGAAACTCACCCAATGCGCCCCGGCCGCAGTGTTCAGCAGCGCGTTCAGGATTGGCCAATCGGCGATCGCGTCGCTTCCGTCGCGCATCGCCTCGGTTTCGCGATAGGGCGATGCGACGCTCCCGGTATCGAGATGATCGCGACCGATGACGACCGGCGCGCTGACGGCCCCGCTTCGCACGAGATCGTTGAAAGCGAGGCCCGCTTTTGCGCGGTCGCCGTAGCCGAGCCAACAGATGCGCGCGGGCAACCCCTGAAACGCGATACGCTCGCGCGCGAGACGAATCCAACGCGCGAGGGATTCATTGTCGGGGAAGAGCTCGAGCAACTTCTCGTCGCAGCGAGCGATGTCGTTCGGATCGCCCGAGAGGGCGGCGAAGCGGAACGGGCCCGAGCCGCGACAGAAAAGCGGGCGAATGAAAGCCGGGACGAATCCGGGAAAGTCGAAGGCGCGGGCGAAGCCGGCGCGTTGCGCTTGCGCCCGGATGTTGTTGCCGTAGTCGAAAACGACCGATCCAGCGTCGAGGAATCGAACCATCGCCTCGACGTGCGCGCCGCAACTCGCCAATGCGCGTCGCTCGTACTCCTTCGCGTCCTGCGCGCGCAGCTCGGCTGCTTCGGTCAGCGAAAGACCGGCGGGCACGTAACCGTTGAGCAAGTCGTGCGCCGAGGTTTGATCGGTGACGGCGTCCGGACGAAAGCCATCCGCGTGCAGCTCGATAAACTCGGTTGCCGCATTTGCTTCGTAGCCGATGGAGAGGGCTCGCCCCTCGCGCCGCGCGCGCTCGGCCTCGTGCAGCGCTTCGTTTCGCGAATTAACGACGACGTCCAGATACCCTAGCTCGCGCCGCCGATCCAAACGAGCGCGATCGACGTCGACAATCACGCAAATGCCGCCGTTCATCGTCACCGCCAGGGGCTGTGCGCCACCCATCCCGCCAACTCCGGCAGTCAAGGTAACCCGGCCGGCGAGCGTTCCGCCGAAATGTTTGCGCGCGAGCTCGGCAAAGGTCTCGTAAGTTCCCTGAACGATCCCCTGGGTTCCGATGTAGATCCACGACCCTGCGGTCATTTGTCCGTACATCGTGAGTCCTTGCGCCTCGAGCTCGCGGAAGGTGCTCCAGTCGGCCCACTTCGGCACCAGATTCGCGTTGGCGATGAGCACCCGCGGGGCGCGGACGTGCGTGCGGAAGACCCCGACGGGTTTGCCGCTCTGCACGAGCAGCGTTTCGTCGCTCTTCAAGCGCCGCAGGGTAGAGACGATCGCATCGAACGCTTCCCAGGATCGCGCTGCTCGCCCGTTACCGCCGTAGACGACCAACTCGTCGGGACGTTCGGCAACCTCGGGATCGAGGTTGTTCATCAACATTCGCAGCGCCGCTTCTTGTGGCCACCCCAGGCACGACATCGCGGCACCGCGCGGTGCTCGCACGCGGCGCGCGCCCGCCGTTATGCTCATGCTAAGCGAATTCTCAAACGACGAGGACAAGCCCTTCGCTCTCGATAACGCTCGTGGATGCTGCACTCGTTGGGACGATCGTTCTTATTTTTTGCGCTCGTATTTGCGGCGGGTTCGCTCTGCGCCCGCGCGGGCACGACCGGCACCATTACGGGTGTCGTCGTCAGCACGACACAGGCACCGGTTGCCGGAGCGCGGGTCGTTGCGACGAGTCCGTCACAAACCTCGATCGTCACAACCGACGCTTCCGGGCGTTTCGCGCTGCTCAGTCTTGCACCTGACACGTATACCATCTCCGCATCCAAAGCTGGTTTTGACACGGCAGCGCTGACGGGCGTTTCCGTTTTTGCCGACCAAGTTCAAACCATTCGGGTTTCGCTCGCACCGTCGCTGCGCACCATCGCGCGAGTGACGGCGCGTTCGACGATGGACCTCGTCAAGCCCGGCACGACCAGCGACGTCTACTCCGTCAACTCAACCGTCACTCAAGCGGCCGCGGGCCTTGGCGGCGGGGGCAACCTCAACAACGCTTACTCGGCGATCGCCTCGGTGCCGGGAGCCTTCGTCCCGCCGAATCAGCAAGGCTGGGATCAGGTCGTTTATATTCGGGGCGGGGCGCCCGATCAGATCGGATACGAATTCGACGGCGTTCCCGTCAATCGTTCGTTCGATAATTATCCCGGCGGTACGGCGGCAACCCTCGGTCAGCAAGAGCTGCAAGTTTATACCGGAGGTGGAACGGCGGGGGAAAGCGCGACCGGTCTGGCCGGTTTCATCAACCAGGTCATCAAGACGGGCACGTATCCCGGATACGCAACCGCCAGCGGCGGCATCGGCACTCCGACGTACTACCACAACCTGCAGGTCGAAGTCGGAGGCGCAACGCCGGATCGTCTCTTCTCCTACTATGTCGGTATCGGCGGCTACAATCAAGGCTACCGCTATCTCGATCAATTCAACGGCGCAAGCTTGGGCGACGTTTGGGGCTATCCCAACATCGCCTACAATACGACAAACCTGCTCTTCGGCGGCGTCTATCCAACATGCGGTTACACGCCAAGATCGAACTCCGGCTTCTATTCGGGTCCGAATTCATCGCCGGTCTACGACCCGTTCACCCTGCGGCCAGGTCAGCCGGGATATCTGCCGCTTCCCGTCGGCGTGGCGAACGATCCTGGTTGCTACCAAACGATCTCTCCGGCATATGACAGCTATTCGGATATTGCGGATCGCGAGAACGTGCTGAACATGCACGTGGGCATTCCGCACCGGCACGACGCTGGTCGCGACGATATTCAGATGCTGTATAACGTCACCTCGATTCACAGCGCGTTCTACAGCTCGGCCAACGATATCGGTCCTAATCTCGTGCAGCAACTCAACGCGCTCAACGTCTACCGCAGTTGCCGATTTCCTAACTCATCGGCCTGCGCGGCACACGTGGCCGATGCTCCACCCGAAATCTGGGGCGACTTCGTCACGTGGCCGAGCGGAACGCAGTTCGGTGAGAATGCTGCGGACGTTTCGGCGGTTCCCTACTTCGCTCCGAGCTCGCCCGGGAACCGATGCGCGAACGTCAACCCAACCGTACTGGCAGGGCCCGCGGTCATTCCCGGTGCTTGCCCGGGTGGGGTCTTCGCCGACGTCCCCGCCGATGCTCGCGACGCCTTTTGGAATAACGCCTCGATCGTCAAGCTGCAATACCAGCACAACATCGGCTCAAACGCCTACTTCCGGCTCTACGGATACACCTTCTACTCCGATTGGCTACAGACCAGCCCGCTCAGCGAGGCGTCGGGCCTTTATGGGTTCGGCGTAACGAGTTACGATTACGAGCTCGAATCGCATACGCGCGGCCTCGCATTCACGTACGCAAACCAGCTCAATTCCCAGCACTTGCTTACGTTCGACGCAAACTATACTACCGCGTCGACGAACCGCTACAACAATACAAACTACAACAACACGCTGGGCACCGATGCCACGAACCTTACGAACGGAACGCAGTGCTTTGCCTATACATCGGGCAGCTTCGAACACGAAAGCTATCAGGCCGGGCAGCCCGCACCGTGTAACAGTCCGTTGACGAGCGGCACGTTCCAGTATCCGATACCGCCCGGTTCGGTAAGCGTTCCGGGCGCGACTTGGCAAGTGACGAACACGGGAAACTCGGGCTTTCTCAACAACGTCGAGCCGAACTTTACGTCGGTAGCGCTCGAAGATCTTTGGGATCCGACCGATAAGCTCAACGTCGATCTGGGGCTACGCGAAGAGCTCTACGAATACAACCTCGCCAATACGTCGAGCAACGGTCAAAATTTTTGGTTTCTCGCCGGCCAGCGCGAGTTCTGCTATAACCCAATCACCTTGGCGCCGTACTTCATCCCGGTCCCGCCGGCCAGCGGCAAGCCGGCCCAGCCCTTTATCGGCTTTAACTGTCCAATTGACAACTCGATTCCGGCGCATCCCGTGCAGACCGTGCACCCCGACGGACTGGACGGTCATCTGTTGCTTAGCAACAACTACCCGTCAACGGTCAGCGACTACGCGTTTACGCCGCGGCTCGGCCTCACCTATACCCTCAATCCCGACACGGTGCTGCGCTTTTCGGCCGGGCGGTACGCCCAAGAACCGGAGACCTATCAAGTACAGTACAACGCTAAAGATAGCAATCTCGCATACGACCTCTTTCAGGCGTTTTGGCAGTACGGGTACACGACGCCGCTCCACAATCCGCTCGTGCAATACTCCGATAACTATGATGCTTCGTTCGAGCGGAGATTCAAAGGCACCGACATGTCGATCAAGATCACTCCGTACTATCGCTACGCGACCAATCAAGTCTACAGCATCTCACTTCCGTTCGGACTCTCCGGGGGCTTGAACTCCGGCGTGGAGCGCGTTGACGGTTTCGAAACGGAGTTCACGAAGGGCGACTTCAACAAGAACGGCCTGTCGTTCTTATTGTCGTACACGTATACGAACGCGGCGGAGCGTTGGGCCAACTTTCCTGGGACGACGATCAATCCGATCGATCCGTATAACCAAGATATCGCCAACTTCAACGGCCTGACGCGGGCCGGCGATGGCTCGAGGTGCTACGAGAGCAGCCACCAAGGCGTCGTTTATCCCGATCCGAGCTGTAAGCAGCTCAAACCGCAGTACAATCCACCGATCTTGAACCCGTATTACACGATGTCGCCGCAGCCGCTGCTCGATCGCAACGGTTGGTTTCCGGTCGGCTTGGACTTTGCTTATCTGTCGCCCAGCGTGTTGAGCGCGATCGTCAACTACAAGCACAACCGGTTTACGATCACTCCCGCGTTGACGTTCAATCAAGGGCAGCCGTACGGCAACCCCGCCGACGTTATCGGGCTCGATCCACGCACGTGCAGCGGCAACTCCGAGCATATTCCGACGGCAAAGAGCCCGCTCCAGGCGGATTATACTACTTGCGGTTTAGCGGCGACGCAAAGCGGAACGTTCCCGGGCGTCCTCTATATCCCCAATCCGCAGACCGGCGTCTTCGATAACTTCGGCGCGTTTCACCAGCCCAATCAGCTGAACCTCACCATGCAGATCGGTTATCAGCTCACCCCGCGGGTCAAGGTCAACCTGCTGCTGGCTAACCTCATGAACGCCTGTTTCGGTGGCTCGTCCGAGCCGTGGACGAAGCAATATCCGCCGAACAGTTATACCTGCGGATACGTCAGCGGCGGCCCGTTCGGCAGCTCGTACTACGTCTCGAACTTCTACAACGGCAGCTCGCCGAACGATCGCGCGGCCAACGGCGTGCCGCTCAATCCGGCCTTCGCTCAGTCATATACGCCGGCGTACGCCGATACCAACTCGCTGGTATTGCCGAACCCGTTCAACGCCTACCTACAGTTCAACATCACGCTGTAAGGCGCCGGCCGATCGCGGCTTCGGCAGCGCGGACGAGCCGGGCTGACCCGATGAGCTCGCGCGCAGCGGCGATATCGGGCGCCGGGGCGCGATCCTCCAACCACGGCGCAATCGCCTCGCGCGCGACGTCGTAGGCAGCCTGCGTCCCGCGCCCGGATGCGAGTGGGCGGCGAAAATCGGTGGCGGCCAACGCCGCAAGCAGCTCGCACGCCAGCGCGCCTTCGACGTTCTCCAGGACCCGCGGCAGATTGTTCGCCGACGTCATTCCCATGCTGACGTGATCTTCTTGGCCGGCTGAGGTCGGTATCGAATCGACGCTCGATGGCCAGCAGAGACCCTTATTGTCGTTGACGAGCGCCGCGGCGGTGTATTGCACGATCATCAGTCCCGATTCTAGGCCGAGGCGGCGCGCAAGAAAGAGCGGCAGACCGCGGTCCTCGGCATTGAGCAGCAGATAAAGCCGCCGCTCCGCGATGGATGCTAGTTCCGAAACCGCCAGTTTCAAGAAGTCGGTCGCAAGCGCGATCGGCTCACCGTGGAAGTTTCCGCCTGAAAGAAACTCGCCATCTTCGGGAAAGACGAGCGGATTGTCGGTCACCGAATTCGCCTCGATTTCGGTGACCCGCCGAACGTGTGTCAGCGAATCGCCCACCGCGCCGTGAACGACCGGAATGCAGCGGAACGAATATGGGTCCTGCACGCGCCCGCATTCGGCGTGCGACTGAACGATTTGAGAACCGGCGAGCAACGCCCGCAGGTTAGCGGCGACGCGCTCTTGCCCCGGATGCGGGCGCAGATCGTTGAGCCGGCGGTCAAAGACCCGCTCAGTCCCCAGGTAGGCCTCGAGCGACATGGCGCCGATCACATCGGCGGCGGCGGCGAGCCGTTGCGCGCGCAGCAGACCGAGTGTGGCGACACCGGTCATCACCTGCGTGCCGTTGACCAATGCCAAACCTTCCTTGGCGCCCAATGCAATTGGCGCAAGGCCCGCGCGTTGGAGCGCGATGGCGCTTGGAAGCCGCTCTCCTTCGTAAAAGGCTTCTCCCTCACCGATTAAGGCGAGCGTCATGTGGGCGAGCGGTGCTAAGTCACCGCTCGCGCCGACCGACCCTTGGCATGGGACGACGGGAGTGACCCCGCGATCGAGCATCGCCACGATGAGATCAACGGTCTCCAGTTTCACGCCGGAGTGTCCCGCGCAGAGCGAGTTCGCACGCAGCACGCCGGCCGCGCGGACGGTTGGTGCCTCGAGTGGCTCACCGGTCCCCGCGGCATGGCTGCGAACGAGATTCACCTGCAACGCGACCGCATCGGCCGGATCGACTGAAATGGTAGCGAGGCGTCCGAACCCGGTCGTCACGCCATAGATGGCCTCGCCACTTGCAAAGCGACGGTCGACGAAGGCGCGCGCTCGTGCGACGCGCTCACGAGCCGCGGCCGCAATCCGAACCGAGTCTCCCCAGGCAACCCGCTCGATCGCCTCGAGCGTTAAGTGACGGCCGTCGATTTCGACAAAGCTCAAAGCTTCGACCAGTCGGGATGTGCCGGTTTTGCGAACGGGGGCGCGTTCTGAATGACGATCGTCTCGTGGTCGCGCAGCACGATGGCGCGAGGATCGCCGTGCCATTCATTGCCGTTGACCCAAACCACAAGGCGATGTCCGTGCGGCGCGGCCAGGGTCGCCGCGTGAGTCCAGCTCAGGTCGGGCCCCCAAACGTCAAAAAACTCACCCAACACGAACGTGCGCTTCACGGGCGATTCGATGTGAATAAAACCGTCGGCGCTGTGCGTGTGCAACCAGTACAAACAATCGGATCCCTGGGGGATGCCGACTCCGGCAGGCACGGGAACGGAGCGACCGCGGTCGTAGAGCTGCAAGTTGATGTGAATGTGCTCGACTGCGCCCTCTTCTCGGTCACAACGGATGCCGTCGATCGGAAGCGTTCCGAAGAAGCTCTGCGCCACAAGAAAACCGGTCAAGAATGCCATCGCCGCGCACTTCGCTGCGTGTCAATGGGCTACCCGCGCGGCGTTGTGGATGCGCCTACGTGTGCATAAGGAAAAATAATTGTGGACAGCTTGTGCATTTCGCAAGCGACTGCTTGTCGATGCGTCGTGCAACGTGATACGATGCACGAGCTTCGAGTTTTCGAAGTGCGACGTACGTATCGTTCGCGACCAATGCAACCGGAATCGTTGCGATGAGTGATGATCCGAGGCAACGGTCAAACCGCCGAGCCGGCGTCAGTGGGGCATCTCGAAAGGGACGCCAAACAGGCGAGGCAGGTGAGTGAATACGTCGGAGCCCGTCGAGCAATCGACGGGTTTCGTAATTTTTTCTCATCAAAGGACATGTCATCCTGAGCTTGTCGAAGGACGCTTTGTCATCCTGAGCTTGTCGAAGGATGCTTTGTCATCCTGAGCTTGTCGAAGGACGCTGCCGGTCATGCTTCGACGGGCTCATGCTTCGACAGGCTCAGCATGACACAAAACGAGCTGCGCCCATGGCCTGTCATCCTGAGCTTATCGAAGGATGCCGCCGGTCATGCTTCGACAGGCTCATGCTTCGACGGGCTCAGCATGACACAATTCGACGGGCTCAGCATGACACAATTCGACAGGCTCAGCATGACACAATTCGACAGGCTCAGCATCACACTTCGACGGGCTCAGCACAATCGACAGGCTCAGCGCGACAAGATTTGCTAGGAGTACTTGGCGGAGATTTCGCGGGCGAGCTCGGATATGCGGGTCCGGGCGGAGGCGGGCGCGATGACTTCAGCTTGCGAGCCCCAACCCAGGACCCAGCGGACGAGCTCGTCGACATCGGCGACGCGATAGAGAATTTCGGCGGAGCCGTCGTCGCGGGTTTCGATCTCTCGCTCGGCGACGACGTGCGCCGCGATCGCAGCCTTAGCGACGCGAGGAGCGAACCGAACCCGCACGTCGCTCGTCTGGTCTGCGTGGAGCAGGCCGCTGATTGACGCTGCTGCGTACGCTTCCACATTAAACCCGTTGGGCCGAACGAAGGTGCGAGCGAGCACGTCGGGGTCACCGATGCTGTCGACAGCAAACGTTCGCATGTCGCGACGCGTCTGATCGTAGGCGACGCAGTAGACGCGCCCCGCATTGACGATGAAGCCGTAGGGATCAACGGTGCGGGTGCTATTGCGTCCTTCCTTGTCGAGATACGTGAACTGCACGCTTCGCGAATTGCGCTCTGCCGAGGAGAGCAAGGTGAAGGCGCGTTCGCCCCGTTCGTCCAGCCTCACTTCGGAGAGTCGAAAGGCGACCGGCGAGCTGGCCTCGACTCGAGCCCGAGTGCCGCGGCCCGTGCTATCGACCAGCTTCTCGGCCACATCGTCGATTGACGAGCCGATCGTGCCACCGATGCTGGCGGCGAGGGCGCGCAGCGCGACCAGGCCGAAGAGCTCGCCGCTGTCGAGATCGAGCCGCTTGAGACTGTATCCCTCGGCAAAGCGATAGACGTTGGCGGCGCGATCGAAATATAAGGGAAAGCCGGCATTGGTCAACACCGCGAGATACCGGCGAAGACTGCGCGTACTCGGGCGTTTCCCGCCCTCCGCAACGTGGTCTTTGAGGTCTTCGAACGAATAGTGGCCTCGATCGATCGCATTGAGCAAACGGACCAGAAGGACGACCTTCGCTTCTCCTTCCGGTGCGGTCATAGTGGAGGCGGTGAGGAGTCAGGCTTCGGGAAACAGCCATCGGGGGCGTTAATCGGTGGAGCACTCGGTTGCGGGGGCGTCGCGCTGAGCCCGATCTCCGCCGGGTAGAATGACCCGCCGTCGGTCATCGTCTGAACGACGGTGTGATACCGTTCGCCGGCTTTCAGCTCGAACGACGTAATCTGATACGGATTTGCGACTCGCACGCAGCCCACGTCGAAGAAGTTTCCGTCGATCAGGAAGCTTCCCCGGGCCGGTCCGGCGAGTGGCTTGAAAAAAAGATAGGCCGTCGTCGGGGTGCTTGTCGGATTGTTTATCGTCAGGTCGATGGTGTGCAGGATCCCGTAGTCACCGTAGTCGCGGCCGGTTGCGCTCGGATCGACGCTGGGCGGTGTGGGTTCCGTGTCGCCGACGACCACCGTCGCGTCGGCGCCGCCGGCGGTATAGTCGAGCGCATCGGTTCCGAAACCCGCGATCCGAAAGACGCCGGTGCGATGATGACCGTCGCCTGGAAGAACGGCACCGTCGAGCAGGCTGCGTGGATCCGTTCCGCCGGAGACGGCAAGGACGGTGACGATAACCGGGCCGCCGGAGAGGACGCGCACGTCGGCGGCTCCGCTGACGAGCTGGCGCGCGGCCATCGGCACGTTGGCGAAGAGAAATGGCTCATCCGCAGGCAGATTGACGACGATGCTTTCGCTGCGCGCCTTGGTCAGCAAGAAGTTCTTCGTCAGCGTTTGCCCAACGTGCATCACGTCCATGTTGGGTCCCGCCGAGGCTTCGACGAGCTGAACGGACGTTGGATCCTGCGATGCGCTCGAGAGGGCAACGACAAGCGTGTGCGGATCGTCGGCGGCGTCATGGTAATAAAAAATTCGCGTCGGCTGCGCCGCCGTCACGCTCCCGCGAAAGAGTACGCCGTCTTGCGTGACGTGCTCCGGATCGTCGTCGTAGAAGAGTAGTGCCGGCGCAAAGGGCGGCAGAACAACGTTATCGACCGTGACCGTCGTCGTCCCGGTCTGATCGAAGTAGCGCCCGTTCCCCGAGATCTGCACCGGCACGACGAACTGGGCACTCTGCCCCGGTCCCGGTGCTTCCACCGGCGCGGTGGGTGTTCCAATCGTTGGATCGGCGCCCGGCAGTGACTTGGTAATGCTCGCGACCCAGGCGACTACCTTCGAACTCAGCCAGCTGGAGTCGAGCGGATCGCCCGTGACCGTCAAGGTTGTCTGCGCCACGATCGTGCCGGCATTGAAGGCGACGCGGATCGGTAGATCGGCGCTCACCCCTCGCGCATCGATGAGGTGCAGGACGTCGCTTCCCGTTTCCTGAGTCGCGGTCAACGTTACGCTGCCGCCGTCGGCGCTCACGTTCACGTTGACGAGCTTGCGATCGAGCGTCGCCGCAAGCGGCGGCGTTGCGCCGGTCACGACGACGGTTTGCTGTTGCGCCGGGTTGAGCGAAACGCTGCTCGCCGAAAGCATCAGCGTCGCCGACGTTGCCTGCGCCAACGAGACTCCCAGCAGCAGCGCGTACACGCGGTCCTAGACGCGCAGATCGAGTTAGGTTACGGCGGGCTCGGGCGGCGGCGCGGCGGGGGGCTCGATCGACGGGATCTTGGAGTATTTGAGCTTCTCCGGATCGTCGGGATCGACGTCGGCCAGAATGTGATCGCCCGCATTAAAGCTGCCTTTGAGCATCTCTTCGGCGATCTCATCTTCGACCATGCGCTGTATTGCCCGGCGCAGCGGTCGCGCTCCGAACTGCGGATCCCAACCCTTCTTGGCGAGCACCGACTTCGCGGCGTCGGTCGTCTTGAGTTCCATCTCTTGCGCGCGCACCTCCCGCGCAACCTTTTCGAGCTCGAGGCTGACGATCTGCTCAATCTGTTCGCGAGTGAGCTGATGAAAGACGATTACCTCATCGACACGATTGAGAAACTCCGGACGGAACGTCTGCTTCACTTCCTCCATGACGCGATTGCGCATGCGCTCGTACGCCTTGACTTCGTCTTCGGCCGAAAGCTTCTGTGGCCGAAACCCGATGTCGGTCGTGGTCGTCATCCCCGTTGCGCCGACGTTGCTCGTCATGATGATCACCGAATTCTTGAAGTCGACTTGGCGCCCCTGAGAATCGGTCAGACGACCGTCCTCGAGCACTTGGAGCAACAAGTTGAAGACGTCGGGATGTGCCTTTTCGATCTCATCGAGCAAGACCACGGAATACGGCCGGCGGCGCACGGCTTCGGTAAGCTGTCCTCCTTCTTCATAACCGACGTATCCCGGGGGAGCTCCGACCAGACGGCTCACGGAGTATTTCTCCATGTACTCCGACATGTCGATACGGATCATCGACTCTTCGTCGTCGAAGAGAAATGCCGCGACGCTGCGCGCAACTTCGGTCTTCCCGACCCCGGTTGGTCCAAGGAAGATAAACGAGCCGATGGGGCGGCTCGGATTCTTCAAGCCCGCGCGCGAGCGGCGTATCGCCCGGGTGATCACCTGTACCGCCTCTTCTTGGCCGACGATACGCTTGTGCAGAAGTTCGCCCATCTTGAGCAGCTTCTCGGTTTCGGCCTGCGCTAAGCGGCTTACCGGAATCTTCGTCCAGGACGAAACGATCTCGGCGATGTTTTCGGCGGTGACGCGCAAGATTCGGTCGGACGCCGCCTTTCGCTCGCGCCACTCTTGCTCGAGGTTCGCCTTTTCTAAGCGCAGCTTCTCCTCGCGATCGCGAATCGAGGCCGCCTTATCGAACTCTTGATTTTTGACGACCGATTCTTTCTCGGCGATCAGTTTACGCAGCTGCGCGTCCGCCTCGCGAATTGCAGGCGGTGGGAGCGTGGCTTGGAGACGTACGCGCGAGCTGGCTTCGTCGATGAGATCGACCGCCTTGTCGGGCAAGAAACGATCGGTGATGTACCGGTCGCTGAGCTTGGCGGCCGCTGCGAGCGCCTCGTCGGTGATTTGAACCTTGTGATGCGCCTCGTAACGATCGCGCAATCCTTTGAGAATTTCAATCGTCTCTTCGACGGTCGGCTCGCCGACCATGACCGGCTGAAAGCGCCGCTCTAATGCGGAGTCTTTCTCGATATGCTTTCGGAACTCGTTGAGGGTCGTGGCGCCGATGCATTGGAGCTCGCCTCGCGCGAGCGCCGGCTTGATGATATTGCTGGCGTCGATTGCGCCTTCGGCCGCGCCGGCACCGACGAGGGTGTGCAGTTCGTCGATGAAGAGAATGATCTCGCCCGCAGCGCCGCGGATCTCGTCCATCACACGCTTCATGCGCTCTTCAAACTCGCCGCGGTATTTCGTGCCCGCGACGAGTCCCGCGAGATCGAGTGTGATAACGCGCCGATCGCGCAACGGTTCGGGGATATCGCCCTTGATAACGCGCTGCGCCAGGCCTTCCGCGATCGCGGTTTTGCCAACGCCGGGCTCGCCGATGAGTGCCGGATTGTTCTTCGTGCGACGCGAGAGAATTTGGATCACGCGTTCGATCTCGCTGTTGCGGCCGATGACGGGATCGAGCTTGTTGTCGCGCGCAAGCTGGGTGAGGTCGCGCCCGTATGCGTCGAGGGTCGGCGTCTTGCTCTTGCCTTTGGGCGTGCTAGGCTGACCTTCGGCGCCGAGCAACGAGGTCGTCTGGACGCGAACCTTCGCGGGATCGACGCCTAAATTGGTGAGCACGCGAGCGGCAACACCCTCGCCTTCCCGAATGAGTCCAAGAAGCAAGTGCTCGGTTCCAATGTAATTGTGATTGAGCTGCCGCGCCTCTTCAAAAGCGAGCTCGATAACGCGTTTAGCACGGGGCGTGAAGACCATCTCCTGTTGGACGGTTTGTCCACCACGTCCGACAATCGCTTCTACCTCTTGGCGAACTTTGGCCAGGTTAACGCCGAGCGATTCAAGCACTTTGGCCGCCAAGCTCTCGCCCTCGGAAATAATACCGAGCAGGATATGCTCGGTTCCAATGTAGTTGTTTCCGAGGCGCTGGGCTTCTTCTTGAGCGAGCACAATACTACGCCGCGCTCGCTCGGTGAAGGGCTCCCACATCGACATCGCTCTGGCTCTTCCTTTCCTGTGATCCTTATAACTCTACCCGCCCCAGAGCAGTTTCCTTGGCCGGGCCAATCGAGCGAAGGTTTGCCGTGCGGCGCGAGTAACTCCTACTCAATGCCGACCGTCGACCAAATTCGCACAGCGCTCGTCGAAGTGAAAGATCCCGAGCTGAATCTCGGAATTCTCGAGCTCGGTCTCGTCTACGATATCGCGGCCGACGGCGAAAACGGCGAGAACGTTACGGTGATGATGACCTTGACGTCACCGATGTGTCCCGTCGGTCCTATGTTCATGCAGTCCGTGAAGGATCGCGTGCTCGCCGTCGAGGGCGTGAAGAACGCCAACGTGGAGATCACCTTTAATCCACCGTGGGATCCCACGACCATGGCGTCCGACGACGTGAAAGCCATGCTGGGGATTTGGTAGAACGCGGCTCGCGCACGCCTCGCTCTACGGTGCGAACGTTACGGCTTGCCGCGGAAAGACGCGGGTCGGGATACCGGCGAAGGCGGGATCGCCGCACTGCCATAGCAAGAACGAGTACTCGTCCGTAAGGAGCTCTTCGCTCTGCTTGCGGGATGCGGCCAAGAACCCGTGGCCGGCGTCGTAATCGACGCGTAGCAGAATAGGACGGCCGCTCGTCGTCGCCGTTTGCAAACGCGCGGTAAATTTTGCGAGCTCCCACGACGCGACGCGGGGATCGTTATAGCCGGTGATAAGCATTACCCCTGGATATGCCGTTCCTGGAACGACGTGCTCGTAGGCGTCCATGGCATAAAGCGCATGGAATCCGAGGCGGTCCTTGACCGTGCCGAACTCGGGTATATTGGGTGGCCCATTCGGAGTAAATTCGGAGCGAAGCGCATTGCTCACACCGACGACGTCGAGCGCAGCGGCAAAGAGGTGCGGCTGTGAAGTGATGGCCCGCCCAATGGTGATTCCTCCGGCGCTCGTCCCTTCGCCGGCCAGGTGCGCCGAAGCGGTGTACTTGTGCGCGATCAACCACTCTCCGCAGCCAACGAAGTCCTCCCAGGTGTGCGGTTTGGTTGCGAGCATACCCGCGCGATGCCACGCTTCGCCATACCAACCGCCTCCGCGCACGTGGCAGACGGCGAAGACTCCGCCGCGTTCGAGCCATGCCACGCGCGTCGCGCTAAACGATGGATTGAGCTCGATTCCATACGCGCCATAGCCTTCGAGGTATGCCGGGTGCGTACCATCGAGCCGAAGACCCCGGCGATAGACGATCGAGAGCGGGACCATGGTACCGTCGGCGCTGCGTGCCTGCACCTCCGACGACGTATAGGCCGACATATCGACGTTGGCCAGCTCTTTGAGATGCGTGTCCGTCACCGTACCGTTGGCATCAACGGCATAGACGAGCAGCGAGTGCGTCCAGCCGGTGAGCCCGAACGTCGCTCCGGGCTCGCGCGGATCCGTGACCAGCGTATTGATCGAGCCTCGGAACGGAAGCGTAATGTTGGTGGCGGCACCGGCGGTGCCGTCGGCCGACAACGCGACGCGCGTGATCTGCCCGAACCCGCCGTTGCGCGATAGAACGTAGAGCCCGTCGGCGGCCACGCCGAGTTGCTCGACGATCGGGATTCCCGGCGAAATCACCGTTCGCGCCGAGTCGAGGTTCGGCGCTTGCAACGAAGCGGCGATAACTTTGAACGTCGGCGCGTTCTTGTGCGTGAGCAGGTAGACGGTCGAGCCTTTTAGATCGTAGGCCGTAACGCCATCGGCCGGCGACGCAATCGGCTTCCACGGCGCGCTTGCATCGCTCACGGAACCGGAGGTTGCATAAATCGAAAGTTCGTTTTGCACGCCATGCCCGATGACGCCAAGCGTATACGGCGAGACGGGCGAGTAGAGGACGATCGGGAAATCGGTGGCGCCGAATGGCACGTTCGGATTGACGCCGTAACCGAAGACGGGCACGTCACGATCGGGATCGCGCCCGAGCACGTGCAGATAGTTTACCGCCCGCGTCTCCTTGTCGACCTCCGGTTCGCCGGGCTGCAGTTTGGGAAAGCGAACGTAATAAAATGAATTCCCGTCGGGCAGCCAGCTCGTCGCGCCAACGTAGTAGGCTCGATCGATCGTATCGGGTAGAACGCGCGCCGTCGCCGTTTCAACGACGTGAATGACCGCCGCTTCGGAACCGCCTTCGGAGATGCCGTATGCAACGAAGCGCCCATCGAGCGACGGCAGAAAATAGTTGATGGTGTAGTGCTTGCCGGCAGTCGCCAGCATTTGCGGGTCGACCAAGACCCGTTCGTCGGTTCCGTCGACCTTACGCGCATAGAGCTTCGGCGTGTTGTCTCCCGGATTGAGTTTGATATAGAAGTAGTAAGGACCGTCGCGCGTGACGTCGCTGACCGACGATCCTGCGTTGTCGAGCTGGGCTATCCGATCGAAAAGCTGCTGCCGCGCGGTTCCTAAGCGGCTCAACACTCCACGTGCGTAGTCGTTCTCTTGCCGAAAGAACGCAACGACGGCGGGGTCATTCATGTTCTCGAAATAGCGATACGGATCGGTAACCGATGCCCCGAACATCGAGGTTCCAACCGGACGCGTCGGCGGGACCGGCGGCGGCGTTGGGAAGCTCTGCGCCGGCGGCGTCGCGGCGCGCACCGCCGGAACCGCGATGCACGCGAAGATACAAATCGTGGCAGCAACAACAGCTCGCAACATGCTCCGCTCTTCTCGCCTTGGCTTTACGGGTCATCCTGCGCTCTACGGCATCGAGGACCCGGCGAGAACGGCGTGCAAGGAGGCCGCAGTGAAGAGCCGCGCGGAAAAGTATGCAGAGCTTCGGCATAAGCGCGAGCAGGCGGCGATGCCGGCCGGCGGCGATGCCGTTGAACGGCAACACCAACGGGGCAAGCAATCTGCGCGCGAGCGTGTCAAGGCGCTGGTCGACGAAGGCTCGTTCGTCGAATTCGATCGATACGTGGTGCACCGCACGAGCGCGTTCGGCTTGGACGAACGGGAGTTTCTCGGCGACGGCGTCATCACCGGTCGAGCGACAATTGACGGTCGACAAATCTTTCTCTTTTCGCAAGATTTTTCGGTACTCGGCGGATCGCTGGGCGAAGCCTTTGCCGAAAAAATTTGCAAGGTGATGGATCTTGCCGTGCGCACGGGCTCCCCAATGATCGGCATCAACGATTCGGGAGGCGCGCGAATTCAAGAAGGGGTCGTATCGCTCGGCGGCTATGCGGAAATATTTTGGCGTAACGTTCAAGCGAGCGGCGTCGTTCCGCAAATAAGCCTGATCGCAGGACCGTGCGCCGGGGGTGCGGTCTACTCCCCGGCGATCACCGACTTTATTTTGATGACCGAAAAAATCTCGCAAATGTTCATCACCGGACCGGAAATCATCAAGACGGTGACCGGCGAAGAGGTCTCGTTCGAAGAGCTCGGCGGCGCACACACACACGCAACCCGCAGCGGCGTCGCGCATCTCATCGCGACGGACGAAGCGAATCTGTTCGAACTCACGCGCGCGCTCTTCTCCTTCATCCCGCAGAATAATCGCGACCTTCCGCCGCAGTATGACTGCGACGACGACCCACACCGGTTCGTGGATGCGCTCGACGAGCTGATACCCGATTCGGCGAACAAACCCTACGATATGCACGATGTGATCGAGGGCGTCGTCGATTATGGCGATTTTTTGGAGATTCAGCCGCTCTATGCCGCGAACATCATCTGCGGATTCGGCCGGATCAACGGCCAAAGCATCGGTCTGGTCGGTAACCAACCCAACGTGTTGGCGGGAGTGCTCGATACGCGGTCCTCAATCAAGGCCGCGCGTTTCGTGCGTTTCTGCGACGCGTTCAACATTCCGCTGGTCACGTTCGTGGACGTGCCGGGCTTTTTGCCGGGGACCGACCAAGAGTACGGCGGCATCATTCTGCACGGCGCAAAACTTCTCTACGCCTTCGCGGAAGCGACGGTTCCGAAGATAACGATCATCACGCGCAAGGCCTACGGGGGCGCCTACGACGTCATGGCCAGCAAGCACATCCGTGCCGACGTGAATCTGGCGTGGCCCAGCGCCGAGATTGCGGTGATGGGCGCGGAGGGAGCGGTCAAGACCATTTTCCGACGCGAAATCGCCGGGGCCGCCGACGCGGAAGCGAAGACGCGCGAACTCGTTGACGAATACACCGAGCGTTTCGCCAATCCGTACATCGCCGCTCAACGCGGCTATGTCGACGATATCATCGAGGCGAGGGAGACTCGCCGTGCGATCGCCGGTGCCTTAGCGATGCTGCGCGAGAAACGCGCGCCCGTTCCGGCGCGCAAGCACGGCAACATACCACTCTAGCGAAGATTAAGAGGAAACGCTCGACGTGAAACTATTGGAAGGCAAGCGCGCGCTGGTCACGGGAGTTGCAAATCGATGGTCGATTGCTACCGGCATCGCCCGCAAGCTCCACGAGCATGGCGCTGAGTTGGTTCTGACCTATCAGGGCGAGCGCGTGCGAGAAGAGGTCGAAAAACTTGCAGCAGAGCTCGGGGGCGCGCTAACGCTTGAATGCGACGTTTCCAACGATACGTCGTTGCGAACGATGCAAGAGCGGCTTTCGTCGGACGTCGGACAGATCGACGCTCTGGTTCACTCGATTGCCTTTGCAAATAAGGAAGACTTGGCCGGAAAAGTTTTCGAAACGTCCCGGCCCGGCTTCTCCCTAGCCCTCGACGTGTCGGCGTACTCCCTCATCGCATTGGTGGGAGCCTTGCGCGAATCGTTCAACAATGGCGCCTCGATCATGGCGCTAACGTATCTGGGCGCAACGCAGATCGTACCGAATTACAACTTGATGGGTATCGCCAAGGCCGCGCTCGAGGCAACCATCCGATACCTCGCGTTCGATCTGGGAGATCGCAAGATTCGAGTCAACGCAATATCGGCGGGCCCGATCAAAACCGCGAGCTCGCGTCAGGTCGGTGGATTTTCGCGGATTCTCGACGTCGTGCCCAAGGTCGCGCCGCTGCGGCGGAACGTGACGTCAGACGACGTCGGCAGCATGGCCGTGTTTCTGGCATCCGATCTTGCGAGCGCGATTACGGCAGACGTGCATTTCGTCGATGCCGGCTATCACGCGATGGGACTCTTCGCCTCCGAGTGACGATTCGGAAGATACTCATTGCGAATCGTGGGGAGATTGCGGTGCGCATCATCCGCACTGCCCGCGAGATGGGCATTGCCAGTGTCGCGGTCTACTCGGATAGCGATCGAGAAGCGCTGCACGTTGCGCTCGCTGACCAAGCGTTTCGGGTCGGGCCGCCTCCGCCGGCGCAGAGCTATCTCGACGTCGAAAGCCTGATCGAGTGCGCGCGGCGTGCGGGCGCCGACGCGGTCCATCCCGGATACGGCTTTCTTGCCGAGAACGGCGACTTCGCCCGCCGCGTGGTCGCTGAAGGCTTGATTTGGATCGGCCCCCATGCCGCCGCGATCGATGCGATGGGAGACAAGCTGCATGCGCGGCGCGCCATGCAAGAAGCCGATGTTCCCGTCGTGCCGGGCGGAAGCGAAGCGCTCGCCGACGTCGCGGCCGCGCGCGAAGCGGTGCGCAGGTTTGGTTTGCCGCTGGCCTTCAAGGCGGCCGCCGGCGGCGGCGGAAAGGGATTGAAAGTCGCGCATTCGGCCGATGAGGTCGCGTCGGCCTTCGAAACGGCGCGCCGTGAGGCAACTGCCTACTTCAAGGACGGTACGATCTACGCCGAACGCTATCTCGACAACCCGAAGCACGTCGAGCTGCAACTGCTCGCCGATAAACATGGCAACGTCGTCCACATCGGGGAACGCGATTGCTCGCTGCAGCGACGGCATCAGAAGCTCTGGGAGGAGGCTCCGCCTGCAATATCCCAGCGAGTGCGCGCTGCGATGCGCGAGGCCGGCCTACGGGCGGCCAAAGCGATCGGTTACGATTCGGCCGGCACGATCGAGTGCCTCGTGGCCGGCGACGATTTCTACTTTCTTGAAATGAATACGCGCATTCAAGTGGAGCACACCGTTACCGAAATGATTGCCGGGCTCGACCTCGTGCGCGAGCAGATTCGCGTGGCGGCGGGCGAGCCGCTCGCGTTCAGTCAGTCCGAAGTAACCTTTCGCGGTTTTTCAATCGAAGTGCGGGTCAATGCCGAGGATCCTGCGCAAGAGTTTCGCCCGTCACCCGGCACGATTACCACCTATCGCGAGCCGGGCGGCCCGGGGGTTCGCGTCGATTCAGCGGCCTACGCGAACTGGACGATCCCGCCGCAATACGATTCGCTCGTCGCCAAGCTGATCGTCTGGGCTCCGACTCGTAGCGAGGCAATCGCGCGCCTGCGGCGCGCGCTCGACGAATACGTTATCGAGGGCATTCCCACGACCTTGGGCTTGCTGCGCGCGCTATGCGACGATCCGCGGGTGCTCGCGGGAAGCTACGGCACCTCGACCTTGGAAGAGTTCACGCGTTCGTTTCGGCCGGCTCCCGCAGCACGCGTTACCGTCGCGCGCCGCACCGCGCCGCGCCTCGGATCCCTGCGACGAGGCGGCACCAATGCCGGCGGAAATACCGTCCGCTCGCCGATGAACGGTCTCATCGTCGAGCTGCGGGTCGCGGATGGCGAGCGCGTTTCCGAAGGCCAGGTGGTCGCCGTGATCGAGGCTATGAAGATGATGAATGAAATCCGCGCGCATCGCAGCGGAACCGTTAGCGCCGTGCTGACCGGAACTGGCGCGAGCGTTGAAAGCGGGTCGCCATTGGTGACGATCGATGGCTAGAGAGACGAACGATTCGGGCATTCCCATCGAGCGCGTTTACGACGCCGCGGCTGCCAACGTCGAGCTCGGCGAACCCGGCAAGTTTCCCTACGGCCGCGGCATTCGTCCCGACATGTATCGCGGACGGCTTTGGACGATGCGCCAGTACGCTGGATTCGGAACTCCGGCCGAATCGAATGCGCGATATCGTTACCTGCTACAGCGCGGCCAGACCGGGCTCTCGGTCGCCTTCGATCTTCCGACGCAGCTCGGCCTCGACTCCGACGCGCTGCCGGCGCGTGGAGAGGTCGGAAAGGTCGGTGTCGCCATCGACTCAATCGCCGACATGGAAACCTTGCTCGACGGAGTGCCGCTCGACCGGGTGACCGTTTCCATGACGATCAACGCTCCTGCCGCGATTCTGCTCGCACTATTCCTAGCGGTGGCGCGCCGTCGCGGCATCGCCTTCTCGAAACTCGGCGGAACGGTCCAGAACGACGTGCTCAAGGAGTACGTTGCGCGCGGAACCTACATCTATCCGCCAAAGCCGTCGATCCGGCTGATCACCGACGTGATGTCCTACTGCGCTCGCGAGGTGCCGCAATGGAATACGATATCCGTCTCGGGTTATCATATTCGCGAGGCCGGTTCAACCGCGGTCGAAGAGATCGCCTTTGCTCTTTCCAACGGCAAGGCCTACCTTCGCGCCGCGCGCGAAGCCGGCATGACGCTCGACGAAATCGCACCGCGCATTTCCTTTTTTTGGAACGTTCACAACGACTTCTTCGAAGAGATCGCGAAGTTCCGAGCGGCCCGATTGCTCTGGGCGCATATCACCCGCGATGAGTTCGCTTGCCGCGATCCGCGTTCGCAAATGCTGCGCTTTCACGCGCAAACGGCGGGCTCGACCTTAACCGCGCAGGAGCCTGAGAATAACGTCGTCCGCGTCGCGTTGCAGGCACTCGCCGCCGTGCTCGGCGGTACGCAATCGCTGCACACAAACGGCAAGGACGAAGCCTTGGCGCTGCCGACGGCGCAGAGCGCCAAGACCGCGCTGCGTACGCAGCAAATCATCGGCTACGAGGCGGGGGTCACCGACGTGGTCGATCCGATGGCCGGATCGTATTATCTCGAAACGCTCACCGGCGAGCTGGCCGAGCGCGCGCGCAAGCTCATCGCCGACATCGACGCGATGGGCGGCAGTATAGCGGCAATCGAAAGCGGCTGGATGCAGGCTCGCATTGCGGACTCGGCCTACTTCGCACAACAAGCGATCGAACGCGGCGATCGCATCGTGGTCGGCGTCAATCGCTTTGCCGAGAGCGAGGGCGACGACCAGATCCCTCTCCAGCGCATAGACGAGCGCGTCGAACGCGAACAAGTCGCGCGTTTGAGCGCATTCCGCCGCGCCCGCGACCCTGCTGCGGTCGAGCGCCATCTCGCCCGAGTTCGCGAGGTCGCGGCGAACGCAGAGAATCTGATGCCGCACTTCGTGGACGCCGTCGATGCGGGCGCGACCCTCGGTGAGATCTGCGACGTTTTGCGCGACGTCTTCGGCACTTACCGCTCCAAAGAAGTGGTGGCGTAAGCAATGGAGATCGATCACATTGCCATCGTGGTCAGGGATTTGGAGGCGACGCTGCGTCTCTATACTCAGACGCTGGGATTTCGCGAGGTCTACCGCGAGATCGTGCAGGACCAAGGTGTCGAAGCCGTGGGTCTGGAGGCGGGCGAAGCGTTCGTCGAACTATTGCGACCGCTCGATGAAAGCTCGCCCGTGGCGCGCTACCGCGGCGACGCCGATAGCAAACTGCACCATACCGCGTATCGCGTTGCCGACATCCAAGCAATGTTAGCGCAGCTCAAGGCCGCCGGCGTTCGATTGATCGATGAGCAGCCACGCAAAGGAGCGCATGGAAACCGCATCGCGTTTCTTCACCCGAAGGCGACCGGAGGCGTCCTAATCGAACTCTGCCAGCGTTGATCTCCGGAAAAGCCCAGCGCCGCGGGCGAGCGCTCTTTTGGTCGACCATTGGTTCGGCTGCCATTCATCTCATCGTGCTAACGCTGCTCTTCGCGGCGGTGGCGCATTTGTTCGTGACGCGAGGCAGCAAGGAGCGCATCTCGCAGACCACGGTCATCACCATCGCGAAGGAGATGCGCCCGGCGCGGGCTCCCGTGCACCCGGCGCGTCCGGTACGTCAACGCGAATCGGTGCCGGCGCGAACGCCCCATCGAGAGCTCGCTGTCGTAACTCACGCTCCCGCGCCACACCAACCGCCGCCGCGAACGGTCAGCGCCCCCTCGAAGCTGGAGCGTGACGAGGCCGGCTTCGCCCGTGAAGTGGCGCAGCTCAACGCTCAGAACGATCCGCAGGCGATCCCTACGATCGATCCGGCCGCCAGAGAATCGTCGAGCAAGAGTTATGCGTTCGATGTTGCGTCAACGTCGGCCGGCGACGAGCACGGCAACGGCATCATCACGCCGGTACAGAGCTGGCACGAGAACGGTCGGGATTGCTACTACGGGCGCTACGAGTTCACGTATCCCGACGGCGCAACGGAGAGCGCCAATATCGTCTGGCCGTTCTGCTTCGATCCGGGGACGGACCCGTTCAAGGAGCCGCCGCATCCAATTCCATTTCCTTTACCGCTGCTCGGATTTCGGCTGCCGGCCGACGCGCAGATGCCGCCGATCGAAAAGCAGGTTTATGAAGAATGGGCCGCCGGCAATGGTTCAGCGCCGAAGTAAAGGCGTCTGACCCAGCCCGTTAAGCACGAATTGAACCGCGAGCGCTGCCAGGATAATTCCGAGCAAACGCGTGGTCACATTGATGCCGGTCGTACCGATCACTCTCTGCAGTAGCGCCGAACCGCGCATGCAAAGCCACGTCACCGCGAGCGCAACGGTGTAGGCGAGCAGGACGACGAGCAAGTCGAGCCGGTCTCGATGCGAAAGGTTCACGAGTAACAGGACGGTGGCGATCGTGCCGGGACCAGCGATCATCGGCACGGCCAGCGGAAAAACCGCGGGGTTTTCGTTGGCGACCGCTTCTTGCTCTTCGGCCTGCGTGCTTTTGGCCCGCGTGGGGCGCGCGAAGAGCATGTCGATCGCAATCAAAAAGAGCAAGATGCCGCCGGCAATCATGAATGCCGGCAAGGTAATCCCGAGATATTCGAGGATGAGCCTGCCGACGACGCCCATAAACAGCATGACGACGGCCGCAACGATTACCGCCTGATCGATGATCTGCTTGCGCCGATCGGGAGAGAAACGCGCGGTAGCCGCGACCGTCATCGGAATCATTCCGATCGGATCGATGATCGTGAACGCGGTCGCAAGCGCCGTCGCGACAAACCGTGCATCCATGGTGCACCAAAGGGTATCGCCTATCGAGCGCTAACGTCAAGGCCCGAATGTGCGGCATTCAGGCGTGAATGCAGTCAACGTCGCCGATCTGCGGCGGCTGGCGAAGCGCCGGCTTCCGCGGGTCGTTTTTGACTACATCGACGGCGGCGCCGACGGCGAAACGACGCTTCACGCGAACAGCCTCGCATTCGAGCGAATCCGATTCCGGCCGCGCAACGCCGTGGCAAATGCACCCTGCAACCTGCGCACGTCGGTCTTGGGCACGAGCCTCGAACTGCCGTTCATGCTCGCGCCCGTCGGCAGCGCGCGCCTCTTCTATCCGCGCGGCGAGTGCGCTACTGCGGCGCAAGCAAGTGCTGCGGGAACCGCGTACGTGCTTTCAACCCTCTCCGGCTGCCGCCTCGAAGAGGTTCGCGCCGCGTCGGCGGGGCCGCTCTGGTATCAGCTCTATCTGGTTGCGGGACGCGAGGTTGCGACTCAGGCCATACGACGCGCGCGCGAGGCGGGGTACACCGCACTCGTGCTCACGATCGACACCGCGGTTTCCGGACGACGCGAGCGCGATCTGCGTAACGGTGCCAAGGAACTCGCGTCGGGAAACCTCTGGCGTATGTTGCCGCACGTGCCGCAACTTCTCGCTCGACCTGGATGGCTATTCGATTTCATGCGCGATGGGGGCCTGATGAGGTTCCCGAACGTCGTGCTGCCCACGGTCGGCCCGATGGGGTACGCCGACGTCGCGGCGGCACTCGAGCACTCCACTGTTGCATGGGACGACATTGCCTGGATACGCGAGTTATGGGACGGCCCGCTCGTCATCAAAGGCGTACTAACCGCCGACGATGCACGCCGTGCAGTCGATCTCGCCGCCGATGCCGTTGTCGTTTCCAATCACGGCGGACGTCAACTCGATAGTGTCGCGCCGACGATCGAGGCACTGCCCGAAGTCGTCGAAGCCGTGAACGGCCGCGCCGAAGTCTTGCTCGACAGCGGCATTCGCCGCGGGGGCGACGTCGTCAAAGCGCTCTGCCTCGGCGCTCGCGCGGTGCTAATCGGTCGGGCGTACGCCTACGGACTCGGCGCGGCGGGTGGCGCCGGGGTCGCTCGAGCGATTGAAATTCTGCGCGACGACATCATCCGCACGCTGCGCTTACTAGGCTGCCACGACGCCGGCGCTCTCGACTCGAGCTACGTCGAAACGCCGAATCGCTAACCGTGTACGTGCGCGGGCGTCTGCCGAAAGACGGAGTCGCGGTCGTCGGCAGCCGATGGCCGCCATCCGAAGCAGCGGATTTTGCCTACGAGCTCGCGCGTCGGTTGCGAATGCCGATCGTAGCCGGGCTCGCGCCCGGCATTGACGCCGCCGCGCACCGTGGTGCACTCGCCGCCGGGGTGCCCACCGTCGCATTCGTTCCCTATGGATTCGGGTGCACCGACCCGCCCGAGCATGGCGAGCTCGAAGCCGCAATCGTTGCTTCCGGCGGTGCAATTGCGACGCTCTTGCCGCCCGGAACGCCAGTTTCGGAGCAGGCGAAGGTCGAACGCGACCGCCTCCAGGCCGAGCACGCGCGCGCGGTCGTGCTCGTCTGCAGCGAGATTGACGGCGGTGCGATGCACACGATGCGATTTGCTCGCGAGCTTGGGCGGCCACGGTTCGCCGTGCGGCCGCCGCGCCAAGCTGTCGGATCGTATGAGTGGGCGGGCAACCTGCAATGCATTGCGGACGGCGCAACGGTGCTTGCGTTCGATATCAACCAGGCCCTAACGGTAATTCATGCTTCGCAACCTACCTAAAGATAGCGCTTTATAGTTTTTTCACATTTGCCTGAGAATGTGGGTCAGTATCAGCTCGCGCACAAAAGGAGCTCAGCTTGCATCTCATTGGAATTCGCGTTCCCATCATCGTCTCGCCGATTCTTGCAATTGTAGTCGGAGGTTGTGGGTCGCCCATGAATGGGCCACTCTCCGTCGTCCCTGCCATGCGCACATCCGGCGGAGCCTCGGTTATTCGCACGACGCAGACATCGCAGGCGCTTCGGCATGCGGGCGCGATCGTCTACGTCGGCTCCGTCGGCGGTACGATTGACACGTTTTCTTTCGTGAAGGGTCAGTACCAAAAGGTCGCACAGATCGACGATTCTAACGGCCCCGAAGGTTTGCATACCGATTCGGCGGCGAATCTGTACGTTGCCGATCAAGGAATCGGCACCGAAGGACCGGGAACGGGCGACATCGCCGTTTATCCAAAGGGCGCGTCCCAGCCATCGCGTTTCATAGTACCGGGTTACAACGTCTCCGACGTGATCGCAGTCAACGACGGACAACACCTTTACGCTTCCAACTTCGGCCCCGACGGCCAGTTTGGTCCCGGCTCACTGTCGTTTTACGGTCCTACCGGCGATTCGCCGTTGCGTACCACAACAATTCCGGGCTCGTTTCAGGCCGATAGCCTAGTGCGAGACGCGGCAAGCAAAGACGTCTTCGTCTCGTATTCGGATAACTCCAACAACGGACACATCGCGCATTTTACACGCGGTCGTGGACGGCCCCGTGATCTCGGTGTAACGTTCGGGCCGCCGTGGGGCATCGCGGAAGACGGGTCGAGAAATCTTCTGGTCGCCGACGGCAGCGGCCCGATTCGGATTTACTCGCAAGAAGGCAAAGCTCTCGGAACGATTTCCGTGCCCGGAACAGCTTACCGCATGGCTTTCAATGCGGATTACACGCTGCTCTACGTTACGAACTTTTACAATTACGACGTGGAGATCTTTACCTATCCGCAGGCGACAATGGTTGCAACGATTCACGCGGCGGAGTGGGGCAAGGAGTCCTGGACCGACGGTATCGCCGTTTGGCCTCCGCCGAAAGAGTGAGGCGCGCGACCCTTGGCCGCCTTGTCATGCTGAGCCTGTCGAAGCATGAGCCACCTTGTCATGCTGAGCCTGTCGAAGCATGATCGGCGCATCCTTCGACAAGCTCAGGATGACATTTCCTTCGACAAGCTCAGGATGACACGGTGGCGATTCACAGATTCGGCGCGATGCCGATATCGATGGACGTTTCAAAGGTGCGGTTCCACGGCAAGCCGATCGATAATGCGGCGACGTGATAGCCCGGGTCGAGCTGAGCGAGGATAGCCGTCGCGTAGCTCCACAGCAGCGCGCGATCGCGCTCGCTCATCGCCGCCGCAACGTCCGGCGATAGCAGCGAATGGTCGGTGATGCCCTGTGCTGCGAGGGTTGCATTCAAATCGGGGCGCACCTCATCATGAAAGGCATAGTCGTCGAGAAACATCACGAACGTGAACGTCCGATGGGCGAGGTCGTCGTACGTATGCAATCGCCTTCCACTGCCCGCTGCAATCGCTTCGCCCAGCGCCGTGCCAACGGTATTGGCGTTGGTGTTCCACGACGAGTAGGCGTCGAGCCGCGACGCCAGCCCCGATCCGAGGATGCGCCGAGCGAAGGCGGCTTGCTGCTCGTACGAGCGCAGATAGGAGAGGTCGGCGAGGGCAACGGAGCGCCCGGCGGTCGCATCGCGGCTCATTGCGGAGACAAAATCATCGTCTTGCATCGCGCTCGTATCCGGGACGCGGACGTAGAGCACGATCTGCGGATCGGCATCGTCGCGAACGCCTCCGCAAACGGCGATCAGTGCATCAATCGCGGTCGAGATGGGGGCGTACTCGATTGGATCTTGGAAAACGGCGCCATCCGGCGTTGAGTAGCGAACTGCAATGTGCGGCGTCCATCCGGCCGCGCGCGCGATCGCATGCGCGACCAGCGCGCCGCCCAGCTCGTCGGCGCCGGGCTCGATGGATGCGCGAGCGCGCAGTCCTTGCCCCGTGAGTTCGGCTTGCAAAAGATTGACGTCGGGCACGTGCAGCCCAACGGGACCGGCATCGTCCTGTCCGAGCACGAGCCGGTCGATCGCTCCGGCGGCCGTCAACTTCAAGAGCAAACGATCCACGGCGAGATTGCGCGCGCGGGCGGCGAGATACGCGTCGAGCGTCGCGGAGCCGATGAGCCGGCGCAGCTCCGCGGCGCGGTGCACTTCACTCGCGAGCGGGGGATCGTGAAGGTTTGCATACTCCTGTAAATAGAGCCAGGTCGGATAAGGCGCAAAGAACGCCGTTCCAGCGGGAATTCCCGTGGGCGCTAAGCGCATGATCGTGCCAAACGCGCCGATCCAAGCATCGGGAGCGCGTCCGCGAACGTGCGCAATCTCGCGCAACCGAAAATAGGCGTCGTCATACGATGCGACGGGAATCCGCGAGGCCGTAAGGCCACCGTACGCCAGCATGTCGGTCGAGAGAACGAAGGCTCGGGTCCGCGACTGCGCCGCTTCGCCGTTGAGCCAGGCGATCAGCGCGTCGGAGCGCCCGGAGTTCAAGAAACGCCCCAGCAACGCGCGTGGCGGCTGGTCGACCGGAACACCGGCGATCTGCCCCAGCATCACGGGAAGTTGTGACGTGACGGGGCGATCGTCGATCGGCAAAAACGCAATCGCAGCGATCAGTGCAACGACGTGAATCACAGGAGCGGCCGCAACAAACCCTTATGCTCTTCGAGCAACGCTTGCGCCTCCGAAGCATCTACACGGCGGCGCTGCATGACGATTGCGATTTTCACTCGCCCGTTTGCAAGTGCGAGCAAATCGATCGCCGTTCGCTCGTCAACAGCCGCGAGCTCACGCACCAATCGCACGGCGCGCCGCCGAAGCTTTGCATTGGTCGCGACGAGATCGACCATCAGATTATCGTGAACCTTACCTAAACGCACCATGACGGCCGTCGAGATTGCGTTCAACGCAATTTTCTGCGCGGTTCCCGCTTTCAATCGAGTCGAGCCTGCGAGCGCTTCGGCGCCGGTATCGAGCACGATCGTTCGATGGGCGGCGCGGGCAAGCGGCGATTCAGCAACGTTGGTCAATGCTACAGTATACGCGTCGCGATTCCGCGCGAACTCGATTGCGGCGACGACGAAACCGGCCCCTCCGCTCGCCGATATGCCGATGACGGCGTCGGCGGCTCGGACGCACTCGCGCATCGCTTCTTTGCCGGCAGATGCGTCGTCTTCGGCGCCTTCGATCGACCGCAGCAACGCCTCGGGCCCGCCGGCAAGGTGCGCATGGACGAGTTGCGGCGAGGTCCCGAACGTCGGCGGCATCTCGGCGGCATCGAGCGTCGCGATCCTACCGCTGCTGCCGGCGCCAACGTAGTGCAGCACGCCGCCGCTGCGCAACCGTGCCGCGATTTCCTCGACCGCTTCGGCAATCGCATCGCGCCGCGCGAGAACCGCATCGGCGACGTGACGTTGCTCTTCGACGAGCAGCGCGACGAGAGCCGGTGTACTCAAACGATCCAAACCCACGGTGCGCTCGTTGTTGGTTTCAGTCGGCGGCAACGACGCGTTCATCGCGGATTACATTCGTACTGAACTGCAGCCAAGAGATCGGTCAGATCGTGGGGTGCGATCGCGCCGAGAACGACGCGGCGAGCTGCGCCCGTCGCGTTCGGTACGTTGGCCGTCCGCCCGCGCAGCGTTTCGTAACCGAGCACGGCAAAAGCGATCGCCTCTTTGGCGTCGACGGGAATGCCCACCGCGTCGGAGGGTTCGATGGCGAAGGGAGCGACCCGTGCCGCTAACCTTCGAATCATAGTTTTATTCCGCGCGCCGCCGCCGCTGACGATCACGCGCGCCGCGCCCAGACCAAAACGTTCGATTTCCTGGGCGATCGATGCGGCCGTCAACTCCGCGAGCGTCGCAGCGGCATCTTCGAGCGAAAGCTGGGCCAAACGTTCGTACCGAGCGAGAAAGCTCGGTCCGAAGCGCTCGCGCCCGGTTGTCTTCGGCGGCGGTGCAGCGAAGTATGCATCGGAAAGCATCGCGTCGAGCAAGTCGTGGTCGACGACGCCCGCGCCGGCCGTGGTGCCGTCGCGATCGAACTCTCGCTTGCCGCCGGTCCGTTCGCGCAGAAGCGCGTCGAGAAGCATGTTTCCGGGCCCCGTGTCGAAGGCGATTGCTTCTTCGGGTGAAGCGCCGGCGCGCAGCAACGTAAGGTTGGCAATGCCGCCGAGATTAAGCGCGATTCGATTTTCCTTGGCGTCTCCGAGGATCACGGCATCTATCCAGGCAACGAGCGGCGCACCGTGGCCGCCGGCGGCGCAATCCGCGCTGCGAAAGTCGTAGCAGACCGTTGCGTTGACTAGGTCGCGAATCGCAAAGGCATCACCAAGCTGCATCGTCACGTGAGCAGGCCCATCATGCCAAACCGTTTGTCCGTGGGAAGCGACGAAGTCGATCTTCTTCGTCCCCGCAACCGCGCGCGCGGCACCCCCAAAGACAATGCCGAGCTCGCGATGCAGCCAGGCGGCATCGGCAATCGCGCCCGCGTTCGGTGGAAGAATGCCGCGAAGGCGCTCGCGCAGATCGCGTGCGAGCGGGTAGGTTTCAAATCGCAGCAACTCCAGGGCGTACCGGCCGCCGGTAGGTCGAACGTCAACGAGCGCCGCGTCGATGCCGTCGAGCGACGTACCGCTCATCAAACCGACGGCTACCATTCTAGCGCCATCGCTTCAAAAAAGGCCGCGCGCAGATCCCGCGTATCGGCGCGTCCAAAATAAACGGCGTTCGTCAGCAGAACGCCCTGCAGATCGCGTGTCGGGTCGGCCCAGACGCAGGTGCCCACGAAGCCGGTATGCCCGAACGACGACCGGTCCAGATAACGCCCACAGGAATTGTCGTCGGTGGTCTTCAGCGCCCAGCCCAGACCTCGGCGTAAGACCGGATCATCGGCTTGTTCGGCGAGTGCGTGCGCAACGAGTGCTTCGGGCAACAACGGCGAGCTCCGACCGTGGAGCGCGCCGAGATAGCATTCCGTCAACGATGCCACATCGGCAGCCGTACCGAAGAGCCCGGCGTGTCCCGCAATCCCGCCCATCAGATGCGCCTTTTCGTCGTGCACCGCGCCCTGCACTCGGCCACGCCATTCATCGGCTTCGGTCGCCGGAATCGTCGCTCGCAGCGCGGCCCGGGAGCCATATCGCAGCGACGGAGCGAACGTGCGCGCAGCGAGGGCGGCGAGCGATAATCCGGTCAGACGCTGCAGCGCGATGCCGAGAGCGATGAATCCGAGGTCGCTATAAATGACTCGCTCGCCAGGCTTGGCCAATAGCGGCGATCGAAGCGCAAACTGCTCGACGTTCTCATCGAACATGACACGGTAATCCGCGCCCGAGTTCATACCTGACGTGTGTGCGAGCAGCATTCGAGCGCTGATGTTCCGATGCGCGTCGTCCTTCCACTCCGTAAGGACCGCTGCCAGAGGCTCATCGAGCGTGATGCGGCCTTGCGCAACGACGCGCAGAAACATCGTTGTCACGAAAAGCTTGGTCAGCGAGGCGAGATCGAAACGCGTATCGGCGTAGACGGGAAGTGCGAGCTCGTCGGCGCGGGTGGCGCCGTAAGCGCGCTCGAAAACGGGGAGTCCCCGGTGTTCGATACGCGCCACTGCAGCGGTAAAATCGGTTCCGCGCGCGCTCTCGAGCAACTCGTGAACTCGAGTAAAGCTTAACGCCATCACGGCGACACAGGAAGACGGCCGGTGGGCATGATGCCACCGAAAATCACGTCAGCCAGTCCGCCAATCGAAGCGGCGTCGTCACCGCAGGTTGCCAGCAGATGACGCGCGGTAAGAAAAATTGCGACGTCGTAGGGTTCGAGCAGCGAAACGACAAGCGCATCGGGATAGCCGCGGAGAATCTGCGCTACCGCCGAGGCTTGCAAAGGATAGCGATGCGCTCGCCTCGTCAGTACGATTGGCCGCCGGCCGCTCTCCTCAAGCGTTTCGACCAGATCGCGTGTTTGTGCAAGAGTAGGTTCGAGCGGCAGGAGCAGTTCTTTGAGCGCCGGCGCTTCACGTTGAAGCCCCGGTTGGGAACCCCCGAACGACACCGCGATCGAGGCCACTGGATCGGCATGCGGCACTCCTCGCACGATCGCAACCGCCCGTCGGGCGATTTCGCGTCCTACACCCGGATGCGGAGGAAAATCGTCGAGTGGAAGCGGCTGCGTACCCGCGCGCCGGAGCGCGCTGACGCGCGAGTGCGCTTCTTCTAAGCGTTCGAGCGGAAGCCGTCGCTCCGCGATTGCCCGCTCGATCTCCGCGGCCGCTTCGACCGCGAACTCGACATGGTGACTGAAGAGCAACAGATCGGCACCGGCGGCGAGCGCCTCGACCGCGACCGGTGCGGCGCGTTCGGCGACCGCTCCCATTTCTAGGCAATCGGTTACGAAGACACCGCGAAAGCCGAGTTCGCCGCGAAGAATCTCGAGTGCGATTCGCCGCGAAAGTGTTGCAGGTTGCCGCGCATCGAAGGCGGTAACGATTGCGTGCGCGCTCATTATTGCCGGCGCCTGGCGGGCAACCGCCGCAAACGGAACCAAATCGCGCTCTCGGATCGTTGATTCGTCCACGTTGATGACCGGAAGCGCTTTATGCGAATCCACGGCCGTTGCACCGTGCCCGGGAAAATGCTTATAACACGGCAGGATGCCACCCGCCGCTAATCCTTGCGCGAAGGCGGACCCTAACCGCGTCACCTGAGCGGGATCGGATCCAAACGAGCGCGTGCCAATGACCGTGTTCTGCGCATCGATCGCCAAATCGAGTACGGGCGCGAAGTCGAGCGTGCAGCCGGCTCGGCGAAGATCGAACGCGATTTGTTCGCCGGCGCGCTGCGCAAGGTCCACCTCATCGGCGGCTCCGACCGCCATCATCGACGGCATCGGCTCGACGTCGCTGCGCAAACGCATGACCGCGCCGCCTTCTTGATCGATGGCGACCACCGGCGGCAGATCGTCGCGCGCGCGCAAGCTATCCGTCAGCTCGCGAACTTCTCGAATCCCGGCGCCCGCGGGTGGAAAGAGAATATAGCCGGCAAAACGCGCGGATACTTGGTCAACGCTGGCGGCACTTATACCGACCGAAATGACGCCGCGGGCTAGCTCGGAAATGCGGGTCATGCGACGGCCGCTCCGGTCGAGCGATCGAATCGGCGAATCGCCGGCTCGGGAAGCCGCAACGAAACGCTCTCGCCGGCGCGAGTGCGATCGGTGTTGGCGACGCGAACGGCAAGCACGCCATGCTCCGTCTGGACGTCGAGATACGCGTCGGCCCCGGCGGCTTCGCGCCGGAGTACCTGTCCCATTAGCGGACCCTGCGCATCGAGCGCAATGCATTCGGGGCGAATGCCGATCGTCGATCCCTCGTGCTCGAACAGATTCATCGGGCGTTCGCCCAGGAAGCGAGCGACAGTGAGGTTGCGCGGCGAATCGTACACGCGCTGCGGATCGCCGACATCTTCGATGCGACCGTCGATGAGAACGGCCAAAGAATCCCCAACGCTCATTGCTTCGACGTGATCGTGAGTGACGTAGAGAATCGGACCGGTAAAGCGTTCCCGGACGCCGACGACTTCGTCGCGAACGCTGCGCCGTAACGACGGATCGAGGTGCGCCAGCGGTTCGTCGAGGAGCAGTGCCAGGGGGTCGGAGAGCAGCGCGCGAGCGATGGACGCGCGTTGCCGTTCGCCGCCCGAAAGCTGACGCGGCCTCCGGTCGAGATGAGGTTCGACGTGAAGGGCGGCGGCGACGGCGCGTATACGCGTTTCACTTGAGTTTTTGCGGCGCAACGCAAATCGCAGATTCTCGCGAACGCTCATATTGGCAAAGAGCGCATCGTCTTGCGCCACGAGCGCAATCCGGCGTTGCTGCGGCGCACGGTCGCGTAGCGACTCGCCGTTGAGACGAATGTCGCCGCTGCGCACTTGAAATAGCCCCGCGATAACTCGCAACAAGGTGGTCTTTCCCGCGCCGGAAGGACCGACGACCGCGAGCGTGGATCCGTGCGCGACGCTGAGCGAAATTCCGTGCAAAGCGCGTCGTCCACCACCCGCGTAGTCGAAGGTGAGCTCGTGTGTAGAGAGCACTACGTCAGTGGCATCAATAGATCGCGGTACTCTTGGCGCGCCGGCGCATCGCCGGCGCGCGCGCGGGCCACGACATCGCGCAGCCGGCTCACGATTCCATCGTCGGCTTTTCTACCCGACAGAACCAGCCGCAAAGCGATGAGCCCAAGGTCCGGTATGCGGGAGCCCAGGCGTTCCATTCCCTCATAGAACGGCGCGGCGCCTTCGGCTGCCGGCCGCCGGCGCAGCAGCTCGCGCACGACGTCCGACTTCGAGGGCGTACCGCTGAGAAGATAGCCGTCGAGTAACTCGAAGTCCATCGTTCATGGCTTTCGCCGCACGCTGCGTCTTGCTCTGCGCGCTTGCACTGGGTACGCTTGGGGCAGCGGGCAATACAAGCGACGTAGCTCGATTGCTCGATCGAATGCGCGCCGCCGCGGGCCCAGTATGGCAGGCGCGCGTCGTTTCGGTTTCTCGCCTCACGCTCGAAGGTAGGCAGAATCTCGTCGCGAGCGATAGCGCGGGTCTTCGAATCACCGTTCGCCATTGCACTGGGGAGCTCTGTAACGGTACATATTTTGACGGCCTCCACCTGTATTCGGTGAACATGAACGGTACGACGTTGGCACGATCGCTCGAGCCGGAGCCCTTCTTGCGCTCGCTGCGCCTGGTCGCGTCGCTCGATTTTCTCTCGCCGAGCTTCGAATCGCACGGCGGCCGGATCGGCGCCGCCGGTAGCGGCACCTTCGGCGGAAAACTCTATCGCACGATCGTCGTCGGCGACGTCAACGCCGTTCCGTTGCGACTGTACGTCGATCCTCAGAGCGCACTGGTTCGGCTCGCGCGCGAAGTCGGGGGTGCAGAAACCTTTGAGTACCGCGCGTACCATCGCGTTGGCCCAGTCGTTCTGCCCTTTGAGGTCTTACACGATGGCCAACTCTTCGAGCGTTACGATGACCGCGCCGCAGTTTCGTCGGCCTTCGCGCCGCCGCACGGTCCGATTCCCTCATTCAAAGGAGGCTCCGAGACCGTACCGATCGACCCCAAAGCCGTCACGCCGATCGTCGATTGCACTCTGGGAGGAGTCGCGCTGCGCTGCCTCGTCGACACCGGCAACTCCGGGCTCTCGATGAGCTCGGAACTGGCGAGTCGCCTGGCCGCGCCCGTCGTCGGAAGCTATCAAGTGCGCGGACTAGGCGGTTATACGACCCAGGTCGTGCGGGCGGGTCCGTTGCGCGTCGGTAATGCAACATATGCCGAGGCGTATTATGCGGTGCTCACCGATCTTCGGCGTTACGGCTACGACGTCGTCCTAGGGGCCGACGCTCTGGCGTCGAGTGGAGTCCAAATCGATTGGGCTGCGCACACAATCCGTTTGGGTGGCCCGATTGCGCGCGGTCAAATCACCGTTCCTCTCTCCTTCGACAATTCTGTGCCGGTCGTGACCGTCGGTCTGGGCAATGTCCAAGCGGAGCTGGCCGTGGACACGGGCGACGAGTCGAGCGTCAATCTCGCGTACGATTTTTATGTAAGGCACGCAGGGCTCTTTACGGTCACGCAGCGACGATTCGTCAGCGGAATCGGTGCAAGCAGCGTTGAGTTGATCGGCGACATCCCGCAGGTGCGAATCGGCGATTACGCAACCGGTCCGCAACGCATCGGGACGACCCAAGAGCTGCAAGGCACGGCTTCGGGCCATATCGGTGCCGCCTTCTTACAGCAATTCGTGATGCAGATCGATTATTCGTCGGCCGAGCTGCACCTGACACCCGCGCCGTGAGCCGAATCCTTTTGCAAATGCTCGCCACCTGCGCGATCGCAGGTCTGCTTTACCGCAGCAGCGCCGCGAGCGCCATGACGCTCGACCGCTGCACCATCGTCGCCGTGGAGATGATGGAAAGCGTTGACTCGTCCGACGCTCGCCCCGGCGATTTCTTTCGCTTTCAAACCGTCAATGCGGTCACCAGCGGCGCGAGAATCGCCATCCCGGCCCGCACGATGGGATACGGCGTGGTGGCCGTGGCCTCGCCGGCCGGACGCAATGCGCGTCCCGGAACGCTTATTCTCGAACCACTCTACCTGGTTTTGCCCGACGGCAAGCACCTGGGCGTGGTACTGAACCACAACACCGATTCGCTGACGAAATCTGGAGCGAGCGACGCCATCCCCGGGTATCTCGGCGCGATTCCGCTCTTCGGCGTTGGTGCGGCAATTGGAGTCTTCAATTATTTTCGGAAGGGCAAGAACATCGTGGTTCCGCGGGGCACGGTGTTCACCGTCTTTCCCAGCGACGATCCGTCGGTCGAGCGCTGTCAAGACCGCCCTTCGTACTAAGGAAATCGCGGTGCGTAAGTTGCTCTACGTCGCCGTGGTTGCCGCCGCGGTCTTGGCCGTTTACGGCGGCGGCAGTGCATCGGAACTGACGACCGGCGCGATTGTCGGCAGCATCCGCAGCGCCGATGGACAGCCAATCGCCGGCGCTGCCGTCACCGCGCGCGCGCCATCCGGACGATACGCAGCAAGCACCGACGAGTCTGGGCATTTCGTCATCCTCGGCGTGGTGCCGGACACCTACATTGTGCGCGCCGAGGCTACGGGATACGAAAGCGCCGGCGTAACCGCGATCATCTTGCCGGGCGAGCGTGAAGAGATCGCATTGACACTGCGACCGCAGCTTCGTGAGATCGCTCGCGTCGAAGCATCCGGCGAAGCCTTCCCGGTCGGCAGCACGAGTGACACCTTCACCGTTACGGGTCAAGCGGCGCGGGCTTCGGTGCCGAGCGAATCGTCGTCGGGTTTGGCAAACTATCTCCAAGACTCCGTCCAAGGCGCGCTTACGAACGTCCCCGGCGTACAGTTCGACTCGTTCGCCAATGCGATCGTCCGCGGCGGCAAGGTCCAAGATACGGTCTTTGACTATGACTCGATTCCGGTTCCTCAGGGATTGATCGCCGAGCCCGGCGGAAACATCGTCGGCGCACAACTGCCGACCACCGGCGTCGAAGCGACAACATTGACGTTGAGCGGCATTACCGACGTAAGCCAGAACGCGCTCGGCGGTGTGGTCAATCAAATACCGGCCATTGGCACGTATCCCGCGCGCGGCACGTTTGACATCGCGACCGGCATCGGCACGCAGTACGACGAAGTCCAGGCACGCGAGCAATGGGCGACGCCGGACCTGCGTTGGCGCTACGCGTTCGCGACCACCGCGGGTACCGCATACTTTCGCTACGGCGACGGCGACACGTTTTATCCCGCCGAGATGGGCACGTTCGGTCTAGCGCTCCAGACTCGCGCGCAGTCCTCCTGGTCGGGCAACGTGCACTTTCAACCGCAGCCCCACGACGATTTCTCGGCACTCTTCCTGTCCGGCGTTGCGACCTACGATCAATACGATACGCCGTACGCCGGGGAACGATGGGCGACGTTCAACTCGAGCGCGAGCTCGTTTCCGGGCGAGCCGCCCGATGCGTACGACCAGGTGAATACACCATCGCGTGCCCGCGGCACCTATTTTGTGGGGAAGCTGCAATGGCTTCACGATTGGAGTCACTCACTGGGACGCCTTTACGTCTATCGTTCGCAGGTCGGCGCCGCAGCGAACGGTCCTTTTTGGGACGATCTCTCCTTTCCCGACGGCGTGATCTCTTTATGGTCGCAGCAGAATCAACGTCAACACGGCATCGGCTATGACTTCGACGATCAGGCCGGTCCGAAGCACGATCTTCGCGCCGGCGTACAATATTCGGTGAACGTGGGCGATCTCGACCAGATAGTTCCGACAGCCGACGAAGTCGTAACTTCGGATACGCGCCTGAATCAAACCTTGGTCTACGCCGGCGATACATGGTCGATTGACGATCGCTTCACCCTTACCGGATCGCTGCGCGATATGGCCGAGCGCGTGCGCACGGGCACCGGCCTGGCTTACGGGGTCGGAGCGCTCGATCCGCATCTCGCCGCATCGTATGCGCTGCCGGCTGATAGCGCGTTGCGGGTGACTTTCGACCACACGTCGGTTGCGCCACTTCCGCTCGAAGTGCAACGGACCGATTCGACGTCACCCGCACCGCCGGTCGTCCTTGCGCCCGAAACGGCCGATGATTACACCGTTTCCTACGAAAGAGGCGGCCCGACGCAGCTCCGTATCACGTATTACTTCGAAAACGAAAAAAATCGTATCGACGTCTTGCCGTATAACTTTCGGGCTGACTCGCAGGATCCCAGCGCTGTCGGGGTGCCGACGAACGCCGGCAGGCTGCAATCGCACGGCCTGGAGTTCTTTGCTAAGCGGGGCGGTTTGCAGTTCAACGCAATCTACGCGCGAACGTTCACGTCGAGCGTCGATCAATTTGCCTACAACGACCTCAACCCGGCGGCGATTCTCGCCGGCCATCTCTATCCGGCAGGATACGTTCCAGATTTCACCGCGACGCTCTCGGACGAGATCGCCCTTATTCATCGCCGCCTGCGAGTAACGCCGTCGATCGCCTACGAAAGCGGGTACCCCTACGGCAACGGTACGATGGTCTGGATCGTCAACGCCAAAACGGGCCAGCCGGAGCTGGTTCCCAACGATAACTACGTGAACCCCGGTTACAACTATTACTTTCTCAAAGATCCAGCCGCGCCGTACAACCTTCGAACCAATCCATACATTGGCACTTTGGGAACGAATGAGGGCGCCGACCCGAACACGCTGAGAGCGACGCCGCAAATGCTGGCATCGCTCCACCTCGAGCAGGACGTGAGCGTTTCGCTCACGGCGATAGTCGACATCGTCAATATCTTTGGGACGGCAACGCCGACGCAACTGCAGGGCAATCCGTACCTCATCGGACCGCCTGGCTATCTGGGAGGCGATCTCGCGTATGAGAAGGCGTACGGCGCTCAATATTGCAAGGGCTGCCTCTACGAGCTTGGCAACGGCGTCCCGACCAACAACGGCACGACCCAGATCGTTCCCTGGCAGTATGGCACCGCCGGCTACGTTCCCCAAGCTTACCCGCTGGCCAGGACGGCGCAGTTCCGCCTACGTTACCGTCTTTAGCGCTCCCGCGATGCGAGTGCAACCCACCCTGTGTTGTAGCCTGAGGAGGTAGATATGGATTTAACAGTTACCGCGCCGCGCAGCGCAAAAGACAAATTGGCCGGGATCGTCTCGCTCAAGCGAGCGATCGACAAGGCGAAGGCCTATAACGAAGGGCACCTCGGCGAATATCATTACGATTGCCCGCATGACAAGCCGCTCTTTGAGTTCTTGGGGACCGACGCCCAAGAGTTCGCGCGTAAGGTCAAGGAGCTAGAGACGGACGACGCCATCGCCGCTTGGGTGCAGTCGCAGTTTCTCGCACGAAAGAGCCAGGAGGAGATCGATAGGTTCAATGCCGAGCGCATGCGCTGGCATCCCGACGCGGGTACGCCAAGCGCCGAGTACTTCGACAATCTCCGCAAAGAAGTGGCGCCGAACCGTCCCGAGATCGTGACCTGGTTCGACTTGCTCGACTTGGATGAGAAGCGTCCGGTCGGGGCGGCGACGAGCCTGAATTAGGAGCGAACGCGCCTACGCCACGTCGGTGATCCGCATCGGCAGCAGTGGTTGGGTCTACGCCGACTGGAGAGAACGTTTCTATCCAGCCGGCGTTCCCCAACGCCGCTGGCTCGAATACTATGCCGAGTATTTCGATACCGTCGAGCTCAATGCGACGACGTATCGGCTTCCTTCAGAGGCGCAGGCGGCGGCGTGGTGCGCGAAGGTTCCCGCGCACTTTCGTTTTACGGTGAAGCTCAGCCGGTTGATAACGCACCGCCGCGATCTTCCGCCTCGCGTTGACGAGTTTATCCACAACTATTTCGCGCGGGCCGCATGCTTCGAGCCCGCCAAGGTGGCGCAAATCCTCATCCAGTTTCCGCCCTACCTCAAACGCGACGATCAACGCCTCGGAGCCTTTCTCGACAAATTGCCTTCCGAATACCGCTACGTCGTGGAGTTTCGCGAGGCTAGCTGGTTCGAGCCGCCCGTGCGAGATTTGCTTCGCGCGCGACAAGTGGCATTTTGCATCCACGACTATCCGGATTTACGCGTTCCACATTGGGTAACGCACGACGGTCTGGCCTACGTGCGTTTTCACGGTTACACGGGGCTGTACGTAGGATCCTATCCTCGACCTAGACTGCGGCAGTGGGCGGAAACGCTGCGGGAACTCGCATCAGCCGCCGACGACGTGTACGCGTATTTTAACAACGACACCGCCGCTGCCGCGCCGAAGGACGCGACGACACTCAAGGCGCTGCTGGGCATGTCGTAGAACGACAGGCACGATATGCTCGTGCTGGCGGCGGTCTTCCTGACGCTCGCGGATTTTCATCACTCGACTTCAATTCAGGACGCGCAAATCTCGCCCGACGGGCGCATCGTCGCCTACGTGCAAGGCGTCCCCGATTTCGCGACGGACAAGTACCAAGACGAACTCCTTGCGGTCTCCGTACTCGGCGGCGCGCCGCAGCGAATCGCATCGGGTCGCCCGATGCTTTCGTCGCCGCGCTGGTCGCCGGCTGGAACCACGATCGCGTACTTGGCAACGCCGAAGGGCGGAACGGCGCAAGTCTTTGTGATCGCTGCGCGCGGCGGAACGCCGTACCAGCTAACCCACGCAAAGAGTGACGTCGAGCAGTTTGCGTGGAGTCCCGACGGAGCACAGATTGCTTACGTAGCGCAAGACGTGGCGAACTCTGGATCGGGTGTCCGCGTTCAGAGTCTCTTTGACGTTCATAACGATGGCTACCTGACGTCCGAGCGACCGGAACCGTCGCACATTTGGTTGATTTCGGCGCGCGGAGGTACGCCGCGACGATTGACCGCAGGTTCGTGGAGCGTTCTCGAAGCCGCTCCGCCATTCGTCGGTGCGCCGACAGACCCGGCGTGGTCGTACGACGGCCGGTCGATCGTTTTTGCCAAACAGGCCGACGCGGACGACTCGGACAGCGATTTGAGCACCGTTGCGTCCGTCGACGTACGAACCGGCGCGATCGCAGCGCTGGGCTCCCATCCAAAGTACGAATACGAACCCGTAGCATCTGCGGATGCCGATGCCGTCGCCTATCTCTCGCCCGTAGGTCCAGGCCCGATCAGCAGACTCGGCGTTTTCGTGAGGCGCAACGGATCGCAGAGCGACGTAACGTCGGGCTTCGACGCCGACGTCGTGCAAGCGGTGTTCGTGCCGAAGAGCGACGCGCTGCTGATGCTTGCCCCGCGCGGTGCCATCATGGGGCTTTGGATTCAACGCCCCGGCAATCTGCCAGAGCGGATCGCTTTGGGAACGCTCGCGCCGTCCTCGTTCAGCGTCGCCCGAAATGGGACGATTGCATTCATCGCAAGCCGCAACGATCTGCCGTCGGAGGTCTACGTCACTTCAGTGCGCGGCGCTGCGCCGCGGCGCCTTACCTTCGCACAGCGCTATTTCGAACGTTTCAGCTACGGACGCAGCGAGGAGATTTCGTGGACGGGCCCAGACGGCGAGCGATCCGATGGAATTCTCACCTATCCAGCCGGCTACGTCGCCGGCCGAACCTACCCGCTGGTTTTGCGCATCCACGGCGGTCCGGAGGCCTCCTCGACGATCGGTTTCAATCTGCTGGCTCAGCTCTTTGCCGCGCGCGGCTATTTGGTTTTCCAACCAAACTATCGCGGGAGCGACAACCTCGGAAGCGCCCACGAGCACGCGATCTATCGCGATCCCGGCACGGGGCCCGGGAACGACGTCATGGCGGGAATCGCGGCCATCGAGAAGCTCGGGATCGTCGACACGTCGCGCATTGCGGTCACCGGACACTCCTACGGCGGCTATATGACGACGTGGCTCATCGGGCACGAGCATCTTTGGAAAGCGGCAGTCGTCGGCGACGGCATGGTCGACTGGCTCGAAGAGTATAACGATTCGGCAGCGGGCAATCTCGCCTGGACGCGGGACTCGCTGGGCGGCACGCCGGCCGACCCATCGAGCGCGCCGCTCTATCGCAGTGGGTCGCCGATTACGTACGCGGCGCAAATCACCACGCCGACGCTGATCATTTCGGGTACGGCCGACGAAACGGTCCCCGCAACCGAATCGTACGAACTCTATCACGCGCTCGCCGACCGCGGCGTACCGGTGCGATTCGTTGCGATTCCCGGCGCGCATCATTCTCCCAGCGATCCCGTTCACATCGAAGGCTACGATCGCGTAACCCTCGATTGGCTCGAGCGCTATCTCTAAATGCCGACGTTCCGAGCGAGTGACGGCGCCGGACTTGCATACGAGGAACGGGGCTCGCGGTCACCGGCGATGCTCTTCGTTCACGGTTGGCAGGGCGATGGAAGCCTCTGGCGCGAGCTGATCCAAGCGCTGCCGGCCGACGTTCGCACGCTCGCCGTCGACCTGCGCGGCAGCGGCGAGTCGCGCGAAGCAGCCGGGCCGTATACTATCGAACGCTTCTGCGCCGATCTGCGCGAGCTTGTCGAATCGCGTGGCGGTGGTCCGGTCGTGGTCGTGGGACATTCGATGGGTGGAACCGTCGCGTTACGATTCGCGCTCGATGCACCTGAGTTGACAGCCGGGCTCGTCCTCGTCGCGCCGGTGCCCGCGAGCGGCGGAGGGTATTCGCCCAAAGGCGAGGCGTATTTGCGAGCAACCGCCGGCGATCCGGCAGCAGCAAAGGCTTGGCTCGCGCGTACGCTCACTCAGCCCGATCGGGGAATCACGCTCGAACGCGTCTGCACCGCCGCCTCGCGAACGGATCCATCCGCCGCGCTGCAATCGTTCGACTCGTGGGCGCACGCCGATTTTGCCGAAGCGACGCGGGGAATTCAGGCGCCCGTGCTCGTCATCGCGCCCGAACACGATTCGCCGCAGGTTCATCAAGAACGCGTCGCCGCTCTGCTCCCCAACGTTCGCTACGAACTTCTGCCCAATTCTGCGCACTATGCCATTGTTGAAAACGCGCAAGAAATTGCAGCGCTAATCGCGGGATTTATCGTGTCATGACAACCATCGTCTGCATGCATTGTGTCATGCTGAGCTTGTCGAAGCATGATGCGTGCATCCTTCGACAGGCTCAGGATGACAGAGCGTCCTTCGACAGGCTCAGGATGACAAAGCGTCCTTCGACAGACTCAGGATTACAAAAGCGTCCTTCGACAGGCTCAGGATGACAAAGCGTTTTTCGACAGGCTCAGGATGACAGAGCGTCCTTCGACAGGCTCAGGATGACAACGGCTGATGAACGCTGAGTTGCGGCGACTCGAGCGAGGACGCGAAAAGGCGCTCTGGCATCGCTGGGGGCCCTACTTGAGCGAGCGCCAGTGGGGAACCGTACGCGAAGATTACAGTCCTGACGGCACGGCGTGGGAGTATCTGCCGCACGATCACGCGCGGTCGCGCGCGTATCGCTGGGGCGAAGACGGCATCGCCGGCATCTGCGATCGTTATCAACTTCTCTGTTTTGCCGTTGCGCTCTGGAACGGCAACGATCCGATCCTCAAGGAACGGCTCTTCGGGCTGACCGGTAACGAGGGCAACCACGGCGAGGACGTCAAGGAGTATTACTTCTTTCTCGACGCGCTGCCGTCGCATGCATATATGAAGATGCTCTACCGTTATCCGCAGGCGGCGTATCCGTACTCGAGCCTCGTCGCGGAGAATCGCCGGCGAACGAAGCTCGATCCCGAGTTCGAGTTGATCGACACCGGCATTTTCGACGGCGACCGCTTCTTCGACGTTTTCGTCGAGTATGCAAAAGCCGCGCCCGACGATATTCTCATCCGGATCACCGTCGCCAACCGTGGACCGGCTCGCGCCAAGCTCGCCTTGCTTCCAACGATCTGGTTTCGAAACGTTTGGTCGTGGAAAGCCGGCGTCACCAAACCGTCGCTCGAGGAAGAGCCATTCGAGACCGACATCAAGCTCGTTCGAACGAGCCACGAAACCCTTGGATCTTTTCGTCTTTACTGCGAAGAGGCCGAAGAGCTGCTTTTCACCGAAAACGAGACGAACGCCGAGCGGCTCTTTAACTCGGCAAACCCATCGCCGTACGTCAAGGACGGCATCGACGATTACGTCGTCCGCGCACGCCGCGACACCGTCAACCCGAGCAAGGTGGGAACCAAATGTGCGGCCCGATACGCGCTCGACGTGGCTCCCGGACAAACGCAGGTCGTTCGCCTGCGGCTCTGCAACCACGCGCCCGCCGAACCGTTCGGCGATTTCGAAAAGATCTTCCAACAACGAGTCGACGAAGCCGATGAATTTTATCGCGACTTGACGCCGTATCCGGTCGGCGATGACGAGCGACTGATTCAGCGCCAGGCGATGGCGGGGCTGCTCTGGAGCAAGCAGTTCTACCACTACGTCATCCACGACTGGCTGAAAGGCGACCCTCTTCAGCCGCCTCCGCCGGCCTCACGGGTGTACGGACGTAACAGCGGCTGGGATCAGTTTTACAGCGACGACGTCGTGGCGATGCCCGATACTTGGGAGTACCCGTGGTTTGCCGCATGGGATTTGGCATTTCACTGCATCGCGCTCTCGCTCGTCGATCCAGCGTTCGCAAAAGTTCAACTCTCGCTGCTGACGCGCGAATACTACATGCATCCCAACGGTCAGATTCCCGCCTACGAATGGGCGTTCGGCGACGTCAATCCGCCGGTTCAGGCGTGGGCGGCCTATCGCGTCTTCAAAATGGAGCGCAAGCGAACCGGACACGGTGACCTCTTCTTCTTGGAACGGGTCTTTCAAAAGCTGCTGCTGAGTTTCACATGGTGGGTCAATCGCAAAGACGTTGGTGGGCGCAACGTTTTTCAGGGTGGATTTCTGGGTCTTGATAACATCGGCATCTTCGATCGCAGCGCACCGCTGCCCGGCGGCGGCCGCCTCGACCAAGCCGACGGCACGAGTTGGATGGGTGTCTTCACCCTCAACATGCTCGCCATCGCCATCGAGCTTGCGCGCGAAATGCCGGTGTACGAAGACATCGCATCAAAATTTTTCGAACACTTCCTCTTGATAGCGGACGCTATGAACAAGATCGGCGGAGAAGAGGAGCGCGGCCTTTGGGACGATGAGGACGGCTTCTACTACGATTACCTCCACACGGACGGCAAGGTTATTCCATTGCAAATTCGATCGTTGGTCGGGCTCACGCCACTCTTGGCGGTCGAAACCTTCGATGGAACGATACGCCAGAAGCTGCCGAATCTGGCGAATCGAATCGAGTGGTTCGTTCGCAACCGGCCCGATCTCATCGAAAATATCGCGGCGATCAACGCCGGCGGGGTCGGAATTCGCCGTATCCTCTCCATCGTCGATCGCAAGCGCCTGGAACGCCTGCTCTGCCGAATGCTCGATGAGTCCGAATTCCTCTCACCGCACGGCATACGGTCGCTCTCGCGCAAACACGGCGAAGCGCCATACTCGCTGCTACTGGATGGCCACGAGTATCGCATCGATTACGAGCCGGCTGAGTCGACCAGCGGCATTTTCGGCGGCAATTCGAATTGGCGCGGGCCGGTTTGGTTTCCGATCAATTTCCTCATCATCGAGGCGCTGCAAAAGTACCATTACTTTTACGGTGACGATTTCAAGGTTGAGATGCCGACCGGTTCGGGAAAGCTCATGACACTCTGGGAAGTCTCGATGGATCTCTCGCATCGCCTGATGAAGATTTTCACGCGCGACCGGGACGGCCGCCGCGCTGTTTTCGGCGGCAACGAAACTTTTCAGCGAAATCCGCTCTGGCGCGACTACGTGCCGTTCTACGAGTACTTTCACGGCGACAACGGTGCGGGGCTCGGTGCAAGTCATCAAACCGGATGGACGGCGCTGGTAGCGAAGCTCATTCAGCAATGCGGCGAATATTGCGGGCAAGAAAAACATCCGTTTGACTAACGGCTCCGAAGTCGCGTTCGGGCGTTCGATTTGCGGATGCCTCGCTGCAGCGGAGCGGCGGGAGTGGCTCCTGACCAACGGCTTGGGCGGCTTTGCTTCGGGCACGATCGCCGGAACGTTGACGCGCCGTTATCACGGTCTGCTGGTCGCCGCCCTACAACCTCCGCTCGAGCGCACCTTGCTCGTAGCCAAGCTCGACGAAACGGTAACGTATCGGGATGTCGGTTATGCGCTTGCGACCAATCGCTGGAACGACGACTACGTTATGCCATGCGGATATCAGCTGATCGAGCGATTTTATCTCGAGGGCACAACGCCGGTATGGCGGTACGCCCTCGCCGATGCGCTGGTGGAAAAGCGGATTTGGATGGAGGCGGGCCGCAATACGACCTTCGTTCGCTATCAGTTGCTCCGGGCGGAGGAGCCGGTGGTGCTGCAGCTGCGCGCCTTCGTGAACTACCGCGACTTTCATGGCAACACCCATGCCGGCGACTGGCATATAAACGTAACCAACTGCTCGACCGGCGTACGAGTCGAAGCGTACGCGGGCGCACAACCTTTTTATCTTTTCACCGATTCCGGCGACGCCACGGTCGAAAACGTTTGGTATCGCAATTTCGTCTTGGTCGAGGAGTCGCGGCGAGGCCTCGACGATCGTGACGATCATCTCGCCGCTGCAAGTTTTGAGCGGACGCTTGCAACCGGCGAGAGCGTCACCATTGCCGCCGGGGTCGAGGAATTGTCGCTTCCCATTAGTTCGAGCGCCCCGGTTCCAGCAAAGAACCGTAGCGGCGATATGGAGCCGTGGTGGGTCGACCAGCTCAAGCTCGCAGCCGAGCAGTTCATCGTCGCGCGACCGACTGCCGACCAGCCCGAGGGCCGCACGATTATCGCGGGATATCATTGGTTCGGCGATTGGGGCCGCGACACGATGATTGCCTTGCCGGGCTTGACGTTGGCAACCGGGCGTTACGAAATTGCGCGGCAAATTTTACAGAGCTTTGCGCCGTTCGTTCAGGGGGGCATGCTTCCGAACTTCTTTCCGGAAGCCGGTGCGACGCCGGAATACAACACCGCGGACGCCGCGCTGTGGTACGTCGAAGCTGCGGCGGCGTACTTTGAAGCCACGCACGACACGGCCACCCTTCGAATGCTCTGGCCGTCGCTGCGAAACGTCGTCACAAGTTATCGCGACGGAACGCGCTACGACATCCATATGGACGGCAACGACGGCCTGATCGTCGCCAGCGCGCCCGGCGTGCAGCTCACGTGGATGGACGCAAAGGTCGGCGATTGGGTCGTAACGCCGCGGATGGGTAAGCCTGTCGAAATCGCATCGCTTTGGTATAACGCGCTACGGCGGATGGCAGCGATGGCTGAAGCGTCTGGCGAGCCCCCCGAAGAGTACCTCGCGCTCGCGAGCCGAACCTACAACGGCATCGCTCGCTTTTGGAATGATCGCAGCAAGCATTGTTATGACGTCCTCGACGGACCGGATGGAAGCGATGCGACTCTGCGGCCAAATCAGATTTTCGCGGTTTCGTTGCCGCATTCTGCCCTTTCTACCGCGCGTCAGCGCGCTGTCGTGGACGCATGCGCCGCACAACTGCTGACGACCAACGGGCTGCGAACATTGGCACCATCCGACGAACGCTTTGTCCCGGTCTACGACGGATCGCCTCGCGCTCGGGACAGCGCTTACCATCAAGGAACGGTCTGGCCGTGGCTCCTCGGTCCGTTCGCTATCGCTTATGCGCGTGCGTACTCCGATCGGGAGCGCGCGCGATCGTTCTTGGTGCCGCTGGCCGATCAACTGCTCGATTACGGGCTTGGCACGATCTCCGAGCTCGCAGACGGAACGCCGCCCTTTACGCCGCGCGGTGCGATCGCGCAGGCGTGGTCGGTCGCCGAGTTTCTGCGCGCTTGGAATTACCTGCGCGACGAAGTATAGGGAGCTCGTGGAGCCCTTCGCCGACCCGTTCGCGTATCTGGGAATGCACGTCGAAAGCGGCGCAACCGTTATCCGCGCATCGCTGCCACAGGCATCTCGCGCATTCGTGAAGTCGCGCGACGGCTCGCGCCGCTTCGAGATGCAGCGCACCAACGACGATGGTACTTTCGAGGTCCGTTTGCCCGACGGGCACGGGCTTTTCGATTACACTTTCCTCGTTGAAGGAGCGGGCGGCGCTGCCGAGCTGGAGGACCCCTATCGCTTCGGTCCGATTCTCGGGGACCTCGACGCGTATCTGATCGCTGAGGGGACTCATTGGCGGCTTTGGGACGTGCTCGGCTCGCATTGCCGGATCATCGAAGGTACGAGCGGCGTCGTTTTTGCCGTCTGGGCGCCCAACGCGCAGCGCGTGAGCGTCGTCGGAGATTTCAACGCTTGGGATGGCCGGCGCCATCCGATGCGCAAGCGCATCGAGTGCGGCGTCTGGGAAATCTTCGTGCCCGGCGCGGTCGAAGGCGCGCGTTACAAATATGAAATCCGCGGGGCGAACGGAGAACTCTTACCGCTCAAAGCCGATCCCCTGGCGCGATATGCCGAACTTCGTCCCGCTACTGCTTCCATCGTTTGGCGCGATAGCCCGGCCGAGTGGCGAGACGAACGATGGATGTCCGCTCGCCATCGACGCAACAGGCGCGACGCTGCGATTTCGATCTACGAAGTTCAGCTCGGGTCGTGGAAGCGCCACGACGATGGCCGCGTGATGAGCTATCGCGAGATCGCCGACCAACTCTTGCCGTACGTGCGCGAGATGGGTTTTACGCACGTCGAGCTGCTGCCGATTACCGAGTATCCCTTCGACGGATCGTGGGGATATCAACCGACAGGAATGTTCGCGCCGACGAGCCGCTACGGCACTCCGGACGACTTCCGCGCCTTTATCGAACGCGCACATTCGCTCGATCTCGGTGTCGTCTTGGATTGGGTTCCCGGCCACTTTCCCAACGATCCGCACGGACTGGCGCTTTTCGACGGTACGCACTTGTACGAGCACAGCGATCCGCGCCGCGGCTTCGCCCCCGACTGGCATACCCTCATTTACAACTACGACCGGCGCGAAGTCGCGAACTTCTTGATCGCGAGCGCACTCTGCTGGCAGCGCGATTTTCACGTCGATGCCGTACGGGTCGATGCGGTTGCCTCGATGCTCTATCTCGATTACAGCCGCAAGTCGGGCGAGTGGGTGCCCAATGCCGCCGGCGGAAATGAGAATGTCGAGGCCATCGAATTTATTCGCCGGCTCAATACGGCGCTCTACGCGGGGGACGACGGGTCGGTGACGATCGCCGAGGAATCGACGGCGTGGCCGATGGTTTCGGCCCCGGTGAGCGCAGGCGGCCTTGGCTTCGGCTATAAGTGGAACATGGGATGGATGCACGATACGCTGCGATACTTCGCCTTCGATCCGGTCTATCGCCGATATCACCAAGACGACCTGACGTTCGGATTGGTTTACGCTTACAGCGAGAACTACGTCTTGCCCCTCTCGCACGACGAGGTCGTGCATGGCAAAGGCTCGCTGCTCGGCAAGATGCCGGGAGACCGCTGGCAACGGTTTGCGAACCTGCGTCTGCTGCTCGCGCTCATGTTCACGCACCCAGGAAAGAAACTGCTCTTCATGGGTGACGAATTGGCCGTCGATGGCGAATGGAATCACGATGCGGGCTTGGACTGGGACGTGCTGAACGACCCCGCGCACGCCGGCGTCCAGCGCCTCGTGCGCGATTGCAATCGGCTCTATCGCACAACACGCGCGCTCTTCGAGCTCGATGCCGAGATATCAGGGTTCGAATGGATCGACTTTTCCGATGCCGCGCAGAGCGTTTTGGCCTTTGCGCGAAAGGCGCCGGATGGCGCGCACGTGCTCGTTGCCTTCAATGGAACGCCGGTCGTTCACTACGATTATCGAATCGGAACGCCGCGCGCCGGATTCTATAAAGAAGCGCTCAATACCGACTCGGAGTTCTACGGCGGCAGTAACGTCGGGAACTACGGCGCGTTGGAAACGCAGGCAATCGCCTCGCACGGCCGACCGCAATCGCTAGCCCTGACCTTGCCGCCCTTGGCGGCCGTCGTCCTGTCGTTCGTCCCCAACGACGCGATATGATGCCGTCGAGACGTGCGGCGGTGCTGCCCGGGCGGCCGTATCCGCTCGGGGCAACCTGGAACGGCGCCGGAGTCAACTTTGCGCTCTTCTCCGAACACGCGGAGAAGGTTGAGCTCTGCATCTTCGATCCACGAGGCCGCCGCGAAGTGCAGCGGGTGGTTCTTCCGGAGTATACGGATTTAGTCTGGCACGGCTATTTGCCTGACGCGCGCCCCGGGCTGCTTTACGGATACCGCGTCTATGGTCCCTACGATCCGGCCAACGGGCACCGCTTCAATCACTACAAGCTGTTGCTGGACCCCTATGCCGCAATGATCTCGGGTGCGCTGCAGTGGAGCGATGCGCACTTTGGCTACCGAATCGGATCGCCGAAAGCCGACCTTTCGTTCGATCGGCGCGACGACGCCGCCGGAATGCCCAAATGCGTCGTCGTGGATACCGCATTCACATGGGGCAACGACAAGCTGCTGCATAGCCGGTGGCACGAACTCATCGTCTACGAGCTGCACGTTCGCGGGTTTACCATGAAGCATCCGCACGTGCCGCCGGCGCTACGCGGCACGTTCGCCGGCCTCTCGTCGCCGGCTGCGATCGAGCATCTCACGCATCTGGGCATCACCGCGGTGGAACTGCTGCCGGTGAACTACTTTGCCGACGACCGGCACCTCGTCGAACGGGGGTTGCGCAACTACTGGGGCTATAGTCCGATTTCGTTCTTTGCACCGCATCCGCGCTATTGCTCCGAACCGAATCTTGGCGAGTTCAAGACGACGGTCTCGCGATTGCACGATGCCGGCATCGAAGTCATTCTCGACGTCGTCTTCAATCATACCGCCGAGGGCAACGAACTTGGACCGACGCTGAGCTTTCGCGGCATCGACAACAAATCGTACTACGCGCTGGCAGACGACCCGCGCTATTATATCGATAACACCGGCTGCGGAAACTCGCTCAATCTCGATCACGCGCAGGTGCTCAAAATGGTCACAGACGCGCTGCGCTACTGGGTGCGGGAAGCGCACGTCGACGGATTTCGCTTCGACCTTGCGGCGACCTTAGCGCGCCGCAACGGTCAGTTTACGACGCACAGCAGCTTCCTTACCGCGCTCGAGCAAGATCCGGTCTTGTCGCGCGTCAAGCTCATCGCCGAGCCTTGGGATCTCGGCCCCGGCGGCTACCGGGTCGGCGACTTTCCCGCCGGCTGGTCGGAATGGAACGATCGCTTTCGCGATGGTGTGCGGCGTTTTTGGCGCGGTGACGGCCATATAACCGACATGGCGACGCGTTTGACTGGGTCGAGCGATCTTTTTGATCGGCGCGGCCGGCGTCCCCGCGCAAGTTTGAACTACGTTACAGCGCACGACGGCTTCACATTGCACGATCTCGTTTCCTACGATCGCAAACACAACCAGGCGAATCTCGACGACAATCGCGACGGAACTGCCGAAAACTATAGCTCGAACTGCGGCGTAGAAGGCGAAACGCTCGATCCGGACATTCTCGGATTGCGCTCCAAGCAGCAACGCAACTTTCTGGCGACGCTCCTCCTATCGCAAGGGACGCCGATGCTGCTCGCTGGGGACGAGCTGCAGCGAACGCAACGCGGCAATAATAACGCATATTGTCAGGACAACGAAATTAGTTGGATCGACTGGTCGGCCTTTAATCCGGCACTTTCGTTCGATTTCGCACGCGCCGCGCACTTCGACCGTGACGACACGACCGGAAGCGACTTGATCGAGTTCGTGCGAAGCCTCATCGCGCTGCGCCGGGCGCATCCCGTTTTTCGGCGACCGCGGTTTTTCCGCGGGGTCGAAGGCGATGCGCCGCTCAAAGACATCACGTGGTTCGTACCAGACGGGCGCGAAATGACGCACGAGGATTGGCACGATGCCGAACGCCGCTGCTTCGGCGCCCTGCTCGGTGGAGACGTGGGAGACCGCTTCATTAGTTTGCAAGGTTATCCCGAGCTAGATGACAGTTTCTTCATGATCTTCAACGCGCACCCGATCGCCATCGAATTCGTTCTTCCGCCGACGCCATCGGTGCGGCATTGGCGGCATCTGCTCGATACCGCGCGCACGGCCGGGACGCCGGGCCTTGCGGTCGCGAGCGGCTCACGGCTGACGATCGCCGATCGGTCGTTTTCGCTCTTTGTCGGGCAGCTCATGGAGTGATCGAGCCCTACTATTGCGACTATTGGGGAACGCGCATCGAAACGCCCGAGCCGACGCGCCGAGCGTTGCTCGCGGCGTTGGGCGCGGTCCACGATGATACCGCTGGAAGTACGGCCGCGCTCGTGGTGCGCAAAGGAGAGCAACTGCCGCGCGAGATTTGCGCCGAAGAGTGGTCGGTCGAACTCGAAGACGGGTCAAACCATACGGGCGACCTGGCGCGCTTGCCGCTGGGTTATCACGCGCTTCGCTCGCGCGACGGCAGCCTCGTACGTTCGCTGATCGTCACGCCGCAGCAATGCTATCTCCCGCCGAGGTTGCGAACGGGCAAGGCGTGGGCTCTTTCGACGCAGCTGTACGCCCTGCGCTCCCAACGCAATTGGGGCGTGGGCGACTTCACCGATCTTGCTGAGTTTGCGAAGATCGCCGCGAGCAACGGCGCCCGGGCCGTGGGCGTCAATCCACTGCACGAGCTTCACCCAAGCAATCCGGCGGCGGCGAGTCCGTACAGCCCTTCGAGTCGCCTCTTCCTCAACGTCATCTACATTGACGTGCAACACGCCGCCGAACGCGACGATTCGCGCGCAACGCTTGCCGAAATCGCCGAATCGTCGCTTCAGGATCGGATCGCGTCGCTGCGTCACAGCGAACTCGTCGATTACGCGGGCGTGGCTCGTTTGAAGCTCGATATTCTGACTCGTCTGCATCGCCGCACGCGGGAAAAATTCGTCGCGCGGCCTACCACTCGCCGTGCGCAAGCCTTCGCGCGCTTTTGCCGACGCGGCGGCGAACCGCTCGAGCGGCTTGCCGTCTACGAAATGATCGCCGAATCTTTTCGCGCCCGTAACCCCGCCTGCTACGGATGGCTGGATTGGCCGGCTGAGTATCGCTCTCCCGATGCTCCGGCGGTCGCCGCGCTCGCGCGAAAAAATCGCGAACGCGTGGACTTCTACGTGTATCTTCAGTGGCTTGCACAAGAGCAACTCGCTTCATCAGCGGCGCAGGCGCGGCGTGCCGGATGCGTTCTTTACGGCGACTTGGCCGTCGGCGTCGAACGCAACGGCGCGGCTGCGTGGTCGGATCAATCAACGGTCGTCACCGACGCGTCGCTCGGAGCGCCACCGGATCCGCTTAACACGTACGGCCAGAACTGGGGCCTGGCGCCGCTATCGCCACGCGCGCTTACCGAAAGCGCGTACCGGCCGTGGACCGCGCTCTTGCGCGCTAATATGCGCCACGCCGGCATTTTGCGCGTGGACCACGTGATGTCGCTCCGGCGCGCCTTTTGGATTCCGCGCGGAGCCGCGGCGACGCAGGGGGCGTACGTCCGCTATCCGCTCGACGATATGCTGGGGATTCTCGCGCTGGAAAGCTTGCGAAACCGGTGCGCCGTCGTGGGGGAAGATCTTGGCACCGTGCCGGAGGGATTCCGCGATCGAATGCAGTCGGCACGCGCGCTCTCGTCGCGCCTTTTTTACTTCGAGCGCGATTGGAACGATGCATCGTTTCTTCCACCGGCTCGCTACCCAAGACTCGCCGCGGCGAGCATTGGAACGCACGACCTTCCAACCTTAGCCGGATGGTGGACCGGAGATCGCAGCGAGCACGAAGACCGTTGGCACGATCGATTCCTCTTCGTGGACGCCCTGGAACGTGCCGGCGCGCTCGATGCCTCCGGCGCGGCGCGCTTGCGCGCCGATGCCTCGCGCGGCGGAACGCTCGCGGTCATCGCCGAGCTCGCGAGCGCGGCGCACCGCTTCCTCGCGGACACCTCCGCGGCGCTCGTGGTGGTCGCGATCGAAGACGTGCTCAACGAAACCGGCGCGATCAACGTGCCAGGAACGGTCGACGAACACCCGAACTGGCGCCGTAAGCGCTCGCTGGGACTCGAAAATATTGAAGCCGACGGACGTCTTTCGCACACCGGTAAAACGATGGTAGGTCGATGAAAGCCGTTGTAATGGCCGGGGGCGAAGGCTCGCGCCTTCGGCCTCTCACATCGAGCCGCCCCAAACCGCTCGTGCCGGTTGCCAATAAACCGGTCATGCACCATATCGTCGATCTCTTGCGGCGTCATGGGATCCTCAACGTCGTCGCGACCTTGCATTACCTCGCCGACGAAATCGAGAATTATTTCGGCGACGGATCCGAGCTCGGCATCACGATGGAATACGTGGTCGAGGACACGCCGCTGGGAACCGCCGGCGCCGTGAAGCTCGCCGAGCGCCTTCTCGGTCACGAGCGTTTCGTCGTAGTTTCGGGCGACGCGCTCACCGATATTGATTTGAGCGAACTCCTCGCGGCGCACCGCCGCAGCGGAGCAATGGCAACGATCGCGCTGCAACGCGTCTCCAATCCGCTCGAGTTCGGCGTCGTCGTCACCGACGACGGCGGCCGAATCACGCGGTTCTTGGAGAAGCCGTCGTGGGGTGAAATTTTCTCCGATACCATCAATACCGGTATCTACGTGCTCGAGCCCGAGGTCTTCGAATACATGGAGGCCGGGAAGAACTACGATTTTGCCAGGGATATCTTCCCTTTCATGTTGCGCGACGGGCGCGCGCTCTGCGGACACGTAACTGGTGGCTACTGGAGCGACATCGGTAACCTGCAACAGTACCAGCAGGCTAACTACGACGCTCTGCGGCGCGCCGTCGCCGTCGAGATTCCCGGCATCGAAATCCGGCCTGGGATTTGGGTCGCAGAGAATGCGAGAATTTCGCCTGACGCGCACATCCACGCGCCCGTTTGCCTAGGAAGAAACGTCACCATCGATCGCGGTGCGATCGTCGAAGAACTGACATCGCTCGGCGCGTCGTCGATCGTCGCGCCGAACGCGCGTCTGCTGCGCACGATCGGCTGGGAGGACGTCTACGTCGGCGAAGGCGCGTCGCTCACCGGATGCACCCTGGCCGATCGAACCATTGTGAAGGACCGGGTGACGATCATGGAAGGTGCCGTGATCGGCCGCGGAAGCACGCTGGGGAGCGGCGCGACCGTACCTTCGAACATCAAACTCTGGCCCGACAAATCGGTTGCGTCGGGCTCGATCGTCTCGATGTCGCTGATCTACGGCATTAAGTGGCCGGGTTCGCTCTTCGGCGCCGACGGCGTCAGCGGACTTGGGAACATCGAAGTGACGCCGGAGTTCGCGCTAAAACTCGGCCAAGCGCTCGGGTCGGTTCTGGGACCGGGCCAAAACGTGATGACCAGCCGCGACGCCCATCCGGCCTCCCGCCTGACAAACCGCTGCATCATCGCCGGTCTGCTTTCGGTCGGCGTGAACGTGCACGATCTGCGCGAAACGCCGATGCCGGTCTCGCGGTATGCGGTGCGGATGTCGGGCGATGCCGGCGTGCACACTGGAATTTCTCCGCATTATCCAGACCAGTTCTTGCTCGAGTTCTTCGATTCGCACGGCGTCAACGTGGATAAGGTCACCGAGCGAAAAATCGAAAACATCTTCTTCCGCGAAGACTTCCGCCGGACGCCGATGGAGGCCGTGGGTCTGCTGGATTTCCCCGAGCGCGTCGTCGAAGCGTACAGTAGCGGCTTCCTGACGGCGTTGGCGCCACGCGCCATTCCCGAAGCCAACATACGCGTGGTCATCGACTACGCCCATGGTAATGCGTCCCTGATTTTGCCCCGCATCCTGAGCAATCTCGGCATCGAGATGATCGCCTTGAACGCGTTTTTCGATAACGCGAAGGTGATGACATTTGGTGCGAATCGGCAGCGGCATTTGGAGCAGCTTGCGAACGTAACCACGTCGCTCGGCGCGGCGCTAGGGATTCTGCTCGATCAGCGCGGCGAGTCACTCGCCTTAGTCGACGATCGCGGAAGAATTATCGAAGGGAGCCGACTGCTGGCACTGCTCACCGTGCTCGTTTCGCGCATCATGCCGCAGGCCCGCATTGCGGTGCCGGTCATGGCGCCCAACGCCATCGAGCAGGTTGCCGAGCAGCACGGCGCAACCGTTCTTCGCACGCGTACCGAGCGGCGTTCGCTCATGGCGCTAGCCGCGCGCGAGGGCTCCTCGCTCGCCTTCGCCGGCGGGGCGAACTACGAGCTCATCTTTCCCGAGTTCGCGCCAGTCTTCGATTCGCTCTATGGCGCCGCGAAGGTCATGGAGCTCATTACTGCGCAGGGCCGGGCGCTAAGCGAAATCGTTGACGAGCTGCCGGCGTCACACCTCGCCTCGCGCCGAGATCAATGTCCGTGGGAGCGCAAAGGGCAGATCATGCGCAAGCTGCTCGACGAAACCGACGGACAGAGCGTGGAGTTGACCGACGGCATTCGCCTGAGCCGCGAAGGGGGCTGGGTGCTGGTACTCCCTGACGCATCCGATCCGCTCTTCAACGTTTACGCCGAAGGCCGCTCAGAAGACGAAGCCAACCGCTACGCCGACGAGATCGCTTCGCGCATCGAAGACCTGGCCCGCCGGTAGAACGCCGGTGACAAAGCAACTGATTTTACGGGCACAAGGCGTTTACTACGTCGCAACCGGGCTTTGGCCACTCGTATCCATACGTTCGTTTGAGCGCGTCACGGGACCCAAGACGGATACGTGGCTCGTCCACACGGTCGGCGCGCTGGCCGCCGCGATTGGTACGGCTCTTCTGGTCGCCGCGCGCAAGGAGGAGAGCGACGAAGCAACTCTCACCCTCGCGGTCGCGTCGGCGTTCGCGTTCGCCGGCATCGATACGATCTATACCGCTCGCCTGCGGATTTCGCCGATTTACCTGGCCGATGGACTCGTGCAGACAGCACTTGCGCTGATGCTTATCTCACCGAGCGGACGCGGGGGTCAATGAAGGTTCGCGATTACCAGGTTCCGACGAATGAAGGATCGATTGCGGCATTGACAACGTTGGCAAAGGTCTCCATCGGACAGTCCAGCGCCGGGCATCCCGGCACGTAGACCGGTACGCGCAACGGGTTCTGACCCTGCCCTGCCCGCATGGCATCGAGTGATTGTTCGGTGAAAAACGTGCGCACGAAGGGTTCGCCACCGCCGACGGGCTGACGCACCTCGAAGACAAGGGCGCCGCCGGGCGGCGTATCGTCGAACTGATCGCCTTTGACGAGCCAAGAGAGCCCGAACATCGCCTGCAGCTCGGCAAGTTGGGTGTCGTGACCCGAGAGAAAGACGAATCGCGCCGTCGCAGGCACGCGCGTTCCGGCAACAGTCTTGCCCGTAGCGCCTTCTTGTAATGTCTGCAGAATGTGCGCCATGATGTTCGACGAATGCGCACGCGCGCCGTACCGGTTGTGCTCCAGACGCCGGCCGAGAACGTCGAGCTGCAGCAGTTCGAGAAGTTGCGCATGATTGACGCGGCTCCATCCAACGACGCGATGACCGTCAACGTATTCGAGCAGAAGATTTCCCGCGACATCGCCGGCCATGTCGAGGCCGCCATTGAGACTCGCGAGGCCGCCGTCGCCGTCATTCGTAACGTATGTTGCTACGTCGGCAAGTCTCTTGCATCGTGCCGCTGCGGTACATCCGAGAATTTGCTCCATCGTCGAAAACTGTGCGTTGTACGCCTCGACAACGCCGCCGAAGCTACCCCCCACAGCGCCGAGGATCGAAGCCGTCGATTGTGCCTGGTTCACAACGCCAACGCCTGGAAGCGGGTCAAAAAGCGCATCGTTATCGCCGCCGGCGTGCCCAACCGTAATGCCGCATCCCGGCGCGAAACCCGAGACCACCGCGTCGCCCGTGGCCTTCGTGCGCTGGTCGACATCGGCCCAGACGAAGACCGAATCTGCCGGTGGACAGCCGCGCGCGCCAAATCCCAGCTGCTGACCGTAAGCGCGGCGATAGTACTCGCCAAATTGGCGCATGAGTGAAGCGCCGCGGGCCGTGAGATATCCGGGCCGGACTTCCGACCACGAGGGCCATGGCTGGGCCGCGTAGGCCTGGAGCTCTTTGGGATGCGTCGGGGAGCGGACGCCATGACGGCTCAGCACGACGACCATCATCAGCCGAGACGCCGGCGCGGGGGACGCGCTCGTGCCGGCAACGGCAGCACTGCCAAAAAGTAGCGCAAAGAGGATAACGAAAAGCCCGAATTTGTTCATGACGCCATTATAGCGGTGTCAGTATGACACCAACATGAACGCTAAATCCCGATTTTGACGGTAAACCAATAACTGCGGAACGGAAGGCCGTACTCTTCGCTGCTCTGCTGCAACCCGCTGCTCGCACCGCCCAGCGCTGCCGAGCCGTAGAAGTTTTGCGGCATGTAAACGCCGTACCCGATATAGCCGTACTGTTGAGCGACGCTATTAAAGAGGTTGTAGATGCCCATGTTGACCGACACCTGCCCGGTCGTTTTCGAGACGCTGGCATTCGCGAACCAAAACGGATTGCGATTGTAGGAGTTGTTTCCACCAATATAGGTGGCATCGAGGCGCGCCCCAATCCCTAAGTTGTCCTGATATGCAATACCTGCGGATCCTTGACGTAAAGGCACGCCGTTGATCTGACCGCCGTCGAGCACTCCCGTGTTCTGGATCAAAATATCTTGAGGAATGCCCAAATAGGCTGCTGATTGGACGTCGAACGACGCATTGAAGGAGACATTGCGCGTGAGTCCGGCGTTGGCCGAGAGAACGATCCCACGATAGCGCGCCGAAGCTGCGTTATACGTCGTCGCGAACGCTAGATTCTTCACGCTGGGATTGAGCCCCGGGCACGAGTCGAGACGCGCCAGCGCCTTGTCGATATAATCTTGCGGTACGGTGATTCCGGGAAAGCCAACGATCGAAACGTTGCCGTTGAGCAGCGCCTCGTTTTCTAACGATTGATACACGTCGGCCTGAATGTTGGTCGTCGAACTGAAGCGATGACCGTACGCCAGCTCGAGATCGCCCGCGGTTTCCGGTTGTAACTGAGGATTGGCGACCGAAGCAATGGAGACGAGCGCGCCGGTTCCGCTGGTGGCAGCCGGGCAGTTAATGCTCGACGGCGCTCCGTAGACCGGCGGCGCAAAGGCGATCAGCGAAGGATCGGGCTCGCTGTACGAGCGCCCGCCGGTAAGGCGAATCACGTCGCTGCTGTCGGGGCGATAGATCAGCGAGACCCGCGGATCGAAATGGGTCGAGGACGTATCGAGCGACCGTTGCAGCCAGACGCTGGCAAGGGCCGAAAACTTGTCGTTGGGTGACCAATTGTCGCGTACGAAGTAACTTGCCGTTGCCAAATAGAGCGGCGGGTTGAAGCCGAAGGCGTTATACGTCGTTCCGTTTACCAGCGAGTAGGGATACTGTCCGTTGCTGTTGGTTTGATGAAGCCAGGAGTATCCAAAGCCAACGTCGTTCTTCGGCATTGCAAAATCGTCGCTCAGCAGGTAGCCGCGGTTCGCGTAAAGGTCGAGATAGTTGGGGCCGGGACCATAGGGACCGATGGCCGCACCGGGTCCCTTCTGCTCGTTGTAGTTATAGGCGTCATCGAAGCCTTCGAGCGTGATCGTACCCGACCCCAGCTCCTGGGTCGCGCGCGCATCGTAGTCGACGTTGCCCAGCGTGCGCCAGCGATCGATTGACCCGCCGAACGGTCCGTAGAAGTCGACGGCGTATTGCGCGGGGTTCATGCACGTGTACCCCTGCGGATTGTCAATCAGAACGGCGATGCTGTCGTGGCAATAACGCCTCTTACCGTTGACTAGGATATAATCACGACCGTTCTTGCTCGCCTCGATGCCTGCCAAGGTTTGCTGCGCCCCATAGAGCACATATGGAAAAGTCTCGTAATCGTTGTCGCCTTCGCCCGTCGAGTTCGACCAATCCTGAGCCGAGTAGGTGGTAAACTGGAGCGTCGTCTTCGGCGAAAAATCGTAGATGACTTTACCGACAAAGTTCCGTTGGACGTATCCGCCGCTGACCGGATAATAATTCAAGAGATTGTAGGCGTTGGCGTGAGTGAGGTCGGGTGGAGGCGCGCCGCCTTTGTATCCTGGATTGACGACGCTGGTCTGCAGCAACGCCGTTTGCTGGATAAAGCCGCCGGGAAAGTTTCCGGTCGTACCTTGCGAGCCCCAGGCGACGGCATAGCCGAGTTTTCCGAACGTTCCGGTCCCAAGCAGACCGGTCATCAGCTTGAGGTTACTACCGGCGCCTTCCGTAATGGAGACGTGGTTCTGTGGCGTTGGGTTAATGGTTTGGAAGTTGACCGCGCCGGCGATGGTGGTCGCACCAAAGAGCCCGGTGGCACCCGAGCCGAAGACGACGTCGGCCGAACTGAGACCCCAGAACGGCGAAACGTTGTAGTTGTATCCCAAGCCCAAGGCGCCGACCGGACCGATCGGATGACCGTCGAGTAAGGTTGCGGTTTCGGTTGGGTCGTAGCCGCGGATGGAGAGCGACATATCGTCGCCCACGGACGAGCTGGTATACGTGATGATGCCTGGGACAGTCGTCAGAACGTCGCCGAGACGCTGAAAGCCTTCGTCTTGAAGCAGGCTCGTATCGATGTGCGCGTTGATCGTGGTGGTGGTTTGGAGCGCGGTACGGCCGCCGGCCACGACATAGCCGATCTGCTTGAGGCCTTCTCGCTGCCGGCTGATTGCGGTTTGAAACGAGACCTGGGGCGTGCCGGGCGCAATCAGTAAATCGGGTGTGTACCGGGTGGTCTCGTAGCCGGGGGCACGAATGAAGACGGCGTACGTTCCCGGCGGCTGATTGGCAATGCTAAAGCGCCCGTCCTTGTCGGTTCGGGCGGTTTCAACGATTGCTCCGTTGCGGTGAAACTCGATCGTGGCATTGGAAACCGGCAGCCCACCCTGCGTGTCCAAAATTCGGCCGGTTATCGTCGCCCCGGAGCTGGGCTCGGGCGCGGCGGACGCCCCGGCGCAGGCCAAAGCGAAAAGCAACGCGGAGGCCAAGTACGATTTGGCGTTCATGCAGGCGCCCATACGCCGACGATGACGCAGCGAGTTTATGGGCAGCTTATGGTGCGGTTAACATTCCGAATAGAGAAGGCTTCATGTTGCCTTCATCAGGGTCGCTTAGAATGAGATGATGCTTCTCGCTACTGTGGCCGCTCTTGCGATGGCCCCGTCCGCGGGCTCCGGTCGTGCCCAGCTCGTGGCGGCGCTGCGCGCTCGAGTTCGACACGTCTTTGTGATCTATCAAGAAAATCACTCGTTCGACAATTACTTCGGCACGTATCCCGGCGCCGACAACCTGGCGACCCCCCAAGCGCAAGCGCATGGTTATCGCCAATACGATGCGATCCGAAAGGAGTGGGTTACCCCGTTTCGCATCACCGACCCGGATACCGAATCGCCCTCTCAGTCGCGCAGCATCGTCGCCGCAAAGATGAACGGCGGCCGCATGGATGCGTTCGTGTCGACCCAGGAAGCCTTTTCCCAGCGGAAGCTCGACAGCGCCGAAGCTCGTGCGGTGGGCTTGCTCACGATGGCCCATTACGATTGCGACACGATTCCGTTTCTGTGGAAGTACGCTCGCGCTTTCGCGCTCTTCGACCACATTTTCAGCGCGATAACCGGGCCGTCGACGCCGAATGCGATCGCACTCATTGCCGGGCAGGCGGGCGCCGTTACCAACGATCTGGACCCAGCCTACGGACCCTATTCGGAAGATTCCCAACGCTATCAAGTACCGCAGCGATACGCGACCTTGATGCTCGCGCTTGCGGGCAGCGACGCACGCCAGGCGACACGCGAAACGCAAGGGGTTGAGCGCGATCTAGGACAGGTCGCCGCCAGCGGGCGCGCGCCCATCCCATGGGGTTGGTATCAGGAGGGATATGTCTCGCCAACGCAAGCGCTCCCGGCTACGAAACGCACCACAACGCGCCACAATACTTCGGTTATCTGCGCGAAAACGACGTCTTCTGGCGCAACGTACACGACGCGCAAGCGATTTTGCCCCAGCTACGCGACGGCACGCTACCCGATCGCGGTATCTTTTACGTGAAGGGCGGCTCGCGCAACGGCTTTGGATGGAAGCCGGCAAACCCCGATCCGTTCGTCCAGTCGAAGTATCTCGGCGACGACGATCATCCGGGTCCGGACGATACCGACGCGCAAATCGGCGAGGCATTCGTGGCGACTTTCGTCAACGCGGTGGCGCGCAGCAAATACTGGAACGATTCGGCGATCGTCGTGACCTGGGATGACCCCGGGGGCTTCTACGATCACGTTCCGCCGCCCCGGAGCGGCGCATGCCCCGATGGTGGCTTATGTGGTGACGGGCCGCGTCTTCCGTTCATCGTGATATCGCCGTACGCTCGCAGTGGCGCAATCGTGCACGATGCCGGCGACCAAATCTCGATCCTCAAGTTCGCCGAGCAACTCTTCGCCGTGCCGGCGCTTGCGTCGCTGCCCGACCAGAGCAGCGATGGGATCGTCGCGCGTGACGAATCGCCGGCGACGACCGATCTTCTAGGTGCTTTCGATCCGGCGCGTCTGAGCGGAACGACGCCGCCGATTCCGGCTCGAGAGGCGACGATTCCCGATGCAATCGTGAACGCGTTCCCTGCGGCGATGAACTGCCGCTCGCTCGGGATCGCTCCAGTCAATCTTCCGACGTCGTCGAAGCCGCCGCCAGGTTTTCGGGTGAGGTTCTGACCTTGAAGCCGTCGTAACACTGGATCGTGCGCGTACTCGTCGTTGAAGACGATCCGCCGCTGCGAAGATTGCTGCGCCGCGGCCTAACCGAGGACGGATACGTCGTTGACGCACTCGCCGACGGATGCGATTGCGAGGAGTATCTCGTGGGGGCGCGATACGATGCTCTGGTCCTCGACCTCAGCCTTCCGGGCGAAGATGGATTGGAGATCTTGCGTCGGTTGCGAGCGAACGGAAACGCAGTACCCGTCCTCGTCCTGACTGCAAGGGATACTGCCGGCGACGTGGTGAGCGGCCTCGATGCCGGTGCCGACGATTATTTGCGCAAACCGTTTTCCTTCGACGAGCTCGAGGCGCGTTTGCGTTCCCTGCGGCGACGGCTGCCCGCCTGGACCGCCGCGTCGTTGCAATTCGGCGATCTGGTCTTCGACTCCGAGACCCGCCAAGCGCAGCGTGCGGGTCGCGAGTTGTTTCTGACCGCCAAGGAGAGCCTCTTTCTCGAGGTACTGATGCGTCACGCCGGACGAACCGTCACTCGCCGAATGCTCGAAGACCGTTTATGGGATCGTGAAAGCGACCGCATCTCCAACGTACTGGACGTCTATGCGCGCCGATTGCGCAAGAAGCTCACCGAGTGCGGCGAGCCGCAGATCTTACACACGCATCGCGGCTTGGGATACCGGCTGGGCGAAACGTGAGCATTCGCACGCGCTTCACATTTACCGTCGTCGCGATCGTTGCCGTGACCGTCGCGCTCTTCGCCACACTCTCCATTATAGCCCTGGATCGCGCGTTGCATTCGGGCTTTCGTTCCGGCTTATCTGCCGATGCGCAAGCGATCGCGACCGCGGTGGACGTCCACGACGGGCGGGTTTCGGTGGATAAGAATGACCTTCAGGCGCTAGCATCGCTGAATCCCCAGATCTCCTTTGCGGTCTACGCCGCCGGCGGTGCTAGAGTCGGCGGTGAAGCGGCGCCGTCGCGAACGCAAAAGTGGCAGAGCGCGAGCGCGCCGGTGGCGCGCGAAGGGCATACGTACGGCTGGGTAACGGTCTGGCAATCCGGTCGCTGGATTGGCGACCTCGAACGTAAGACTGCCCTCGTCCTATCGAGTGTTGGCCTTTTGCTGATTGCGCTAGGAGCTATTGCTTCGCGCCGCGTTGCCGTCCGGGTGCTGGGGCCGGTGGCGCAAATCGCCTCGCTCGCCGAAGGCATCGAAGCGAACGACCTTTCCGGACGGCTCCGAGTTGACGGCCGCGACGAGCTCGGCCGTCTCTGCGCCACCTTCGACCGCATGCTCGATCGTTTGCAGGGAGCGTTTGTGCGCGAACGGCGCTTCGTCGCCGACGCGTCGCACGAGCTTCGTGCGCCACTTGCCGTCCTACAGGCCGAAACTGAGCTCGCGCTGCGGCGCGAGCGTACGAGCGGCGAATATCGTGCAGCTCTGGCGTCGATCGAGCAAGAGGCGGACCGCCTCGAACATTTGGTCGACGAACTTCTTGCGGCCGCACGTGCAGAGGTGGACGCGAATCAACGCCAAGCATTCGATGCGAACGCACTGGTTAGCGACATAGCGGCTCGAGTACGACCCGCGGCCGCTGCGCGCAACATCAACGTCTCCGTCGAGACCAACGGCGAAGCCGTGGCACACGCCAATCGCGCCACGCTCGAGCGGGCCCTGGTCGCAATCGCGCACAATGCCGTTACCTATGGCCGCGCCGAAGGAACCGTCAAACTCCGGGCGAGCGCAGCAAACGATTCCGTTCTTATCGAGATCGCGGACGACGGCGCGGGATTCAGCAACGAAGCACTCGCTCACGCGACCGAGAGATTTTGGCGCGGGGATACTTCGCGGCCGCGCGGTGGTACGGGCCTGGGGCTGGCGATCGCGCGAACGATGGTTGAAGCGAATCGCGGCACGCTCGCATTAGCAAACGCGCCAAAGGGAGGCGCGAAGGTCATTATCGAGGTGCCGTCTTACGGCGCGACACTCTCCGGCGATTCAGCGGATAGGTCGGCGAGTTTGCGCGACATGATATCGAGAACGAGCGGCCACGTGTAACGCCGCGCCGTCGCCTCTCCTGAAGCCGCAATCTCCATCGCGCGATCGTGATCGGCGAGAAGATGCTCGAGGAGATGCGTGAGCTCGCGAGGTTCGGCCGTATCGCAAACCAGCCCATTACGAAACGGTTCGACGTAATCTTCGCCGGTCGAACCGGTTACCGCCAACCCGCCAACGGCCATGACTTCAAGACCGACCAGGCCAAACGGCTCGCGTCCGCTGTTGGCTAAGACCGCATCCGCCGTATGGTAGAGCGCAAGCAGCGCGGCTTCCGGAATAAAGCTACGAACATGGACGATCGAACCCGGCGCCGACGCTATTGCTTCGAGAACGTCGGACGGATCGCGGGATTCCACGGTAAGGTCGGCCACGTAAAGGCCTCGTTTGCCCGCGTGCTCGAGAACGACGGCGCCATACTCTTCGCGCCCGCCACGCATCACCAATGTCGCTTCGGGATGATGCGAAACCACATTCGCAAACGCATCCACGACTTGCAACCACCGCTTGTCTTCGTCGAATCGCGCGATTTTTACGAAAAGCGGGCGTCGGCGCTCGAAGCCCTTGAGCGCCACGCGGACCAGCTTCTTCTCGGCTCCCTCAAGCAGCCGCTCCGGGATACCGTTAGGAATCACGAGCGCGTCAACTCCGTGCGCCTGGAGCTCGTATTTCATGTAGCGGCTGACGGTCGTGATTCGCGCCGCATTTTGTAATCCACTCCAGTCGATGGTATGAAAGCCGAATGTATTATTCGCGTTCCACACCATTATGACGTGCTCCCGAAGTCCGCGCTCGCGCAGAATTGCGTCCAAAGCGATGACACTCGGAGCCGTTTGCCAGTCCTCGGCAAGGACGAGTACGGATTCTCGGCGCGCGGCGGCGGCGGCGACGACATCCTCTGCCACGAACGAGGGCACGCTCGCGGTATAGTCGTTCATCTTGGCGATCTCGCCCTCGTAGACGCTGTTTGGATAGTAGGTTGAGATCCACTGGCACCACCGCCGATATTCAAGCTTGTCGTGCGGCTGCGAGATCGGTGGACGATTGGGGTCGCCGACGAAGATAAGCGTGGTTTTTATGTCGGCCTCTGCCAGCGCTGCGCTAAGCTCGCTGACTCGCGTCCCAAGGCCGCCGACCATTGAGTACGGGTCGGGCCCTTCGAACGAGAGTAATACGGCATTCTCCGGCAGCGAAACCATCGAGCGCAACTTTGCACCTTGGCGAGAATTTCCCGCATCCTGGGTATATTTGCGGCGATGAGTGAGCTCGCAGCACGTGCGTGCGTGCCATGCCGCGGCGGCGTTCCGCCCCTGACCGACGAACAGATTGCGCCGCTGCTCGCGCAGCTCGGCGCCGGTTGGCGCATCGTCGAACGCGACGACGCCAAGCGCGGGACGATCAAGATTCTCTGCGGTACCTACCGTTTCGAAAACTTCGCCGAAGCAATGCAGACCGCGATTCGCGTCGGCGATATGGCCGAGGAACAGCAGCACCATCCCGATCTGCACGTCTCCTGGGGAAGATTGGCCGTCGAGATCTGGACGCACAAGATCGGTGGCCTCACCGAAAGCGATTTCATCTTCGCGGCGAAGTGCGACGCAATAGCCGCTCGATAATACCCGCGGCCTGCGCAATCGTCGAGAGCTGCTCGTTATCGAGCTGCTCGAGTATGGACTCGATGGCGACGATGCGCCGCCGGCGTGCGGTCGTCAAGGTCGAGCGACCCTTCGCGGTCGCCACGACGCGCGTCACGCGGGCATCGCGCGGCTCAGGCTTGCGCTTCACGTAACCGTCGCGCTCCAGTCCGTCGATGAGACGCGTCATCGTCGGCGCTCGAACTCCTTCGGCTTCAGCCAGCTCCGTGATGGTTCGATCGCCACCGAAGACCAGCACCGAGAGCAGCGACAGCCTCGGGCCGGTCAGTCCGCTCTCGGCGTCGACCTGCCGAACGAAACGCAGCAAATGAATGGCCGTCGAATGGAGGCGGTCGGCGGTCGTTGCCAACTGACTTGACATCAGGCGAGCGCAGGCAATATAGTTAGCATTGCTAAATACTTTCCACTTAAGGTGAGTCTATGCCTTCTAAGATCCTCGCGGCGCTCTACGAGCGCAAGCACGACGAGGCTGCGGCGATCGCAGCGCAGACAATGCAACTCGACGTTTTCGAAGCGGCTGCCATGGGCGATGCGGTTCGTTTACGCGATCTGCTCGCGGAAAACGCCGAATGCGCGACGATGTGGAGCGACGACGGCTTTACACCGTTGCATCTGGCGGCTTTTTTCGCAAAAGCGGAGTGCGTGCGGGCACTGATCGACACCGGCGCCGATGTCGACGCTCAGGCGCGCAATTCGATGGCGGTACGGGCGTTGCATAGCGCGGTCACGGCGCGCTCGCTGCCGTGTGTCGAACTTTTGCTCGAGGGAGGCGCCGACCCCAACGCGCGTCAAACGCGAGGATACACGCCGTTGCACTCCGCCGTAAATAGCGGCGACGCGGCCATCGAGCGGGCGCTGCTGGATGGCGGCGCCGATCCAACGCTGCGCGCCGACGACGGTCGCGAAGTCGAAGACTTCCGGCGACGCTAAAACGGAAAGAGGAGGCCGGCATCGCCAGCCCCCTCCCCTCGCTGCACGGGCCTTGGCAGTCCGTGAAGCACCTTAAGATTACGACAACAATCGGGGAAGACTTGCCGTGCTCTTGGTGTTAAAAATTGCGGTCCAGTAATTCCTCAAATGTTGGGGCGTGAAGCAGGTCATTGGCGATCTCGGGGCAGCTCTGAACCGGCATCGGATCGCGCATTGACGCTGAATCCCCCAGCCAGCACTTGCCCGGTATAATCGCGCAATAGCAGATGTGAAACGTGAGGCGACGGTACGCGTGAACGAAGGGCCGCGCGAAGGATTTGCTGGTGAGCGCGAAACTGACGCCCGCGGTACCGGGTCGCACGATCGATCCCGGGCCACCGCCATCGATCGCGAACGTAATGTTATCGCCTTGCCGGTGGCTGCGCGCGACGAGGTTCGGACCGAGAATTGCGTGCATGATGTCGACAAAGTTGGATTTCGGCACATTGTCGACGGCGGCCGACACGCTACGAAGTACCGCCGGCCCCAGGCCGTCATTGGAAATCGAGATGTCCACGCGCCTGCCGGTAAAGCCGACGGAGACGCTGACGTACGGCCAGACCTGAGCGCCGAGTTGTTCTTCCAGGACTTGCGTCTGAGCCTGGAGTACGCGCGCCTGCCACCACGAAGCGCTCGTGGCCAAGGTGGAGATGAGCAGCGCACAAACCGCGATGACGAGATCGAAACGAATCCCGCGTTCGACCCGGGCCTCCCTGTCGGTCTCTTTTGACATGGTTATAACGAGGTTCCACCTCGGGAACCTCCGGCCTTGAACTCCTTATAGCTTTGTGATACAAAGTAACTATGCTGTGGCTGTTGAGGCGTCCAACCGGCTTCATCCCCCTCGGGATCTCGCTTACGTTACTGCTCTTTATTTTCGAAGATTTTATGCGGTTCGGCCGTCAATCTGACGAAGGCACCGCAGCGCACCTGTTCCAAATTTTCATGCCGCTCCAAGCGATTGTCATCGCCCTTTTTGCGATCTCGTGGCTGCCGCGCAATCGAATCCCCGCGCTCCAAGTGCTGACCCTGCAATGCGGCGCGGCGCTCACCGTGCTTGCCGTCGTCTATTTCCTCGGCCTCTAGGCCAACGTTCGTCAATCACAATTTTGGGTTGAGCCGATATCCATTTCCATAATCGGCAGCGTGCGGTCATTACCGGCAATGGATGGCTCGGCGCCCACTTGATGCATTCCCATTCGCTCATAGAATCCGATGGCGTTGGGGTCGCCCGTTAGGCTAATGCTCGTTGCCCCGCGTTCGAGCGCGAAACGCACGACTCGCTGGAAGAGCTCGTTGCCGATGCCCTGACGGAAGCGATCCGGCTCGACAAAGAGATCGCGGAGAAACGCCTTCGCGAGGCCAACCCGCACGATCGCGTACCCAAGTATCTTTCCGGCTTCTTCTGCAATGAATCCCTGTTCGGCGATCAGGTACTGAGGGTGCACGATCATATCGGGCATCACCCGTTGCATGAAATCCTCGTCGTAGTCCCATGCGCGCTTCGACCGAAGCGCGAGCTCGGTGAGTTGTTCGGCTTCGCTAGGTTCGGCGCGGCGAATCAGCATGAACGTTGCCGAACGCTTCGGCAAGAGCTTTAGGTTCCCCGGAGAACGGCGAACACTTCAATTTTGCTCAGGCGCAGCACAGGTTTGCCACGGTAATGACGTTAGCCGCAGCGGCATATATGCGAGCGTCGAAATCAAGAAATCATGAAAAGGTTGGGCGCTGGGTTCCTTATCTTGCTACCGACGGCACTCGTAGTCGCTTGCGGCCGTCAAGTGACGCCGAACCCTCCCGGTTTGGGGCCAGGCGGCGCTCCTCCAGGATATGTCGCCTTCTTCTTTGATACAGAATCGCCGTTTAACTTCGGTCAGTATCAGTATATGTTCGTTCTTAACACGTCCGGGAGCCGCGTTACGCCGTCTACCGATACGGTGCAAACGAACTGGGCCGGCTATCAGTTTATGCTGATCGCGTCGGGTAACGGAATTTCATCACGCGCCCAGGCGGTTTACCTCGAACACAGCGCGGTCAATCCTCATTCACCGCCGGGGTGGCTGCCTTTAGGCACCAATCCCCAGAATTTTTCCTACAATCTCAATAACAACGGGACAGGTACCGAGTTGGAGATGCTCGCGCAGCGGCGTATCTTCGATTACAACCCGTCGCGGTCGCCATCGCCCAGTTCAACGCCTTCGAACGTGTGGACGTTCAACGCGTTCGTTAGCCAGGCACAACCCGGCGGGAATTGGGCTTTCTACGATTCGATGGGAGCGGGCGGTCCGACCGATCCGCAATACGTTTCGCCGGTGCTGTGCATGACCGAGCCTTTCGACCAAACATTCTTCCCGTTGGGTAATTTTGCACCGCCCGATCAGTCGGCTCAAATCGTTAGCGTCGAGATTGCGAATAACCCGGCCTCACCGGCGCCGTGCCCCTGAAGCGGCGCGCACGCGGGCGGCGGGCCGGAAAGACTTTCATCGCGTCCGTGCGTTTGCTTGGCGGTGGGCGCTGTTTTACCCCTCGGAGGCGCGGGTATGCGAAGAGCATCTCCCTTCTCCATAGCGAGGACTTCATGCAAATCGATACCGCACTGCTGCCGGTCCGCGGCAACGACGCAGTGGAAATTCTCCTGAACGATCATCAGGTCATTAAGAATCTTTTACGCGAGCTGACGGAAGCGTCCGGCCCTCGACGTCAAGAAGTGATGGAACAGCTTAAAGGCGTCCTAACGATTCACAATGCGACCGAGGAAAATCTCGTTTATCCGGCGATCGACAAAGTAGCCGGGAGCAAGCTCGAGGCGCAGCATCTTTACCACGAAACCGCCGAAGCGGACACGCTCTTCTTCGAGCTCGATTCGATGTTAAAGGAAAGGGACGAATCTGAATTCGGCGCGAAGGCGGAAAAGTTCGCCGACGCGGTACGCCATCACATCGAAGAAGAGGAAACCAAAGCTTTCCCGCGGCTAAAAGAAAATTCCGATCAGCGTCACTCCGAGATGCTCGCCGATTCGGTGAAGACGTTCCGCCGCTCCCTTCATTTCGAAGCTCCATCGGCATAAGGCTGGGCTTTTTTTAGGGAGCGCTCTAGCGTCCGTTCGATCGGCTCGCGGCCTCGGCGCTCCCATTTTTCGACGAAACGTAGCGCGACGCGTTCCGGCGTGGTGAGCGTGCCCGCGCGCTCTTTTGCAGTCGGCGACTTGCCGTTTCTGCACGGCAATCGGCGTAACCGTGTATAGGTTTCGATCACGGCCGGATGGACGTACGCCTTGCGGCAAACGGCGGGCGTGTTGCCTAGCCGCTGGGCGACCTGCGCCAGAGCGGCGACGATTTTTTGTTTGGCATCGGTTTGATGTTCGGCGGGCTCGGTGAGCGCGGCAATACACTCAACCGTACCGATCCACGTTCGGAAGTCCTTGGCCGAGAAGTCGTCGCCGGCAATGCTGCGTATGTAGTCGTTCACGTCGTCGGAGCTCACCGCGCTCACCGCGCCAGTCTCGTCGATATACGTGAAGAGCTCCTCGCCGGGAAGGTCGCGGCAGCGCTTGATGATGCGCGCGAGCCGCGCGTCGTTAAAAGCGATCGATCGCTCGCGCCCGGTCTTGCCGCGAAAACGCAGACGCACCGTCGAGCCCTGGACGCGAACGTGCCGCGTTCGCAGAGTGGTTAAGCCATACGAATCATTTGCTTGGGCGTACTCCTCGTTGCCCACGCGTATTCCGGTGGAGTCCATGATGGTCACGAGCGCCGCAAGCACCTTTTGGCGCGAGAGCTCGGCACCGCGTAGATCTTTGGCGACGGCTTTTCGTATCGCCGGCAGGCCGCGACCAAAGGCTACCAGCCGATGGTATTTCGCCTCGTCGCGCACTTCGCGCCAACGGCGGTGGTAGCGGTACTGTTTGCGGCCGCGCGCATCGCGCGCTGTTGCCTGGATATGGCCATTGGCAATGGGTGAGATCCAAACCTCACTATAGGCAGGCGGAATCGCGAGAGCCTTAATTCGCTCGATTTCGCGAGGATCGCGCAGCGGGCTTCCATCGGGATTATAGTACGCGAAGTGACGTCCACGGCGCCGCCGGGTAATTCCCGGGCGGCGATCGTCGATATACCGTAGCCCCGCCTCGCGAGCAGCCGCTTGAGAGTCCATGCTTTGGCGCTTCTACCGCAGATGTCGCAGTCAAAAACACTCGGCCTCCAGGAACGGCACGCCAGAGGGCGTAGAGCCGACCCACCATGATGCCGCCCGCACGGGATCGTTTTTTCGAAGATTATCATCCTGGCGCAGCCGGCGAGTATGGGCCAATCACGATCGACGAGAGCGAAATCCTCGAATTCGGACGGCGCTACGATCCGCAATATCTTCACGTCGATCGGGAACGTGCTGACCGCGGTCTTTACGGCGGACTCATCGCCAGCGGCTGGCAGACGATGGCCACCGCCATGCGTCTATTCGTCGATAACTTTCTACCCGACGGTGCGAGTCTAGGCTCGCCCGGAGTTGACGAGCTGCGCTGGCTGCGGCCGGTCCGTCCCGGCGACGCCTTGCGTCTACGCGTAACCGTCGTTTCAACGCGCGTTTCGAAAACGAAGCCGGATCGCGGTCTGGTTGAAACATCGCTTGAAATCGTCAATCAAGCCGACGAAGTCGTTGCGACGATGCGCGCGGTCAACTTCATCAAACGCCGCCCTTCGAATCCTTCGACGGGCTCAGGATGACATTTCGTTCGAAAGGCTCAGGATGACAGGTGTTGATGCAGTGCGTCCGTTGCGAGCTGTGTCGCGCTAAGAATCCGCGCGTAGGCGCTTTTGATCACGGTATCTTTTCCGCCGGCAAAGACGATCTCGGGAAAGCTCGTATAGACGCGGTCGATCGTGTGATAATAGGCGTTTTCGAGCAAACCGCCGGAGAGATAGAATGCATCGCGCGACGCTTGCTCGTCTGCTGCGATCGCCTGCATGGAAACAACGTCGCCCTTCGCTTCGGCTTGCTGCATTGCAAGGTCGGTTGCGTGTGCCGCTTCTTTGTATCGATCCAATGCTTGGCGAAGCTCGCCGAAAGTTACGGCGCCGTTGCTCTTTTGAAAAACCGCGAGTTGTACCGGAAGTAAGTCTTCCAGCATCTGGGCGGGGATCTCTTCGATGCGAAGCGGCTCGACCGTTGCATTTGCCGCGCGCATAGCTTGAATGCCGGTGACTTGTGCGGTGACGACCGCCTGTCGCATGCCGGGATCGTACGTACGCAGACCGTCGAGATTATCTTCGGCCGTATGATGGGCGCCGAAGTAACCATAATAGCCGTTCGACGTGCTTAAGACGCCGAGCATGTAGGAAAAGTTTTGATGATCGGAACCGCCCGTGATTGGATTGAGCAGCGGATCGATGCGCTGATCGCGCATTCCCACCATACCCTTTCCGTCGGCGCCGGGTACGACGTCGCAGATTTGCTTCATGAAGGAATAGAGTCCCGGCGACGCGCTGACCACGAACGGGTCACCGGTCGTCAGCTGATCGGTATTGATGTACTGAAACAGATTTTTGCGCAACTGCGCGCCGTTCTGATAAATGTAGGCGGCCGAACCGAAGAGACCGAGTTCGTGACCGTCCCAAGACGCGATCTCGAGCGTCCGATTGGGTCGCCAACCCTGCTGGGCGAGAGCGTGGAAGGCGTCGGCATCTTGCAGAAGGACGGTCGTGCCGCTGCCGGGGTCGATCGCACCGAAGGTCATTGCGTCGCGATGGCTACCGATCATCACGATCGAGTCGGGCTCGCGCGCGCCGCGCATATCGCCGAAGACCAACCAAATCGTCTTGAGCTCGCGTTCAAATTTGCTGTGAATGTGAACGACGACGTTACCGCCGAAATGCGCAACGAATTCAAACATTGGATGCCAGGACTGCGGCACCACGCTACCGGTCATCGCGGATAGCAGCGACCGCGCCGTGCTCTGCGTGATGCTCAGCTCGGGGATGGTCGCGTGCGGTATCTCATTCCAGGCTTTGTGCGGCTCGCCGGGAATCGGCGCCCGACCGCCAATCGTCGGGTCGCCCGGCGGAAACATCATAAACCCTCGCGGCGACATGCCGCTCATACGCTCGGCCATGTTTTCATTCTTGTAGTTGCCGTTGGGCCACATGGCGCCGCCGCCATAACCGGTCGTCGCCGGCTCCATAAACTCCAAGATACCAATGACGCCGCGCTTGCGCAGTTCGTTGTACGGAATCCAGCTCGGATTGAGCGCTCGAAATCCGCCGCTGCCCGGAACGCTCAAGCGCACGAGCGCGATGACGTTCTTAAGGCTGACGTGCCGGGCGTCGATTTCGGTTAAGTCGTCTTTGGTTGCGGCGTTCACGTAGACGACGGGCCCGGTAACGTCGCCGTCGCCGGACTCTTCAAGGAACGGTTGGCCCGCCATGATCTCCCACTTGGTGTGATGCCCCGACACGCCTTCGATCAGGTCGAAACTGACACGTCGCGGCGCAACCATCGAGAGGCTCTGCTGCAGCGGGCCGGTAAAGGCAACCTGATACGGCACGATGCGGGTCGCAAATCCGTCGGCATCGAGGCGGCGCTTCACGTAGAGCGCCGTTGCATAATCGGCGGCGGAGCCGGCCCGATGCGGAACGGAGGACAAGTGGTGCTCGATCTCCAGCGCGTTGGCGCCGCTGGGCACGGCCATCATCGTCTTCTCGGCTTGGAGCTCCGCCGCGACGGCGGGCCCCGCAGCCCAGCCGACGAGCGCAGTATCGGAGGAAACGGTCGATGGCGTTATCGCGGGTTGGGGCGCCGTCTGAGCGTCGGCGAGCACAACACTGCAAACGACTGCAGCGGATGAAACGAGCGCGATCGCGGCAACACAAGAACGCATCCGAGAAGCTTCGCTGCTAGGCGTTAAACTCCCGACGCGGCGCAACGCGGAGCTTGACAGCGGCGCCGGCTTGCGCTACCTTTTAGTCACTTGACTAAGTCATCTGACTTACCGGAGGGACTATGGCTATCGAAATGACTGCCGCGCCTGTGCGCACGGTCGACCCCGACAAGCTCCATGCTTTTGTCGGCAAGGTCCTCGGCGATTTGGGCGCGGCTGCGAGCGCGGCGCTCACTATCATCGGAGACAAACTTGGGCTCTACCGCGAGCTCGCCAAAGGCGACGCGCTTTCCCCGAGCGAGCTTGCTGCACGAACGGGCACCGCCGAACGGTACGTCCGTGAGTGGCTCGCCAATCAAGCCGCGAGCGGCTACGTCGACTACGATCCGGCGACGCAGCTTTTTTCGCTGCCGCCTGAACGCGCGTTCATGCTCGCCGACGAAAGCAGTCCGCTCTTCATTCAGGGCGCGTTTCAACTCATCGAAGCGATGTCGGCCGCCGAACCTCAGATCAGCGAGCGTTTTCGTACTGGGAAAGGTTTCGGATGGCACGAGCACGACCCGAGACTCTTCGAAGGAACGGAGCGTTTCTTCCGGCCGGGCTACAATGCCAACCTTATCGGCTCGTGGATACCGGCGCTCGACGGCGTTGAGGCTAGGTTGCGGTCGGGCGGGAAGGTTGCCGACGTAGGCTGCGGACTGGGTGCCTCGACGATTATCATGGCGCAGGCGTTTCCAAATGCCACTTTCCACGGCTTTGACTACCATGCGGGCTCCATCGAGTTGGCTCGTCGGCGCGCGCAGGCAGCAGGTGTCGCCGACCGTGTCGAATTTACCGTAGCGAGTGCGAAAGACTTCCCCGGTAAGGATTATGATTTGATTGCATACTTCGACTGTCTGCACGACATGGGCGATCCGGTTGGTGCTGCCAAGTACGTCCGCAGCGCTCTCGCGACCGACGGCGTCTGGATGCTGGTCGAGCCATTCGCGAACGATCGGCTCGAAGATAACCTCAATCCAATCGGCCGGATCTACTACGCGGCTTCAACAATGCTGTGCACTCCGGGATCGTTGGCGCAAGAGGTCGGTTTGGCTTTAGGGGCACAGGCCGGCGAAAAGCGCCTGAGATCGGTCGTCGAGCAGGCCGGGTTGACGCATTTCCGGCGCGCGACCGAGACGCCATTCAACATCGTGTACGAGATCAAACGCTGAATCGCGATCGCGTCGGTGTAACGGCTTCCCGCAGCGCGACCGAGCAGGCCTTTCTCGACGCCGCGGAACGCCTGCTCGTACGCGAGGGATACGCCACGATCACCACCCGAAAGCTGGCCGCTGAAGCGAATGCCAACCACGGTCTAGTACACTACTACTTCGGCTCCATGGAGGAGCTCTTACTCCAAGTGCTCGAGCGCTTCACCGAGCGTATTCTCAAACGCCAGCGCGCAATGTACGAGGATCCAACCGCACCCTTCATCGACAAATGGCGGAAGGCCATGAACTATATCGACGAAGATCTCGCCGCCGGCTACCCCAAAATCTGGTACGAGCTACAGGCCTTGGCCTGGAATCGTCCTGAGTTTCGCAATAGGATTTTGCACGTCCAAGAGCAGTGGGAAATTGTTCTCAACGATGCGATCGGGCAAGCCCTTAGAGCATACGGTATCGATCGAAAGAAATTTCCGCCGGAGGCGGTGGCTACGCTCGTGCGTACCTTCAACTTGGGGTTGTTACTCGAGCGGCTCAATGGCTTCGACAAAGGGCACGACTCGCTCTTGAGAATGATCGATCAGCTCTTGCAACGTTTGGAGAAAGAACGCCGCCGGTGAGGGCGTGCGAACCCGTGCAAACGGGAGTGGCGGTACGCGAGGGCGTGAGAATTGCCTACTCCGTTTACGGAAACGGCGAGCCGTCGGTGCTGCTCCTTCCGGCCTGGTCGGTCGTTCATTCGCGGATGTGGAAAGCACAGATTCCATATCTCGCGCAGCACGCGCGCGTCGTTACGTTCGATGGGCGCGGCAACGGACTCTCCGACAAGTCGCCGTCGATCGACTATTCCGACGAGGCGTTTGCGGCCGATGCCCTCGCCGTTCTCGACGCCACCGGCACGGCACGCGCGACGCTCGTCGGTTTGTCGGCCGGTGCACGCTGGGGCGTCTTAGTCGCCGCACGGCATCCGCATCGGGTTGAGCGGCTGATCTGCATTGGCCCAGCCGTACCCACGGCTCCCCGCGACCCGGACTTCGTCGCTGCTATGGCCCGGTTCGAGCAACGCCTCGACTTCGCCGATGGCTGGTCGAAACTCAACCGCCATTACTGGGAGGCCCACTACGGCGATTTTCTGGAGTTCTTCTTCAACGAAGCATTGCCCGAGCCGCACTCGACGAAGCCTTTTGAGGATTGTATCGCATGGGGCTCGGAGACGACCCCAGCGACCTTAGCGGCCACCGTCGTTGCGCCCCAAGTTTCCGCCGACGAGTTCGGGGAGTTGCTCGAAGCGATGCGCTGTCCGGTCACGGTCATTCACGGCGCCAACGACCGGATCGTTCCACCGGCGGCCGGGCGCGCGCTCGCCGATGCAACACACGGCCAATTTGTTCTGCTGCCGCACAGCGGCCATCTGCCTCAAGCACGCTATCCCGTCCGCATCAACGTCGAAATTCGGGATGCGATCGAACCGGGTAACGTCGCGAAGAAGCGGTCGCGCCGGCGAAAACGCGCCCTGTTCATCTCATCGCCGATCGGACTCGGCCACGCGCAGCGCGACGTTGCAATCGCGGGGGAACTTCGCAAGCTTCGTCCCGATGTCGACATCGAGTGGCTCGCCCAGCATCCCGTTACCGAAGTGTTGCATGCCGGCGGCGAAACGATTCACCCTGCCAGCGGCGCGCTCGCCAACGAATCCGCCCACTTTCAGAGCGAGTGTACCGAACACAACTTGCATGCGTTCGCCGCGATTCGCAATATGGACGAAATCCTTATCAACAACTTTATGGTGTTCTACGACCTGGTTCGTGACGGAGAGTACGATCTCGTCGTCGGCGACGAGGCGTGGGACATCGATCATTTTCTCCATGAGAACCCGCGAGAAAAGCGGGTGTCCTTCGTTTGGATGACGGATTTCGTCGGCTGGATTCCTATGCCCAGTGGGGGCGATTACGAACGAAGAATTACGGCGGATTACAATGCTGAAATGATCGAACACATCGAGCGTTTTCCGCGCTTGCGCGATCGATCGATCTTTGTTGGAGACCCGGAAGATATCGTCCCGAACGATTTCGGACCGAACCTTCCCCAAATTCGCGAATGGACTCGGACGCATTACGAGTTTCCGGGTTACATCACGGGATTCGCACCGCCGACCGACGACGAGCGCGCGACGATCAGGGAACAGTTCGGCTATCGGCCCGATGAGACCGTGTGCATCGTTAGCGTCGGCGGCTCCGGAGTTGGAAGCGCTCTTTTGCGGCGCGCCGTCGCCGCGTATCCCGACGCAAAACGACGTCTGCCATCGCTCCGGATGATCGCCGTCACCGGCCCGCGGATCGATCCGTCGACGTTGGCTGCGCCGAAGGGCGTCGAAGTTCGCGCGTACGTGCCGCAACTCTATCGGCACTTGTCCGCCTGTGACATTGCGCTCGTCCAGGGCGGCTTAACAACGACGATGGAGCTGACGGCGGCACGCCGGCCCTTCTTGTATTTTCCACTCCGAGAGCATTTCGAGCAAAACTTTCATGTGCGATATCGTTTAGAGCGCTACGGCGCCGGTCGGTGCATGGACTTCGCCGAGGCGAGTTCCGAGGCAATTGCGACCGCGATGGTTGATGAGCTCAGCCGGACCCCGGCTTACCGCCCGGTAAGGACGGATGGCGCTGCAAAAGCGGCAAACCTGATCGCCGACGTGTTCTGATTTCTACGATGCAAGCTTGGCATGACAGAAATCGACACGCTGCGAGCCCGCGTCGGTCGCAACCAACGCAGGCTCGCAACTTTTGGTGCTTTACGGTACGTTCGACGTACGGGGTTTGTGCTTCGCCGACCCCAACGTAAACGCGCAGAGGGTATAGCATCCAGCGTATACCGTTCCATCGAGAATCACGTCCGCCGCCGGCGAGGCGCCATTGCCGGCCGAACTCGTCGAAATGAGAGCGCCCGTCGTTTCGCTGAGAGCGGTGATCGCGGCGTCGCCGTTGTTCCCACCAAAACCGTGGTCGTAGACGATGCCGTTGGCTATCGATAAGACCGTCCCATTAGTGAAGTTGACGTTCCCGCTGTAGGTCCACAGCAATTTGCCACTCGTCGCCGACAAAGCGGTAACTCCAGCGCCGCGTTGCGCAACGAAAACGCGGCCATTTGCGGTGGCTAACTGCTCGTAGTTCGTGCGCAGTGGCAGCGTCGTCATCCAAGACTGGGCCCCGCTCTTCGCGTCAAGCGCTATCACTACGTTGTTGCTGCCGATACCCTCGGCAAAGTATACCTTACCGGCACCTGCCCTGAGATCATCGACGTAGATATTTGCCGTCGAAACGCACCAGGCAGCGCTCCCGCTTGTCGCAGAAAACGCGCAGATCTCGGTGGCGCCAGAGGGGCCTTGACATGCCAGTACTGCGAACACGAGCCCGTTTGCCGCGGGTAGGGGATTGCCGCTTTCGTCGCCCCCATCGGGGCAATGATACACCCCCGGAACGTCCCAAGCGATCGCGCCGGTTTTTGGATCAAGCGCCTGAGTATCCGGCTGTTCGTTGATGCCCTGTGTACTCTGGAAATAGATGCGGCCGCCGTAGAGCGCCGGCGATGTGCCGCCGTACCTAAGTCCGTTGCATGGGTTCGATTGATACTCGGTGCAGTACGCCTTCCAAAGAACATTGCCGGTTTTCGCGTTGAGACCGCAAAGTCCCGATTGGCTAGGACTATTCGAAGAGCTATTGCTGCACGGTGAAACCACGATGTTGCCCGCGACCGCGGCAACGAAGTTGAAGAGTCCGCCGGTAAAGTTCAAGTTTACGTTTGCGTACCACTTTTGCGCGCCGGTGGAGGCGTCGAGGGCGTATACGCCCGAGTTCGATTGGCCCGCGTCGTCGACGTACTCAGTTCCCTTGTCAACGACGATGCCGTTGGGCTGGATGATCGATTGATTGTTCCAAGCGATCTGCAGATTACCGACATTGCCGGCGTTGATGGTTGTTTCTAAGGGGTTGTAACCGGTGTGGCCCGAGTCGTAACCAAATTGAAGCCACTGCGCCATCTTAGCGGCGTTCACGGAGGACGAGGGCGCCGCGACCGATCGAGCCGACGTCAACGAAACTGGTGGAAGCGAGGTGCCGGCTTGGCCGCCAGGCGTGCAACCGCTCGCAAATAGCGCTGAAACTCCAAAAACGATAATCGGTTTAGCAATCTTTCGTATGCCGTACATAAGAACGAAGCTCCCTTTCATAGGTCGCCGGCGTCACAATAGTGCGCCGTACCAGGCCATCGTAAAGGAGCTTTGCGCGTCGCAGTATGGGTAGGCTACCCTACCCGGGCGACGCTTCCGAGTTAAGAACGGGCGGTCGCGTAGGGCCGAAGCCCCCTGCGCGAAGATACACCGAGTTTCTGAAAGGCCGACCCGAGGTGTTTTTCAACCGTCTTATGGCTGATGAAAAGGCTATGAGCGATTTCCAGGTTGGAGTGCCCACTAGCGGCCAGTGCGACAATTTCGCGTTCCCGCGATGACAGAACCGCTAGCTTCGCAGCGTCGACATCATTCGACGTCCCGATCTTACTGGGGCGCCCGGCTTCAAGGCGGCGGGCGTGGTGAGTGGCGCCGCACCGACGATACAACGCAAGCGCGGACTCAAGTTCACCTGCGGTCTCGCGTGCCTCCGCCTCGAGCAGCGGCGTGCGAAAGCGTCGAAAGCCTTCCGCCGCCTCTTTCGCAAGGCGCTTCGCCTGCTCGAACCGTCCGCTCTCCAAATAACAGACCGCATCGAACAACGCGAGTGCCGGGCGCTCGAGCGAGTCTCCCATTGTGGCGGCGCGTGCGAGATATTCGCGCGCCCGGTCGCGGTCGGCGGCGGCGCCATGGCGTGCGATCGCGAGCAACGTTGGAACTTCGCCGCGTATAAGTTCGCACTGCGGCAGGACGCGATGTAGCAGCTCTTGCGCGTCCTTCGCGCGTCCCCGTCGGGCGAGTACCTCCGCAAAGCCGTAGCCGCACTCGATTTCCGGCGCCGATACGATCGCACCTTCGAACCCATCAAACCACTTTTCGATCAGGTTCTCGTCGCCCACGTACGTTCCAACCGCCGTTCCGGCTCCCGCCGCAAAGACGATATTGACGCGATTGTCGCTCGTTGTTGGAACCGCTTCCACCGCCTCGCGAGCAGCTTGCAGATCTCCGCTCAAGATGTAGCAGAGCGCCGCGGTTGCGTGCGCGCACTCCTCCGCGTGGCGGCTTCGCGTTTCGCGCGCAACGCGCAGGGCATGGCGAATATTCTCTCGCGCATCTTCGTGCAATCCAAACCACGCAAAGTATTTCGCTGCATTGTAATACACGCCGGCGGTTGCGCCGGCACCGTGAGCACGCGCTGCGTCGAGCCAAGCTGCATGCTCGCGCCGAAACCCGTCAGCATCGCCAAATGCAGCGGCAATGGCGGCGGCAACATTATGGAACCGGACGCCGACGTCAGTCGTACCGGCCGTCGCTCGCCGATCGACCAGCGCGAGATGCGCTTGTGCGCGCGACGGAAAACGCAAGCCGATTGCAATCCAGGCAATGCCCAGATGTAGTCGAGCGCGCGCGAGATACTCAGTCGCATCGAGCCGTGCCAACATGTGCTCCAAGGACGCGCTGGTGTCCGAGAGATTAATCGTGTATGCAGTCATCGCCGCCCGAACGCGGCACACCGCTTCACATTCGAATGCTCCGGCCGAGGCAAAGGCGTCAGCTGCGGCGTTATAGGCTGCCTGACCTTCTTCGGCCATGCTCGATACCAGGCGCAGGTTTGCAATCTTTTCCAGAATGGACCCGCGCGTCAGCGGTTCGATGCTATCGGCCTCGAGCGCGCGTTCGTAAAACGCGATCGCGTCGCCGTGCGCATAAACGTTCCGGGCAGCGTCACCGGCAAGTTCGTTATACTGAACGCACAACTGATCATCGCCCGCGGCCCACCAATGATACGCCAATGCCTCGATCGACCGGTCGCTGCCCGGCGCGCGCTCGATCGTCAAGGCGATCCGGCGATGGAGTGGGCGCAGTTCAGCAGCAAGAAAATCGTCGCAAATAACTTCTCGCGTTAAGCCGTGACGGAACCGGAAGCGATCGGGGCCAACCTCTTCAATCAGCTGGAAGTCGCGAGCACGCCGTAAGGTAAGAATCAAGTCTTTGGGCTCGGTCTCGGCCACTTCGGCAAGGAGATCGAGCGTAAACGTTCGTCCGATAGCTGCCGCTTGCGTTACGATGCGGCGATCGGTGCCTTCAAATGGCCGCAACCGTTCGAGCAATGTTGTTCGAACGCTTGGAGGGACTGCCTGGACGTCGCCGCTATTACGCCGCTCCGCTGCTTCTTGCACCGCGTTTTTCAGTAACTCTTCGGTGAAGAATGGGTTGCCCTCGCCCGCTAATGCTATTGCTCGTCTCCTCTTAGCGCTCAAATTGAAGCCTGATAAGGCCTCATCGATGAAGGTCTGCAACTCGCTCCCTTCGAGCGGTCCGATGTCGATGCGGCCGGCGTGCGCAGAATGCCCGACCTTTTCTATGCCGGCGGCCGCGGGATGCCCCGCATGAAGGTCGGGTCGAAAGGACGCCAACACGAGCACGCGCATTCGGTGCAGCCGAGATCCAAAGTATGCTAATAAGTCCAGCGTTGCTGCATCCGCCCAATGCAAATCCTCGAGCACGACGACCAACGCTTTGCGGGAAGCAATATCTACGAAGCGCTCCACGATTGCCTCGAAGTATTGGCGCTTAGATTCGGCGGGGACAACTGCGGCGGCGGTGGACTCGGCGCTCGATATTGCATCTAAGATTGGGCCGTACGGACGCCCTCCGAACTCTCTACAAAAGCCATGCGTTATTCGCCAGCGAGAATAGGCGAGCGATCGGCAAAACTCCGAGATAAGCCGAGACTTGCCGAGGCCCGCATCTCCCGCGACAAAGACCAAGCTACCGCGAGAAACGCCCGCCTCAAGTCTTCGCTCTCGAAGATAGGCAAGTTCGGCCCGGCGCCCAACGAACGGCCGGCAGAGGATTGGTCGAACAATCACTTTGCGTGGCCTGATTTGGCGCTCGTGCACCAGGCCCCTGGAGTTGCTAGCCGGTGCTGTGCAGCCGAGCGATTTTGTTCGTCAAGCGCCGATATTCTTCGGAATGCGGGCCGACGAACTCGCGCGCACGAGCATAGTATGCCTGCGCGCCCTGGCTCGCGAACGCGGCGGTCGCTTGGTCGCCCGCCAGTTCGTTGTATCGGAGACAGCGCGCCGCGTCGCCACCGGCCCAGGAATGATACGCGAGATTGTCAAGTGCCGTTTCGCTCGTTTCCGCGCAGCGTTCTAAAGCGCGCGCGATGCGCCGGTGAATAGGACGCACGTGAGTACCGATAAACTCTGCATACGCGATGTCTCGAATCAAAGCGTGCCGGAAGGCGTACCAGTCACCGCAACGGCTCTCTCGCACGATGAATTGAAGCGTGCAGGCCTTGTCGAGCACCTCGCGTACGCGCTCTTCGGTTAATACGGTAATGTCGGTCAGTACTGCCAGACTAAAATGCCGTCCAATGAACGACGCACGCATAAGAACCGTACGTTCGGCCCGATTCAAACGCCGCAGACGCTGCAGCAAGCTCGTGGCGAACGAATCGGACATCGGCATTCGGTCAGTTTAGCCTGCCCTTCGGCGCCGCGGCATGGGGAGAAGCCCCTACTTCAGCCTCGCCGATCGCGGGCGGGCCTCAACCCGCCCAGTCCGCAAACTCATGCTTCGACAAGCTCATGCTTCGACAAGCTCAGCATGACACAATGCGGCAGGCTCATGCTTCGACAAGCTCAGCATGACATAGGAATAGGGCGGCGATCTTGCGATCGTCGCCCTACACTAACGAGCCGAACGCTTAAGAGCGTTGGCCGGCGCCCACCTAAAGAGCGTTGGCCAGAGCCCAGCCCTTCGGCGCACCGATGCCGGCAGCCTGATTGTACTGCGAGGCATTGCACGAGTAGGCTCCATTGCTGCCCGACGTGCAAGGCGTGTAGTACGTGCTATAACCGGTCTGCGAGAAGAGACTATAGATCGTCGGGTCGACCCAACCCAGTTTCGTGCCGTGAAGTTCGTTCGCTTCGATAATCAGTGCCACCGAAGCAGGCGATGACCACGACGTGCCCAGGTATTCGCCCCAACTGCCGCCCGTATAGACGGCAACCGGATAGAACGGCAGCGAGATGTCGGGCTGATTTCGTCCGGAGGTGATCATGCCCGCAATACCGCTTTGATAACTGGGCAATGCGAAGACGGTCGAAACGCCGCCGCCGCCGGAGTATCCGCTCACGCTGCCCATCGTGACGGTTTCGAGAACACCCTGATTCGTGTCGGTGAAATCGATGCCGCCAATCGAGGAGAAGTACGGACCGCCGGCCGGCGCGCTAACGCCTTCCGACCCGTTGCACTCACTGCTTCCCGAGTCGCCGCTCGACGCCGAGAACTCGACGCCTTCCGACGCGCCCTGTTGCGCGATGGAGTTGGTCGAATCGGCGAATGAAACGTCGCTCGACTCGCAGCCGCCGAACGAGGAGTTCACCGCGGTTGCTTTACCATCGCTGAGCACTTTGTTGTACGTGTCTTCGATTTGCTGATCGCCCAGCGATCCCATGTCGTAGACGATGATGTTGGCTCCCGGCGCCAAACCCGAGATCGTTTGCACGTCGAGATCGGTCTCGGCGTCGTCACCGCTGCCGCCACCGTCGACGGCTTCATTCGTCACCGTTCCGGTCTGGGTGACGCCGGCGGCCGACAAATATGTGGAGAGATAGCTGGTATTGACCGGGTCGTCGATCGCAATGGCTGCGGTATAACCGGCCCCGTTGCACCCGTGCTGTACCGGGAAGTCGAACGGTTTGGCAACACCGGTTGCGAGGGTCCCCGACGAGTTCGTGAGGGGTCCATTATCGGGCGCGGCGTTATTACAGCCGCCGCTCGGTGTTGAAGTCGGACTCGCGGTCGGAGTCGGGCTCGCGGTCGGCTTGGACGTCGGACTCGACGTCGGCGTCGGGCTCGCGGTCGGCTTCGAGGTGGGACTCGACGTCGGCGACGGCGAGGGAGATGGCGACGACGAGCCGGCCCACGCGACGTCGTCGACATATTGATAGACGTACGTCTGATTGAAACCATCGCCGTAACAGCCGAAGTAGATGTAGTCGGTCTGTCCGGCGTATGCGCTGAGGTTCACTTGGTAGTTCACCCAGCCATTGGTGTTGTTGACGGTCTTATAAAATGTGGTGAGGATGCGCCCGCTCTGATTGAGCAGGTATCCCGCTTGCCAGGCGTACTTGGTTCCGTAACTGCCTTCGTTCGAGCCTTGATAGACCCAGAAGCTCAGAACGCCATTAGTCGGCACCTTGACGAGTTGCGCGATCGATGCCCAACCATTGATCTCGGGCGGTTGCAAGGTGCCCATGAACGCCGAATACGTGCTCTGGTAGGCCTGCGCCGTCGTAACTTGCACGTAGTTGCCGTTCGTACTGCTCTCGTTGATCCAGCCCGGGCTCAACGAGCCGCTCGCGAAGTTGCCGTTGACCAGATTGCCGCTTGAATCAGCCGGTTGAATTCCGCTCGATCCGAGCGGGATCGTGACTCTGCCCTGCGAGTCGCGCTGGATCTGCGGCGCCGTGCGCGCAGACTGATCGGCGACCGTGCGAACCACGATCAGATTGTTGAGCGAAACATCGCGCACCAAAGGCGCGATCTCTCGCGGCACCGCGGCCGGCTTCACGTTGGTATAGCGCTCGCCGTACTTCGCTTGATGCACTGTGTGAATTTCGGTCGAAAAGAAACGCTCGACCACCGAACTGGGAGCCGTCGCGTCGACGATCGTGCGGTTTGGAAAGCGCTGCACGATCGTGAAACCCGCGCGCTCGAGAGCGCGCACCACGCGCTGCTCCTGCGCCGGCGTCGGCGCATACCGGTCGTCAAACTCCCTCGCCGTGAGGAAATGACGCGCCCGACCGCGCAGATTGCTGATATTCGCGACGAACCGATCGAGCTCGGCCTGATGGTTGTAGCGAAGCGTCAGCGAGACTCGCACAGCAGCGCTGGAAGCGCGCCGGCCGCTGTCGGTGAATGCGAGAGCTCCGTAAAGCTTTGGAACCGAAATCAACGGTTTGTCGGGACTTGCGGACCGTACCGCCGACTCGGTGATCGGGCCGGCGTTGCCGGCACTCGTCCACGGAAGTGAGGCGTTCTGACCACCTCCGCATGCCGTGAGTGCGAGCGCGATCCCCACGGCAGACGCGATCGAGCGTGATGATGTGCGCATGTGCCTCCTAATAAAAGTAGCGAGGAAACCTGCCGCCCCGTTCGTCGCACCGGCATGGGTCAGCCTGCCGCTTGGTGTGCTTAACTAATGTGGTGAAATCCAAGCGTTCGAGCGTTGCCTAGCGATATAAGGCAAATCGCGCGGGCGCCGAAGCCGGTGATTTATGAATAAGGCGCGATTCGAAGCCTTTTCGGACGGGGTCTTTGCCTTCGCCATTACGTTGCTGGCCCTGGGCTTCGTCTTGCCGCCGTTGCGATCGGCCTCGAACCATCAGCTGACCACCGCCCTGCTGGCGCTTTGGCCCAACTTTATTGCCTACGTGTTGAGTTTTTCGGTAATCGGCCTCATGTGGGAAAATCACCACGCGCTCTTTCGGGTCGTACGCCACGTCGATCGCCGAACGGTTTTTTGGAACATGCTGCTGCTCGCAGCGACCGTGCTGATTCCATTTGCGACCACAACCCTCGGCTCGTATCCCACATTAGCGGCCTCGACGTTCTTTTACGGCGTCGTTCTCTCGACGTGCGCGACATTTTACAATCTCATGCTCTTGCATCTCGTTCGTGCCGACGCGTTTCTGCCGGAGGTCGATCCGACTGCCATCGCGGCGACGGTGCGCGGCTACCGAACGGGCTGGTTCACGTACATCGGCGCGACGCTCATCGCACTGGTGCTGCCGCTTCTGAGTTTTGCACTCTATTTGGCGATGGTCGCCTATTTTCTGATTCCCCGCGGCGCCGACTCGGACAGCCCGCTCAGCGCTCGCCGGTGGTAGTCACGCGGGTTCGAAGTAGGCCGTTCAAAGCAGCGTGATACTCGCGAGTGTGGTGGGCGCTTTCGCGGTTGCGGTCGCGAACGGGCCGGCCGGGAACGCATTCTATCAACCACCGGCGCCACTCCCGGCGCTCACCGAGGGCGGCGTGATTTGGGCGCAACGTTTTTCCGGCGGCGCGGCATTGCCGTCGGCGGCAACGAACTATCGCGTCCTCTACGAGACGCTCGCCGGCAGCGGCGCATCCGTCGCTGTTTCCGGGACACTCGCAATTCCGCCGGGAAGACCTCCGGCCGGGGGTTGGCCGATCATCAGTTGGGCGCACGGGACGACGGGGAATGCGCCGCAATGCGCTCCCTCGCGTTTCGAAACGCCCGATCTCGAGCAACAAATGGTCGATGGTTTCGTGCGCAGGGGTTACGCCGTTGCGCAGACCGACTACGAAGGCATCGGTACGCCCGGAATCCATCCCTACATGGTTGCGCTCTCCGCCGCACGCGACGTCACCGACATCGTTCGCGCCGCGCGGGAGGTCGATCCCGATATCGGCACGCGTTGGATTGTGATGGGGCATTCGCAAGGCGGCGCTGCCGCGCTGGCAACCGCGGCCGCGGGCCCGCTGATCGCACCCGAACTGGACTTGCTCGGCGCGGTTGCGTACGCGCCGTTTTCGACGCCCGAAGGGATGCTACAAGACGAACTCCCGAGCACCACGCCCAACTCCGGCATGGCGATCCTCGCGCTGTTGATCGAGGGTTTTTCGACGGTCGATCCGCGGGTGGTACCCGGCGAGATGCTCGAACCCGCGGCCGTGAAGCTGCTGCCGGAGCTGGAGCAGCGATGCCTTCCGTATTTGATGACGATCTCGCAATGGTCGCAGATCGTGCCGCATTCGATCTTTTCGCCAAAAGCCGAAAGCGCAATCGCCGCCCTCGATGAGGATCTCCTCAAGAACAGCCCCGGCAATTTCAAAATCACGATTCCAACCCTGCTCGTGAACGGCACCGCCGACACACAGGTCGCTTCGGAAAGCACGCTGTTGCTGCGCGATCGCCTGCAACGCCGTGGTACGACCGTGGAGTTCAAAGCTTATCTCGGCGCGACCCACGGCTCGGTGCTGGCGGCGTCAGCCGCCGATGTCGCCGCATGGGTCGCTGCTCGTTTTGCCGGCCGCTGAAGGCTACAGCCCCTAGGAACTGCGGGCGGAAGGTACAATACGCGGCGTGCGGCCCATTGAGGCCGCTTTTCCCGCTGTCTAAAGAGGAGTCAGTATGCGAACCTTACCGCTTCTCGGTTTATCTCTTTTCGCGATTACTTTTGCGGCGTGCTCTTCGAGCGGCACGCTGACGGGCGCAAATCCGTCGGCACCCGCGCAAAGCACCGCCGGACGTTCCGCGATCGGACCCAACGGCGTGACGCCGCGCCACCTCGCCAACCGGCACGGGTGGATCTCCCCGAACCTTAAACCCAACACGCAATTGCTGTACGTTTCCGACGAAGGCGACAATCTGATCGACGTCTTTACCGTCCCCGATTACTCCCTCGCCGGTCAGATTACCGACGGAATCGATCAACCCGAAGGCATCGCCGTCGACAAGAAGGGCAATTTGTACGTTTCCAACCTTTCAGGCAACACCGTGACGGTGTATCCGAGAGGGTCGACCGACCAATATCAGACGCTGAGCGAACCGGACGGTCCCGATGACGTCGCCGTCACCAAGAACGGCTACGTCTTGGCCGGTGACACCGCAGGCGGCGTTGACGTCTATGCGCCGGGTGCCACATCGCCAACAACCCGGCTAACCAATTCCAGCGTGGACGGCGGCGTGTACGGCGTGGGCGCCGATGCGCATAATAACGCCTATGCTGCGGGCTTCGGCAACTCGGCACCGGCCGTGGTTGAATTCAAACACTTGAAAGGCGCCGGCGTAAATCTCGGACTAACGGGCATGTCATTTCCGGTGGGCGTGCTCGTCGACAAGCACGGCAACATCGTCGAATCCGACTTTAGCGGCGGTTTCATCAACATCTATCCGCCCGGCTCGACGTCGCCATCTTCGTCGATCAGCGCCTCCGAGGCCGAGCGCAGTTCACTCAACAAAGCAGAGAATCTGATCTACGTTCCGCAGGGCGGTAACGATGACGTCGCCGTCGACGACTATTCCAGCGGAACGAACGTTACCACCATCTCGATCGGCAACTTCACTACGGGTACGGCGCTGAGCCCGGCACCCAAACCATAACATTCCTGGATTTTTCCGAAGAAAAGCCCGACATCGTCGGGCTTTTCCTATTCTTTTGCTCTTGCGACTAGCCCGAGCCGCCGACGATGCGAGCGGTTTTGATGTAATCGAGCCGCGGAAAGTTTTTCTTGAGGTAGGCGTTGCCCCCAGATGCGATCAGACCTTGATCCGGCTGCTCGCCGTAGCCGGCGTAAATGCGACCGACGGCCGGCATGCCGCTGCTGACTCGACCAATCGGAGCAAAGCCCATCGCATCCAGCCTGGCGTTGTTGCCAAGGTTAATGAAGAGATGCGTCGTGCGGCTGTTCGGATTTCCGGTTGCTGCAAACGCCACCGTGCCGCGCGTATTTGATGTCTTCACGCGATCGTCGGGAATCGTAACGTCCCACTTTTTGGTGACGGCCGGATTGGCCGCGGCGCCCCACTGCACGACGAACCCGGGAACGACGCGGTAGAAGCGAGCACCGTCGAAGTATTTCGCCTTCACAAGCTCGTAAAATCGTTGCGCCCCATGCGGTGCAAGGCTGCGATCGACGTCGATGATAATGGGCCCCTCGCTGGTGTCGAACAGAACGCGAAAGGTTTTCGCGGGAACGCTAGCTGACGGGGACGGCTTTGCAACAAGCGTAGAGCCGATGAACGCGAGCGCCAAAATGGCGACAACTGATAATCTCGTACGCAACAACACCATGTGCAAATTCTCAAATATCCGTCCGGTCCCTCTTGACGATGGCACGCGGGTTGCGATATTATACCGTCAGGCGGTATAACGTAAAGCGATATATGGAAACCGATCTTTCTGTCTTCGTCGAACCGGCGCTGCTCATTCTTATCAGCCTGGCTGACCGACCGAAACACGGCTATTCGATCATGCAAGACGTCCAGGAAATGACTGGATGGGCGATGCGACCGGGCACGCTCTACGGCGCGCTCGGCCGCATGGGGCGCGTCGGCTGGATCGAGGAAACGAAGAGTGAAGATTACCGTCGCCGGCCTTACGCGTTGACTAGCGACGGCCAAGCCGAGTTGGCACGTCAACTCGCCATTTTGAACACGCTCGCGCAAACCGGCCTGAAACGAAGCAAGAAACTTTCTAAGACTCGGAGGATACTCTCGCAATGAACGATGCTCTTTCGACCAAACAACAGTACAACGTCAGTTTCGTAACGGTTATCGTGGCTGACATGCAGCGTTCCATCGACTTTTATACGAAGAAGCTTGGCCTGCCGCTCAAGACGCGTTACGGCGATCACTTTGCGATTGTCGAAGCGCCGGGCGTTACGATTGGCCTGCATCCCGCAAAGGATGGAGGCGCAGCGCCAGGCACGCTTTCGATCGGTCTGGGAGTCAGCGACGTCGCAGCAAGTCGCGAAGAGCTCCAAGGTCGCGGCCTCGCGTTCGATGGCGATATCGTCGCCGACCCGCCGATGCGATTTGCATTCTTGCGCGACCCCGACGGCGCGCAACTCTATCTCGCCGAACAGAGCGAGTGGGTATAGCCGCAGCGCTTGATTCTCGGGAAAAGCCGGTTGTGGGCATCAATTGGCTTCGCATTGTTCGGCATCGGATTGCTGCTCAGAGCGGCGCTCTACTTCCCGCCGGCCATGTTTCAGATCGACTCGGACGCCGTGCTTTCGGGCCTGTGTGCGTTTCGAATTGCCGATGGGCAGTATCCGGCATTTTTTCCCGGCGGTACACGCTTGAGCGCCGCCAGTTGCTACGTCGCCGCCGCCTACTTTCATCTCTTTGGCGCGGGACGTGCCGGCTTAGCTCTGACCGCGCTGACGTGGGCCGCGCTTTACCTTGCGTTTACGCTGCTGTTTCTTCGCGCGATGCTGGGACCGAGGCTCGCCTGTCTAGGATTTCTCTTTGCAATCGTGCCGTCGGAACAGTTCATGACCGTCACCTATGCGCCATGGGGATATGGCGAGATCGTGGCTTCGTGCGCCGCAACGCTCTGGTTAGCAACCCTTTGGCGAAATACGGCGGCGCTGTGGCAGCGGTTCTGTTTCGGACTGAGCGTGGGGCTCGGCTTCTGGTTTTCAATGGAGACGCTGATGATTTCGCTGCCCGCGATCGCGTGGGTTGCGCTCAAGCGGCGCGACGCAACCGTTGAAGAAGGCGGCCCGGCATTTCTCGGCGCGATGGTGGGCGCGATACCGTTCTTGGCCGGTAACGTTACGCACGGCTTTCCTTCGCTGACGCAGAACTGGGCGTCGCGGCCAACGTCGAGCATCGCGCAAGCCTGGGCCAATGGTGTTTGGCTGACAACCTACCTGATTCCAAAGCTGCTCTTCCGATCGTCGGGATGGTGGTCGGAAACAACGCTGCTCATCGTCGCCTACGCGTTCGTCGCCGCCGGCTTCGTATTGGCGGTCCGACGCAGGAGAGAGAATTCGCGTTTTGCGCATGATTCGCGTGACACGGCGACGCTTCTTCTCCTCGTGCTGGCGGCGTGTTTGTTGATCTTCAGCTTTTCACAAGCCGGAACGAGCCGTGGCTGGACCGTGCGATATATCGCGCCATTGTACGTCGTCGTGCCGCTCTTCTGCGCGCTCGGAATCGAAGCTCTTTGGACGTGGAGCAAAGCGTTGTCGGTTGGCGTTGTCGCCGCGCTGCTCGTCCCCAACTTGCTGCTGTATGGCTTACCCGGGAGCGCCACGCGTGCGGAGCTGACGGCGGAGCTGTCGAACGACGTGCACCTTCGCGATATCCTTGCCCGGGATGGCATTCGGATGGTGTACGGCGATTACTTTTGGGTTTATCACTTGAACTTCGATAGCGACGAGCGCATCGCCGGCGTCCCGTCGGTGCGCGCCGTCGACTACTTCGACTATGGCGGAGAGCTGGGAACCTCGACCGTCCGCTGGGCGTTGCTCGGCGGCCTCGACGAAGTGCGCCGATTCGCTCGAGTGGCGTCGGCGCACGGGACGTTGACCCCTGACGGCGACCTTTGGGTCTTCATCGCGGACCGTCCCACGGCAAACGCGGCGCAACTCATAACGACGCTTCGAAGAGCCAGCAACTAAAAAGACCCCGCTGAGAGCGAGGTCTTTATTTGCGTATAGTGCGTGGCCGCTTTAGGTGCTGCAGACTCCCTGCGGGCTCGTGAACGTCCCTTCGAACGAATACAAGCCGCCGGTACCGGTCGACGGCGTGCGGTAGAACCACGAGAAGAACGCAAGCTCCTGCGGATGGTAGGTGAACCCGTGATATTGGACCGTGAAATCCGTGCCGGTCAGCGGATCGCCAACTTCGAAATTATATTGACAGCCGCCGACTTGCCCGACGTGGCCCCATCCAGGTGTCGCGTTGTTGAGAAACGGATCGTTGATCAGCTCGCCGAGCTCGTGCGTCCAGACGCTGATATCTTCGATCGGCACGTTGAAGATGCCCGGATCGTTGTACGTTCCCACCGAATAGGGCACGTAACCGGTGTAACGCTGCATCAGCGAATGGTATCCGATGATGCAACAGCCGCCCTTATACGTGAAGAACGTGTTGTACGTGAGCATAACCGGAATCTGCGCCCCGCTCGTATAGGTGGAGGCGATGTTCTGCACGATGAGATTGTATTCGTTGAGCCGTATCGTGCCTATCCGGTGCGATTTACCACTGCAAACACCGGCGAACGTCTTCGAGTGACGCGGAGCGTTGACGTAGACGATAATCGGAGTGGTCGCCCCCCGCAGCCGCGTGTGATAGTGCGAGCCTTTGAGAATCGTCCAGAATTCCGCGCGTTGAAATCCGTCGTTGACCTGCGTCTTGCCAACGTCGACGCCGTTCGAAATCAACTCCGTATTATGAAAATTGGGTCCCCGGAAGAAGCGGTTTGCCACTGGAACGGTGTCGCCGCAACCCGGCTGCCGTGGATCGAGCACGGTTCCATCGGGAAACGTGAGGACCAGAACGATCGGCACGTATCGAAGGAACGTCGTCTTGTCGCTCTTCGTCGGGTCTTTCCCGGCAATGATGTACTGGTAGGTGTTTCCGTCGAGCGGCGACTTCACCGAACCGCTAAAGAACGGAATCGTATTGCCATACGCTTCTTGCCGTTTGAGGTCGGCGAGATCGATGGCGTGCGCAAACGGCAAGGTGGCATATTTCGGCGCCCAATGATACGCGTCGGCGAGACTGCGGTCACCGGCGGTGCGCACAATTTGATTCGTTGTTGAGGTTTGCCCGGGCATCGACCCGGTTTGACCGCCACAGGCGGTCAACATTGCGGCGACAGCTAAAACCGCCGCCGTCTTGCTGTAAGTAAACAAGAGAGTCCTCCAGTTTCCAAAAAACGGCTATACCACGCCCCCATCGGGCAGACCTATTGGCAAGGCCATAAACGGGTGGTACGTGAACTCTTGGGCGATGAATTTGCCGACTCGGTCCGTCCTTTTTATCCTCACCATCGCCCTCGTCGCTGCGACAGCGCCGGCACCGCCTCCGCCGCCCGCCGTGCGCAATGTGACGACCGTGTATTACGGCGTCTCCGTGCCCGACCCGTACCGCTATTTCGAGGATTCAAAGGATCCGGGACTGGCCAACTACTTTCGCGAGCAGAGCAGCTACACGCGACAAATTCTCGACGCATTGCCGGGCCGAGAGGCGCTAGCCAAACGAATCGCCCAACTCGACAACGGCAATGAGAGCCTCGACACCGTGCGGATCGTCGGCTCGTATTACTTTTACCTCAAACGCGCGGCAGGAGCGAACACCACGAAGCTCTACCGCCGGCGCATTGCCGGTGGCCCGGAACGTCTGGTATTCGATCCGGATACCTTTGCGCGCTCGCCGATGCAACACTACACGTTCGATTACTACTCCATATCGCCCGACGGCCGTTATGCCGCGATCGGGACCGCCGAAGGCGGTTCGGAGAACACCGTATTGCACGTGGTCGACGTGCGCGACGGACGCTTGCTGTCGGACGTCATCGAGCGCGCCGTTTATTTAGATCCGCAGTGGCTCAGCGATTCGCGCTCGTTCTATTATTTTCGAACCCCGGATCTCGGCCCCAATGCGCCGCAAAGCGCGCGCGACACCCAAGGAGTGGTTCGACTGCACGTACTGGGTCGCAGCCCGGATCTCGATCCGGCGATTTTCGGCTACGGCTTGTCGGCGGCGATTCCGTTCGCCCCCGAAGATGCAGCGATCGTCAACGTGTCGCCCAGGACGACTTGGGCGGTTGCCGCGATCTATCACGGCGTGCAGAACGAAATTGCGCTCTATGCGGCGCCCGCCTCGCAGGCCATCAACGGCCACGCACCTTGGCGCAAAATAGTCGGTTACGAAGATGACGTCACGGCTTTCGAAGTCGTCAACAACACGCTCTATTTGAGCTCGCATCTGAATGCTTCCCGTCACCGCATCCTGGCCGTGGACTTGCGTAACCCGTCGCTCGCAAATGCTCGTGAGGCGGTCGCCCAAAGCCGAAGCGTCATCGAAGCGCTCAGCCTCGCGGCCGACGGGATCTATCTTCAAGACCTCGACGGCGGAATCTCCAAACTGCGACGCCTTGCGATTAATTCCGATGGCACGCCGGGAAAGATCACCGATATCGCTTTACCGTTTGCCGGAACGATTTCGGAGACCGCGACGGATCCGCTGCGAGCCGGTGCGACGTTCGACATGCAGTCGTGGACGAAATCCCCGTTGTGGTATCGCGTTTCAAGCACCAATTCGGTGAGCGACACGGGCCTTCGCAAGAAATCAGCGGTCGACTATTCCGGAATCATGGCCCGGGAAGTCTTTGCCCAGAGTTCGGACGGGACAAAGGTGCCGCTCTCGATCGTCATGCGCGCCAATACCGCGCTCGACGGTACAAATCGGGCGCTCGTAGACGGTTACGGTGCGTACGGAATTTCGATCTCGCCGGCATTCAGCCCGACGCGCCTGGCCTGGCTGGAGCGCGGCGGCATTTTCGCCGAGTGCCACGTTCGCGGCGGCGGCGAGTTTGGTGAAGACTGGCACTTTGCGGCGCATATCGCCACCAAGCAGCGAACCATTGACGATTTCATCGCGTGCGCACGCTATCTTCTGGATAACCGATACACGACGTCGGCGCGCCTCGCCGGCTCGGGAACGAGTGCGGGCGGCGTTACGATTGGCAACGCCATCGTTCAGCATCCCGAGCTTTTCGCCGCGGCGCTCGACGTCGTGGGCGATACGAATCCGACTCGCGACGAATTTGCCGAAGGCGGCCCCGCCAACATTCCCGAGTTCGGAAGCGTTACCGATCCGGTCGGATTCAAGGCCCTCTACGAGACCGATCCCTACATTCACATACGCGACGGGGTCGCGTATCCGGCGGTTCTCGCCATTACCGGGGCAAACGATCCGCGCGTCGCTCCGTGGATCGTCGCAAAGTTCGCGGCGCGTTTACAAGCGGCGACGTCGAGCGGGAAGCCGGTGTTGTTGCGCGTGGACTACGACGCGGGCCACGGCAACCTCGGGGCGTCTCGCGCGCAAACGCAGTCGCTCATCACCGATGAATACGCGTTCCTGCTCTGGCAACTCAGCTGACCTGTTCGCGAGGCGACTACTTCGGCTTTGCGACGTAGCGAAACTGCCCCGGCGCCCACGCGCAGAGGCTTCCGTCGTTCATAACGAACGATTCAAATCCGTCCACTTCGGGATTGAAATCCGCATTGTGGACCTTCGTCGCGGGCCAATCTACCGAGGGATCTTGACGCGCCGCGGCGCGAGCCTTGCTGTTCGAGAACTGCGGCGACTTTGCCAGCGCATTGAGCGCCAACGCAAGCTCCTTTGCGGCGGGCATTCGACCATCGTTCTCTACGGGTGAACGCTTCTACTTCAGCGATCCTCCGCGGGAACCGTCCGAAACGAAACAAGCGGTGCGGCGCGCCCGTAGTTGGGGTGATGGAAATCGAAATCCAAGCGTTGACGAAACGCTATCGCAGCGTCGTCGCCGTCAGCGATTTCAGCTTGCGACTCGGCCCCGGTATTCTCGGACTGCTCGGTCCCAACGGTGCCGGCAAGTCGACGCTCATGCGCATGCTCGCAACGGTTACGCGTCCGACGAGCGGTACGATTCTGCTCGACGGAATCGACATCGTAAAATCGCCCGACCGGGTGCGTCGCACGCTCGGATATCTGCCGCAGGATTTCGGGGTCTATCCGCATCTCAATGCCGTCGAGTTCCTCGAGTATATCGCCGCCCTCAAGGGGCTCGATCGCCGCACGTCGCGCGAACGCATCGAACGACTGCTGGAGATGGTCAACCTCACGCCGGCCAAGCATCGCCAGCTGGGAGGCTACTCCGGGGGCATGCGTCAGCGCGTCGGGATTGCGCAGGCGCTGCTCAACGATCCGACGTTGCTGATCGTCGACGAACCGTCGGCCGGACTGGACCCCGAGGAGCGCGTTCGATTCCGAAATTTGCTGCGAGATCTCTCCGGCGATCGGATCATCATTCTTTCCACGCATATCTGCTCGGACGTGGAAACGACCGCAAGCGACGTTGCGATCGTCGGCGGCGGCAAGTTACTCAAGCGCGGATCGCCCGCGTCGCTGACCAATGGTTCGGGTTCGCTCGAAAACGCCTACTTACGAACGGTCGCTGCGGCGAAGGGCAACGCTTGAGCGCAGCTCGCGTCGTCTTGAGCGTTGCGCGCGCCGATTTCTTCGAACGCTCGCGCCGTTATCAATATCTTGCGACGCTGGTCGTTACGCTTGTCGCCGGCATTTTCTTCGTGCCCCCGCGCGGGGCGAATTACGTGGCGTTCACCGTTGATGGCTACCGTGGCATCTACAACTCGGCGTGGATGGGAGCGATGATGGCGATGCTAGCCACGACCGCGCTCTCGCTCTTTGGCTTCTATCTCGTTAAGAGCGCCATTGCCGTCGACCGCGCTACTCGCGTTGGCGAGATCGTGGCCTCAACCCGTGCCTCGAGACTTGAATATATCGGCGGAAAGTGGCTTGGCAACGTTGCAGTACTCACGTCGCTGACGCTTCTGCTTATGGCGGATGCCGTCATCATGCAACTGGTTCGCGGCGAAGATCGCACGATCGACCTGATTGCGATCGCATCGCCCTTCCTGGTGGTTTTGCTCCCCGTTATCTTGCTCGTTTCGGCCGTGGCCGTCTTGTTCGAAGCGATACAGTTTCTGCGAGGCGGTGCGGGGAACGTCACGTACTTTTTCCTCTGGATTGCGGGTCTGAGTCTCGGCGCGGCACCCGCGTCGAAAATTCCGTCGCCGTGGAACGATCCACTAGGGATTATGGCGGTGGGTCAACAGATCAACGGCGCGCTTGCAAAGATTGCTCCGCACATTCATAAAGACGTTGATTTGCTGCTGGGCGGGAGTCGGAGCACAGAACGCTACTTCGTGTGGCACGGCTTTGCGTGGAGCGCGGCCGATGTTGCCGGCCGCCTCATCTGGTGTTTGGTAGCCTTCGCTATCGTGGTTCTCGCCGCGCGACTTTTCGATCGTTTCGCCGACGGCGCGCAACCAACGCGCGAACGCGCGGCGAAGCCCTGGCAGTCGGCGCTGGCGCGAACCGCCGAACGCGTCTCGGCACCGATCTTCGACCGTCTCTTCGCCGGCGACTTTGGCGCGCTGGTTTTGGCGGAGTTGCGACTGATGCTCAAAGGATCGAATATCTGGTGGTACGTTGTCGCAATCGGCCTGTGGATCGCGACGCTCGTCTCTCCGGCGACGGCGCAGAGTGCGCTGCTCGATTTGGCCTGGCTGTGGCCGATTTTAAAATGGTCGCAAATTGGAACGCGCGAGTGTGCCTTTAACACCGAAGGCTTCGTCTTTCCCTCGCTGCAGCCACTGCGCCGCCAGTACGTCGCGATGTGGATCTCCGGCATCGCGCTCGCGCTCTTGATGGGAAGCGGCTCGATCGTGCACTGGCTGATTGCCGCCGATTGGATCGCCGTGGCGGCGGTCGTGGCCGGCGCTGTCTTCGTGCCAACGCTTGCACTCGCGTGCGGCGCGATCTCGGGCACAAGCCGACTCTTCGAAATCGTTTACCTCGTTCTGTGGTACGTCGGCCCGATGAACAACGTGCCGGATTTGGACTTCACGCGGCCTTCGGGTGTGCCAATGGCGATGACCGCAACCGTTGTGCTCGCCGTGGTCGCCTTCGCGATGCGCCGGATTCGCCTACGCAGCGCTTAGGCAAAGCGCGAGGACGAGGCAGCCCTTTGCCTGAATCGCCTTAAGAGTATGAAGAAAAGCATTAGTTTCGTCGTTCTTATTGCCACGATGATAGGTGCACCGGCATTCGCTCTGGCCGCCGGCGCGACACCAACACCGGCGCCGACCGCGGCGCCGCCCGCCTCGCCTTCCGAGCAACAGTTCGTTGCATCGGTCACGACCGATCTTCAGCACCGCTTTCCCACAACAACCGCGGCTGCCGCTGCCGGATATTTTCAATACACGGTCGAGGACCAAACCGGTGCGATCAGTTGGGTGAACACTCGCTATTGGCAGAGCGACGCCACGCATCCAAGCCAGCTTTGGTATGACGTCCGCGGTCGCCTTATCGGTGCCGACTTCTCGGTACTGCAAAGCAACTCGGCCACGCGTCCGCAAGTGTGGGGAATATCGCCGTCGCGCTACCTCGATTTTTCGCCCAGGCACGTGCATTTTGCAATTCGAACCGCATCGGGACTTCAATACGGCGGCGTCGGCGCGAAGACCATGGCCAAAGTGGGCGGCTCGGTCAACAATCCGACCGCTAACGACATTTACAAGATCAGCAAACTCAAGCGCTGGACGGTTTTGGGCATTTCGGCACCGCGTTCGGTAAGCGACGTCGCGTTCGTTTTTGCCTTTCCGGCAATCTGGGATTTGCAAGTGTGGCTCGTGCCGAATCCGCTCGGCGCCTTCGCCGAACATAATCCCAACGTGATCCCGAGCGCCGCCGCAAAGGACCAAGACTAAGACGGGCGCTGCGACGCGCCCGGCGGCCTCAGACTTTTTTCATCGGCTTGGCTTACGCTCTTCGCATCGTCACCCTCATACAATACAAAGGAGAGCGTCTTATGCGTTTTTTGCGACGGAGCGTTGTTTTCGCCGCTGCGATCCTGTTTGCCTCAGCCGGCGCTGCGATGGCGCATAGTTTCGCCGAAGACCCGACGAATATGCTAGCACCGGCGTCGCAGAACCTCACCGGCAGTTGGCCGGTGACCGTGAGCCGCTCGCAGCGTAGCAACGGCACATATTGCCTGACCTTGACCGAAAATAGCCGCAATGCAGGTTCGGCGTCGCTCGTGATCGGCAGTCAAAAATATCCTTACGGCACGTTCCAAATCTTCAACCATACGCTCGTAGCAACGATTGAAGTCGAGGGCTACGGCCAGAACGCCGGCTTGGTCTTCATCGGATCGGCTGGACGGGGTACCATTGGAGCAGGCGTGTTTGACGACGTTTACGGCGGCGAGGCGTTTGACGAGGGCGCGTTGGCGTTCGGGATGAAGGGCGGCTGCTAACGCGGCCGACTCGCGTGACGCCTAGTGTATCGTGATTCCGTTCGGGTCATCGAGTTCAGTTTTCTTGCACACATCAGCCGCTTAATCCGCGGCCCGTCAACGACAAATAGTTTGAAGCGACACCGTGTTGGTCGACGTGGTTCCGAGAACTACTTCAGCTCGCTTTCTATTGCGCGCATCACTTTATCGAAGACCGCGTCCTGTTCCGTTTTGCTCATTGCAGCAAGCGGCTGTGACGGTGGATTTACGGTCTGAAAAATTGACAAAGGGCTGCGCTGATAGGCTGAGGGGCTGATCACGATTGGCAAAATCCGCGCCCCGTGGTCCTGTGCAGTCGAGAGTATCGTTGGGAGCTCCTGTCTTGCGATAAAATCTGAAGCAAAAAAGTCGGCGCTTATGAGAAGCACGATAACCCTTGCGCCCGAAAGTGCCCGATGGAGATCATCCTGCCACAGGGTGCCGGCTTCCACATTTTCGTCGCACCAGTAATCAACTAGGCCCTCCCTCACGAGGGGTTTCAAAAACACGCTAAACCTATCGCGCCATTCACTATCGTGCCGGCTGTAGGAGATAAAGACCTTGGCCCGCTTTGTAAACGACGTGACCGGTTTGCCGTCGACCGAGTTTGCGGTGAGCACATCGTCATGCCCATTCCGAAGCGCCTTGATTTCGTGAATCGTGTAACTGAGCCCCGTCACTTGCTCGGGTCTCGCAACCCTGAAGGCCTCCAGCTTGCAGGAGGACGCTATTATGTCCCTTGCTTCGTGGAACGTAAGGTTATCGCATAATATGCGCCTTCCACTGCGGGCGTGATACTCAAGAGCGGCTGCGAGATTTACGGCCCCGCCGATAACAGTGAGGTCGCGGAGTCGCTCATTTCCGGTCGGTCCTAGGACAACGTCGTCAGTGGAGATTCCGACGCCAACGTCCAGAAAGCTGATATCTTGGTTAACCTTCTGCGCCCAGCCTTCATGCAGGCGCGCAAATCCCGCAATTATTTCAAAGGAGCATTGTAACGCTCGGCTTGCCGATGCCTCGTCCCGAAAGAAGCCCATGATGCCGTCGCCGAGCATCTTATTCACGATGCCGCCGGCCGCGTATACTTTGTCGATGAGAAGCGCCAAGAACTCGTTGAGCCGAGCGTGAATCCTGCTAGCGTCTCCGAGTATTTCCGCGAACCTCGTTGAGCCGCGTAGGTCTGCGAAAAGCACCGTGACGCGCTCAACCGTAGCGGCGCCCTCATTTAAAACAAAACGCCTTACTAGGTCGCCGCAAGCGGATGGCGCGCCGTAAAGACCGCTCGAAGCAATGACGCGACCGAAGAGTTCGGCGTTGCGAATCGCAATCGCGGCCTGGTCTGCCAAATGGCGCGCCAGATCGAGGTCAGCTTCCGTGAAGGGCTCGTTTCCCGCGGCCTTGTTCAGAAGCTGGAGGACGCCTAATTTTTCGTTTGCAAACGAAAGTGGTACGCAAATCAAAGATTTCGTATCGAACGCCGTCTCATCATCCACAGCTTTGTAGTGATTGGTTACCCTGTTCTCAAGCCTAGATGCTGAGGTGGCAAAAACCGCGCCCGCGATCGAGTCCGGCCCTTCAGGGATCCGCATGTTCCGCACTTGGTCCGCTGCAGGCCCAGTTGCGGCCGCGAAATAGAGATCGTGTCGCAACGGGTCATGTAAAATTACCGATGCGGCCTCGGCTCGCGAGATTCGGCCCGCAACGACCAACAGGTTATCGAGCAGCGCTGCGAGTGAAAGTTCCGACGTCAGTTGGCCCGCGGAATCGAGTAGGGCAAGCAACTGGTCAGAATTAAGACGCGATGGCATGGCCTTCTAGCAACCTAACCGCACGGTTGATTGTTCTCGGTAGCCGTGGTCTTTCCCCGGTGTTAGATTGGCGGATGCCGAAACGTTGAACAAGCGCTTACCACACTTTGCCTCGCCCTTCCAGGCATAGAATGCATGGTGCGATCAGAACGAACTGAACACGCTGATTGAGCTTCGTCGCGGCATCGAAAAACAGGGCTACGACTTCAGAAGGGGCGCAGCGAGGCCCCATGCGACGACGGCGATGGCTACGACTGCGAGCGACCCGTGCAGCGGGAGGGCAGCGCGGCTTAGCGCGGCTTTGAACCATTCCGCGGGCGAAACATTGCCTACGTTCATATCGTAGACCAGGACTTCCGGCATTTGGAGGTTAGCCGCCGCGCGAAGCGATGGGACACTAGCTACGTATCTCGCGCGGTAAAGCCGCTCGAGTGCCAAATAATATGCGTCGAGGAGCCAGAAAGCGCCGATTGGTATTAGCGCAAGCCAGGCGAGCTGCGGATGTGAGTCTTTGGCAGTAAAGCCGATTATTACGCTACCAAGAGCGACGCTCCAACCCTTCACTTGAAATGAATTTGCAGCGAGGCGTGCAATCGTTGCTTGCAGGATGTCGATGTACTTCCGAATGTCGTCGTTCATCATGTCACGTCCTTAACGATCGTCTGCAGCCACCTCGCCAAACTAGAGAATAGTAATTTTATTCGCGCCCGCTCGCGCTCCCGCCAAGCTGCCGCTTCCGGCAAATTTGCGTATGCCACCCGCACTGAAATGTTCATTTTTACTTGCCCCGGAGGCAGCGCCGGTACATACACCGACGGCTGGACCGGCGCGCTCAATTATTGACTGGTTTGCGACCTGCGTATTGTCAACATGGCGAGGTAGATAAGGAGTGACCACCCGTCGTAGGTGGTCACTCTCTTTACTATCCTCCGGATGTTGGACTCGAACCAACGACCCGCTGATTAACAGTCAGCTGCTCTACCAACTGAGCTAATCCGGATTGGAAAACCAGCCGCGCCGAGGCGTTCCACGGAGGCTCAAAGGCCCCTGCCGACGTGCTGGTTTCAGCGGAGGCGAGCTTCGCGGCGAATCTCACCTTCGATCGTCAACGCCACGGGCACGCCGAAAAAGATCGCATGCGCAACGAGCACGTTGGCAAGATGCGACAGAGTGGGCTCCAGTTGGGTCGCGTGACCGAGCGGAACAACGACAAAGAGCATGGCTATCATCACCAGCGCGCCGAAGCAAAGCCCGGCCAGCACAACGTAACGCCTGACGATTGGCAGCATCACGTAAAGCGCCGCAAACGCAACCGCCCAAGCAAACGAAACGACAAAATCCATTGCAAGGCCCACGAACGCCGTCGGCCAGCCGCCGTTAAAGGCGCGGACGCCGTAAGCATTTGAAGCGTCCCACTGCAAGAGCTCGCGTAAGCATAGCGCTATGGGAAGATGCGCCGCGACCGCGCGCTCAAGCACGAGATACACGGTGATGGTAACGAGGCCGACGATGGCGGCCACAGCAGACGCGCGCAGAAGCCGGGGTCCTGGCATCGTGCATCCACAGCGCCCGAACGGTAGTCAACGTGACCGGTCGCGAGCGGAAAAGCGGTAACTTCCACGGTATAGGCCTGGCATGGCGGAGCGTAGCAAGCGCGGCCCTGCGGCAACCCTCATTCCGGCCGACGTCGACGATGCCACCGTCGAAGTCGACGGTCGACACGTTGCGCTGACGAATCTGCGCAAAATTTATTTCCCGGCATTGAAGCTGACCAAGGGCGATCTTCTCCGCTACTATATGAGCGTTGCCGACGTTCTTCTTCCGCACATTCGGGAGCGGGCGATGGTGATGAAACGCTACCCCCACGGGGTCACGGGCGAATTCTTCTACATGAAGCGAACGCCGACGCCGCGACCGCCATGGATACGCACCTGTCCTATCTCGCATCGCTCAGGCAACGTCATTGACTTTCCCGTGATTGACGATCGCGCGTCGCTTCTCTGGTTGATCAATCTTGGGTGCATCGACCTCAACCCCTGGTACTCCCGCTGCGAGGATCCCGACCGCCCGCTTTACATCCATTTCGACATGGATCCCACCGACAACACCCCGTTCTCGGTGGTCCGCGAGGGCGCGCTGATCGTCAACGACGTCCTGCGCGGCCTTGGAATGACGCCCTTCGTGAAGACGACCGGCAGCAGCGGCGTACACATTTACGTCGCAATCCGTACGGGGCCGACGCAGCACGAAGTCTGGGCGATCGCTAAGGAGATCGGCCATCAAATTGCGCGAGCCCATCCCGACGTGTTGACTGCCGAATACCGCATCGCCAACCGCCCCGATCGTCACGTGCTGGTCGACTACAACCAGAACGCCTGGGGGAAAACCCTGGCCTCGATTTATTCCGTTCGCCCGAACGAAGAAGCGACCGTTTCGACGCCCGTGACTTGGGAGGAGTTGAAGAACGGCTGCGAGCTGACCGACTTTACGATTTTCAACGTGCCCGATCGCATCGCAAAAATCGGCGATCTTTGGAAGCCGCTGCTCAGCAGCCGCGGCCGTTTCGCACTGCATGCCGTTTGACAGGCTCGTTTTGCGTCCGCCGGTCGAACCCATGGAAACGCGCCAGGTGCAACGGATTCCTGAGGGCGCCGAATGGACGTACGAGCCAAAATGGGACGGCTTCCGCTGCATCGCCTTTCGCGACGGCGACGATGTAGAGCTTCAGTCAAAATCGGGAGAAACGTTGACGCGCTACTTTCCCGAAGTTGTCGAGCTCGTCAAGTCGGCGCCGGCGCAGCGGTTCGTCATTGACGGCGAGTTGCTCATCGCAGGCGAAACCGCATCAGATTTCGACGCGCTGCTGCAACGCATTCATCCCGCGGTAAGCCGTGTGCGGCGATTGGCGCAAGAAACGCCGGCGTCGTACGTGCTCTTCGATCTGCTCGTGGACGGCGGCAGCCCGCTGTACGAACAACCGTTGCGAGGACGGCGGAAATGTTTGGAGGCTTTCGTCGCGCAGAATTTCGATGGAAGCGAAATGCTGCGCTTGTCGCCTGCCACGAGCGACGTTTCCCTCGCGCAACGATGGCTCGACGGAAGTCTCGCGCGGCTCGATGGGGTGATCGCCAAGCGCGATGTGCCCTATGCTTTCGGTAGCCGCGACGCGGTGGTCAAAATTAAGCGCAGTTACACTGCCGACTGCGTTATCGGCGGCTTTCGCACCAGCGCCGACGGCACCATTGCCTCATTGCTGCTCGGTCTTTACGATGATGCCGGCCTTCTCAATCACGTCGGCTTCGTCGGTTCGATGAGCGCCGCCGAGCGCAAACGCGCCGCCGATTTGCTCAAGCCGATCGTCGAGCCGCCGGGTTTTACCGGCGCTGCGCCTGGAGGCCCGAGTCGCTGGCGCCGCGGTGATAGCGTGCAATGGTTTCCGGTGCGCCCGCAAATTGTGGTGGAGGTGGCTTTCGATCACGTCACCGGCCATCGTTTTCGCCATGCAACGCGCTTGTTGCGCTGGCGCCCCGACAAACCGCCGCGCCAGTGCACAATGGAGCAAATGCTACGCCCGGGGCGACAGGCTCGTCCTTCGACAGGCTCAGGATGACAAAGGCAGTCATCCTTCGACGGGCTCAGGATGACAAAGGCGAAGCTATGGGATCGTTAGGTCGGCGGTGAGTTGGATCGTGACGGCCGTGCCGGCATGGATGACGATCGGCTCGTGCGCGTTGGCTGCGTAGATCGTTCCGCCGACTGCCGTCGTTGGACGATTCGAAACGCTCGCGCCGCCGCTTCCGAAGTTCATCTGCCACGCAACCGGACCCGGCGTCGTAAAGCCGTTGGGCATCGGCGGAGGCATGTTGCGCTGGGCCTGCTGCGCCGCGGGATTATATTGCACGACGCCGCGGTTGACGACGAAGGCGTGGATTGGCTTCTTGGTGCCGTTGCTGAAATGGATTTTGGTCAGCAAGAAGCTGATGCGGGCGCGGTTCATTCCCGAAGGCTGCGTGACCACCGTCACATACCCGTGCACTTCGGCGCCTTCCAGCGCCGGATGCGACGGATCGGTAACGCGCAGCTTGAAATCCGCGTATTCGACCGTCGTTGCCGAATTGATCGTCTCGTCGAGAACGCAGTTGATCTTCGTTCCCGCTTTGAACGTTTGTGACGGAGCAAACTGAGCCGCGGGCGCCGGAACGCTTAACGCGAAAAACGCGACGAGTAAAGCGGCGGCGCGGCGCGTACTATTTGGCAAAGTTTGGAACACGCAACTGCTCTCCATTAAAGGCGGTGGCCTGACGAAGCGCCTCGACGCGGTCGGTGCGCTCCCACGGCAAATCCAGGTCGGGCCGCCCGAAATGACCGTAGGCGGCGGTCTGCTGGTAGATCGGACGACGAAGATCGAGATAATGGATAATCGCCGCCGGACGTAAATCGAAGATTTCGGTGACGGCGTTGGCAATTTGTTCTTCGGGAAGGCGCCCGGTCCCGAACGTTTCGACCAGCACGTTCATCGGATGCGCAACGCCGATCGCATAGGCGACTTGCACTTCGCAACGATCCGCTAATCCGGCCGCCACGATATTCTTTGCGACCCAGCGCGCGGCATACGCACCGGAGCGGTCGACCTTCGTGGGGTCCTTGCCGGAAAAGGCGCCGCCGCCGTGACGCGCCATGCCGCCGTAGGTGTCGGCGATGATCTTGCGTCCGGTCAAACCCGCGTCGCCTTTAGGGCCACCGACGACGAAACGACCCGTGGGGTTCACATAGACGCGCGTGTGTTCGTCATGCATCGAGCCGGGAATGACGTGATCGATCACCTTCTCGGTAATCTCGCGGCGAATCTCCTCGAGCGGAATCTCGGGATCGTGCTGCGTCGAAACGACGACGGCCTCGACGCGCGCCGGTCGATCGGCGTCGTACTCCACCGTCACCTGCGATTTGCCGTCGGGACGCAAATAGGGAATGGTGCCGTTCTTTCGCATCGCGGCGAGATGGCGCGTTAAGTTATGCGCGAGCACGATCGGCAGCGGCATTAGTTCGTCGGTTTCGCGGCAAGCGTAACCGAACATCATGCCTTGGTCGCCCGCGCCGAGGCGCTCGAACTCATCGTCGTCGCCGGAGCGAGCCTCGAGCGATTTATCGACACCGAGCGCGATGTCGGGCGACTGTTCGTCGATCGAGACGCTCACCCCGCAGGTTTCGGCGTCGAAGCCGATCGCGGAACGCGTGTAGCCGACCTCGCGAACCGTTTCGCGCGCAATACGCGGAATGTCAACGTAGGTCTTGGTCGTCACCTCGCCGGCAATGTGGATTTGCCCGGTGATCGCAAAGGTCTCGACGGCGACGCGCGAGTTCGGATCGTCCTTGAGCAGCGCGTCGAGAACGGCGTCGGAGACCTGGTCGGCCAGCTTGTCGGGATGACCTTCGGTGACCGACTCGCTGGTGAAGAACTTGCGATAGGCCACTTAGGTGCCTTCGCTCCACGAAGCGATGTACTTCACTTGCTCGGGCGTCAGTGTGTCGATTTCGACTCCCATGGACGAGAGCTTGAGACGCGCCACCTCTTCATCGATCTCGACGGGCACGTCGTACACGCGCCCCTTCTCGAGATCGCGGTGGTGCTTCACCAAATGGGCCGTCACGAGGGCCTGGTTCGAGAACGACATATCCATCACCGCCGCCGGATGACCCTCGGCGGCCGCGAGATTGATCAACCGCCCGTCAGCCAGAATGCAGATCTTGCGACCATCGTGCATCTCGAACTGTTCGACGAACGCGCGCGGCTCGGTTTTTCCGCGGGCGAGGCGCCCGATCGAGTCGAGATCGAGCTCGTCGTTGAAGTGCCCGGAGTTGCAGACGATCGCACCGTCCTTCATCAGGCGAAAGTGCTCCTCGCGAATCACGTGATAGTTGCCGGTCACGGTCACGAAAATGTCGCCGATCTTCGCCGCATCGTTCATCGGCATCACCCGGTAGCCGTCCATGACCGCTTCGATCGCCTTGCGCGGATCGACTTCGGTCACGATCACGTGTGCACCCATGCCCGCGGCCCGCGAAGCGATGCCGCGTCCGCACCAGCCGTAACCCACGACGACGAGGGTGCGTCCCGCGAGCAGAACGTTGGTGGCGCGAACGATTCCATCGAGCGTGGATTGTCCGGTGCCGTAGCGATTGTCGAACATATACTTCGTCAGCGCATTGTTCACGGCAAAAATCGGATACGGAAGCACCCCGTCGCGCTGCATGGCCCGCAGGCGAATCACGCCGGTCGTCGTCTCTTCGCAGCCGCCGATCATCTCGCCAAGCTGATCCTCGTGCTTGGTATAGATGCTGGTGACGAGATCGCAGCCGTCATCCATCGAAATCTGCGGATGGGTCGCGATCACCGACTCGATGTGCGAATAGTAGGTGGCGTTGTCTTCACCCTTGATGGCGTAGGTCGCAATGCCGTATTCGCAGAGCGCCGCGGCAACGTCGTCTTGGGTCGAAAGGGGATTGCTCGCACAGAGCGCGATCTGCGCGCCGCCGGCTTGCAGCGCCAGCATTAAGTTCGCCGTCT